>DATBPT010000135.1:0-10483 GCA_036561205.1 Solirubrobacterales bacterium
GACCTTGTCGACTTCGTCCAGCAGGATCACCGGGTTCATCGTCTTCGCGTCGCGCAAGGCGCGGACGATCCGGCCCGGCAGCGCGCCGATGTAGGTGCGGCGGTGGCCGCGAATCTCGGCCTCGTCGCGGACCCCGCCCAGGGACATGCGCACGAACTCGCGCCCCGTGGCGCGGGCGATCGACTCGCCGATCGAGGTCTTGCCGGTTCCCGGGGGGCCGATCAGGGTGAGGATCGCGCCGGCGCCCCGGCCCTCGTCGGAGAGACCGCGGTCGCGGCGCAGGCCGCGGACGGCGATGTACTCGGTGATCCGGTCCTTGACGTCCTCGAGGCCGGCGTGATCGGCGTCGAGCACCTCGCGGGCGGCGACCGGGTCGAGGCGCTCGTCGGAGCGCTCGCCCCAGGGGACGCTGAGCAGCCAATCGAGGTAGGTGCGGATCATCGACGACTCGCCGGTGGAATCGCCCATGCGCTCGAGCCGCCCGAGCTCGCGCTCGGCCTGCTCGCGGACGTCGTCGGGCATCGCCGACTCGGTGATCTTCGCGCGGTACTCCTCGGCCACCGAGCCCTCGTCCTCGCCCAGCTCCTTGCGGATCGATTCCATCTGCTTACGCAGGAAGTACTCCCGCTGCTGGGCCTGGGCGCCGGTCTCGACGTCGTCGCGGATCCGCTTGCGGACCTGAAGCTCGGCGAGGCGCTCGCGCTGCAGCTCGAGCGCCAGCTCGAGCCGCTCGGTGACGTCGACGGTCTCCAGCAGCCGCTGCTTGTCGGGGAGCGACAGGTCGGGGCTGTAGCCGGAGGTGTCGGCGAGCGGGCCGGGCTCTGAGATCGAGCGCAGGAAGGCCGCGACGCGTCCGTCATCGCCGCGCAGGTCGAGGATCTCCTCGACCACGGCGCGGTAGTCGCGCTCGAGCTCGCGGATCCGCCCCTCGGTGGGGACGGTGTCGGTGAGCGGCTCGACGTCGATCGCAAGCTCGCCGTTGGGCGCCGGCGAGGCCGTGCCGGCGCGCCCGCGCTGGACGCCGGTGAGCGTGACCACGTTGATCCCGCCCGGAAGGCGACCGGTCTCGACGACGTCGGCGATCGTGCCGATGTTGGCGTACTCGCCGTCGGGCCTCGGCAGCAGGAAGACCTGCTCGGCCTCGCCGACCTCGGCCGCGATCGTCGCGGTCATGCCGGGGAAGAGGATGCTGTCGTCGAGAGGTACGAGCAGGAGTTGCATCTGTTCAATCCTTGTGCCT
Source organism: Solirubrobacterales bacterium (assembly GCA_036561205.1). GTDB lineage: Bacteria > Actinomycetota > Thermoleophilia > Solirubrobacterales > 70-9 > WHSW01. Next base: position 1,241 of record DATBPT010000135.1, read on the forward strand.
GGGCTTGTCCATGGGAAGCCGCTTTACTTTCTGAAGTGATGATACCAAGTCACTTAGATCTGGTCGTCGAACTCGTGCCCGAGCCAGGCTGCGAGCAGCTCGAGCTCGGCGCGCAGGGCCTCCCGCGTCGCCGCCGGCGCGCCGTCCTCGAGGTGAAGCGTGCGCAGGCGCAGGACGCCGTTTCCGCGATCGGCCTTCAGGTCGACGCGGGCGACGAGGCAATCGCCGAGTAGGAACGGAAGCACGTAGTAGCCGTGGCGGCGCTTGGCCGCCGGGACGTAGATCTCGAGCCGGAACTCGAAGCCGAAGATCCGCTCGACCCGGCGCCGCTGCCAGATCAGCGAATCGAACGGCCCGATCAGCGCCGCGGCGTCGACGCGGCGCGGGATCCGGGCCGCGGGACTCAGATATCCCTGGGTGCGCCCCCAGCCCTCGACCTCGACCGCGATCAGCTCACCCGCCTCGACCAGCTCGGCGACCCTGGCCTTGCTCTCCGCGGTCGGCAGGCGGAAGTAGTCGCGCAGGTCCGGTTCGGCGGCGACACCGAGGCTGCGCGCAGCGATCCGCACCAGCTCGCGCTGCGCCTCGGCGGGCTCCGGGGTGGGGGTCGCCAGAACCTTCGCCGGCAGCACCCGCTCCGGCAGGTCGTAGAGGCGCTCGAAGCGCCGCCGCCGCGCCGCGGTCACCTGGCCCGACCAGAAGAGAAATTCGAGCGCCCGCTTGGAGTCCGACCAGTCCCACCAGGGACCGCTTCGCCGCGGCCGCTCGGTGTTCAGCTCCGAGGCGGCGAGCGGACCGCGCTCGCGAACCTGCTCGAGCACCTCGGCGACGAGCGCGGGGCGCTCGCGCTGGACCTGGCGCATCCCGCCCCAGGCGTCATCGGCGGCGCGCGCCATGCGCCAGCGAAGCAGCGGCTGCAGCTCCACCGGCAGCAGCGAGGCCTCGTGGCCCCAGTACTCGAACAGGCGCCGCGGGGCCCGGTGCGAGAGCCCGTCGAGGAGCTCGTGGCTGTATGGGCCGAGGCGGCTGAAGGCCGGCAGGTAGTGGGCGCGCTCGAGCACGTTGACCGAGTCGATCTGCAGCAGGCCGACGCGCTTCAGCACCCGTCTCAGGTCCCAGCCGCCGGGCTCGGCCGTCGGTCGCGGATCGGCGAAGCCCTGCGCCGAGAGCGCCAGGCGGCGGGCTTCGGCGGCGGAGACTCGCTCGCGGGGCATGGGGGAATCCAAGCGGACGCGGCGTTTAGGTTGCGCGCGGGTCGCAGCCGCGACAATTGCGGCCATGCGCGGTGTCTCGTTCGCGGCCGTCTCCATCGTTTCGCTGCTCGCCCTCGGCGCGCCCGCGCAGGCACGCCCCCCGGCGGACGCGGACGCGGACGCGAAGCTCGGCGCCTGTCCCAAGCACGTTCGCCCGCAGAAGCTTCGCTGCGGCACCCTGACGGTGCCCCTGGAACGCGCCGATCCGTCGCTGGGGACGATCCCGATCCGCTACGCGGTCCGCGGCCGAAGCCGCCGCCACCGGCCCTCGCAGGGCGCCATCTTCGCCGTCGAGGGCGGCCCCGGTTACGGCTCGATCGGCAGCTCCCGCTACTACATACACCTGTTCGGACACCTGCTCGACAGGCGCGAGCTGGTGCTCGTCGACATGCGCGGCACCGGCCACTCGCGGGCGATCGACTGCCCGAAGCTGCAGCGCGGCCGCGGCTCCGATCGCGGCGGGGTCGCCCAGTGCGCGAGCCTGCTCGGTCGCGACTACGCCTCCTTTCGAACCTCGGCGGCGGCCGACGACATCGATTCGGTCCGCAGCGCGCTCGGCTTCGATCGCATCGACCTCTACGGCGATTCCTACGGCACCTTCCTCGCCCAGTCCTATGCCTTTCGCCATGGCGACGCCCTGCGATCGCTGGTCCTCGACAGCGCCTACCCGGTGCGCGGCGAGAGCGCCTGGTACCCGAGCCTCTGGCGAACCGGGATCCGCTCGCTCCGGATCGCCTGCGAGCGTTCCCCGCGCTGCCACGGCGACCCCGCCGCGCGCCTGCGCCGGGCGGTGGCGTTGCTGCGGCGCACGCCGCGCGGGGTCGGCCCGCTGCTCGACGCGATCGCCTCCTCGGGCTACGAGCCGCCGCTTCGCAGCTACCTCGAGATCGACCGGGCGGTGAGCCGCTACCTGGGAGGCAATCGCGGGCCCTACAAGCGGCTCACGGATCCGGGCAGCAGCGGCTACGGAAACCCTCGCTTCTACTCGCGCGGCGACGAGCTCGCGGTGAGCTGCAACGACTATCCGATGCTCTGGGACAAGGAGTCCGGTGCCGCTGCGCGCCGCCGCGAGCTGCGCGCCGCGGTCGCGGCGTATCCGAAGCGGAGGTTCGCTCCGTTCACCCCGCGAGAGGTGGCTCTGTCCGCGAGCGCTGGCTACCTCGAGTGCCTGGCCTGGCCGCGGCCGAGCGCGCTCTACGAACCGCCGGCCCCACCCGGAGCGCCGCCGCCGGCGATGCCGACCCTGGTCATCTCCGGCGAGCTCGACGATGTCACCAGCCCGACCGAGGGCAGGATGGTCGCCGACGACTTCGCCGACTCCCGCTTCATGGTCGTCCGCAACGGCGGCCACGTCTCGTCGCTGTACGGGGGGCGCTACCCGTCACGCGACCGGGTGCGCGAGTTCCTGCGCCGCCACGGATGAGCGGCGGCGCTCAGGCGGGCGCGGTGACCGGCGTGAGGCTCGCGATCGGCTTCGGATCGTCGGCCTCTGTCCGGTCGACGACGACCAGGTTGCGCCCGTTGTGCTTGGCCTCGTAAAGGGCCGAGTCGGCGCGCCGGCAAAGCGATTCGAACTGAACCTGGTCGCCGCGCGCGGCGGCGACGCCGAGCGACGCGGTCACCGGCAGGCTGCCCGGCCGCGCCTTCTCGATCCCGGCCCGCACCCGTTCCGCCGCCGCCTCGGCCTCCGCCAGGCCGATGCCCGGGAGGACGATCAGGAACTCCTCTCCGCCGAGCCTGTAGACGAGCTCGAATGTGCGCAGGTTCTTGCGCAGCGTGTACGCGGCGTCCTTGAGCACGGCGTCGCCGCGACCGTGGCCGTGCTCGTCGTTGACCCGCTTGAAGCGGTCGAGGTCGCACTCGATCACCGAGACCCAGCCGTCGCTGAGCGCCGCCTGCTCGGCGATCTCGGCGAAGCGCGTCGCCAGCGCCTTGCGGTTGAGCAGGCCGGTCAGCGGATCGAGCGTCGCGTCGGCGCGCTGCTGGATCTCCGAGCTCATCAGCGTGTGGGCAAAAGCGGCCAGGCCGGCGATCGCGGCGAGCCCGACCAGGGTGTAGGTCGGGTCGTCGACGAACGCGGCCGGATCGGCGCCGACCGTGGCGGCGAGCAGGACGGTGATCGTGATCCCGACGCCCGCGACCACTCCGCGGGCGGGAAAGCGGGCCGGCAGGGTAACGATCGGCAGCAGTAGCACCGGGATCGCCGGGCTCAGCGGGCCGCCGGTGAGCGCGATCCCGATTCCGATCAGGACCTGAGCGTTGATGACGGTGGCGGCGATCACGTACTCCGGGCGCTCGACGCGATCGATCAACGGCTGCAGCAGCGCGTAGCCGATCACCGAGCCGGCAAGCAGCAGCAGGATCCAGGGCCCCATCCAGTAGCTGCCGATCACGAACACGATTCCGAGCGAGCCGTACATGATCACGCGGGCGCGCCGCAGCTTCGCCTCCATGTCGAGCAGGCGATCGCGGTCGAACTGTGTCGGACACAGCCAGGTCGGCTTACCTTCCATCGACCATCTATCGGCATCTGGGCCCTGCGCTGCAGGAAATTGCCTGGCTGCACTGCCAGGCACGAGTGCCCGGAGGCTGTGCGACGCCTACGGCGCGCCCGGCCCGGTCACGGTCGTCGTCACCGTGGACGTCTCCGGCGGCGTCGTCGTCGTCGAGGTGACGGTCTCGTCGGTGGTCGTGGTGGTGGTGGTCGTATTCGTGGACGTCGACGTGGTCACGGTGGTGGTGGTCGGCGTCTCGGTCGAGGTCGTCGTCTCGGTCTGGGTGACGAAGATCTTCTCCGTCGGCGGGTCGGAGAGGATCAGCCCGAGCGCGATCCCGAGTCCGGCGGCGAGCGCCGCGAGGGCGATCAGGGCCGCGTTCTTGCGCCGCTCGCTTCCCGGCTCATCGGCCTGCTCGTCGTCCGCCGGCAGCTCCGCTTCGGGCTCTTCGCCGGGCTCCGTCATCGCGGCCCGAGCCCGTCGACGGCGACCGAGTAGGCCGGGGCGTGGGGAATCAGCGTCTTCACCTTCGAGCCGTTGAGCCGCGCGCGGATGATGTCGTCATCGTGAGGCCAGTAGAGGAAGCGCTCGTCGGCGGCGATGCTGCCGATCCGCCCGGTGTCGGGGATGAAATCGATCTCGGTTCCGGTTCCGTCGATGCTCGCCCTCGAGATCGAGTGCGTGCCGCGGTTGCCCCAGTAGAGGTAGGAGTCGGTGACCGCGAGTCCGAAGGGATTCTTGAGCCCGGTGATGAAGCTCTGGTCGAGCTCGGAGCCGTCGACGCGGGCGCGGGCGATCGTGTAGACGGGATAGGCGTTGGTCCAGTAGATGTAGCCGCCCTGGACCTCGATCTCGGTCGGGGTGGAGAAGTCCGCCGGCTGGTCGAAGGCGATGAAATCCAGGTCGACGCCGGTGCCGTTGAGCTTCGCGCGGGCGATCGAGGCGGGCGCCTGGACGGTCTCGCCGATCGTCCAGTAGATGTAGCCGTCGGCGACCGTCAGGTCTCGCGGGAAGCCGCCGATCCCGTCGATGAAGTCCTGGTCGACCTTCGACCCGTCGAGGCGCGCTCGGCCGATCGTGCCGCCGTCGGCGTTGATCCAGTAGACGTGGCGGTCGTCGACCGCGATCGCCACCGGGCCGACGGCGCCGTGGATGAAGTGGCGGTCCTTGCCGCTGCCATCGAGGTTGGCGCGCCCGATCTCGCCCTCTCCACCGAAGCCGCCGAGCAGCGCCCAGTAGACGCGCGCGTCGGCGCGTCCGGCGAGGCAGAGCAGGCAGCCGATCGCCGCCGCGAGCAGGGTCAGGAAGAGCATGGACTTGCGGGAAACTCGGCTTTGAATCGTCATGCCGAGAGCTTCCCGGCCGCGGCTCGAAGCGGGAACCCACCCTGGGTGTTCGAAGGCGTCACCTAGCGGAATCGAACCGCCGCTAGGCCGGTGCGGCGGTCCTGTCGCGCTCCCCGGCGGCGAGCTCGACCAGCTGCTTGTAGCGGACCTGCCGGCCGGCGGCTCCCCAGTTGCCGTCGGTGACCTCGTTGATGATCGTCCAAACGCGCAGGCCCTCGCTCTCGGGCAGACCGGCCGCCCGCAGGACGGCCTCGTTGAACGATTCGACCAGGATCCCCTTGCGGCGATCGGAGAGCGCGCCCTCGGGGACCGTGACCTGGACGCGGAAGCGCGGCTCGGCCCCCGGCCGACCGCCGACCGCGATCGAGTCGGGCTCGACCTCGTTCGCATAGACCCAGGTGATCGAGCGGAAGAACTCGGTGTCGGGCGCCTTCTCGGCGGCCAGCATCTTCGTCGCCAGCTCCTCGAGCAATTCCTCGCGGGCTTCGGGGGCGATCGCTCCCTTGGGATAGGTGAGCTCGAGCATCGGCATTGGCGTCCTCCTGGGTGGCGGGTGGGGTCGTCGCCCCAGCATACGCGCCGTGAGCCGCCGCGCCGAAGCCGTCAGGCCGGCTGCGGGCTCAGCCGCAGCCGGTGTTGTTGCCGCACGACGAGCACGTGTAACAGGAGCCGGTGCGCTGCATCATCCCGCCGCACTGATCGCAGGCGGGGCCGAGGTCGCCGCCCGCCGCCATCCGCGCCGGGACCACCGGCGGGGTGTCGGTGAGCGCCGCGGCCGCCGGCTTCGGCGTGGCCTGCGGTTCCGCGGAACCGCCGTTGCCGTTTCCGTTGCCGCCGTTGGACGGCGCGGCCGTGTCGTCGGTGAAGATCGCCAGCTGCGCCTCCTTGCGCGCCCGCACCTCCGGGGTGAGGATGCCGAGGTCCTCGAGCTCGTCGAGGTCGTCGATGAAGCGGCTGCCGAGCCAGCGCATGATGTAGTCGGGCATCGACTTCGCGAACGGGATCTCGGGGTTGCCGGTGATCCCCTCGGGGTCGAAGCGCATGTAGCTGAACTTCTTCACGAAGGTCTCCAGCGGGACCCCGTACTGGAGCCCGATCGAGATCGCGGTCGCGAACGCGTTCAGCATCCCGCGCAGGGTCGAGCCCTCCTTGCCGATGTCGGTGAGGAAGATCTCACCGATCGAGCCGTCCTCGTACTTGCCGGCGGTGATGTAGCCCTCGTGGCCGGCGATCGAGAACTTGTGCGTGATCGACTCGCGCTCGCGCGGCATCCGCCGACGTTCCGGCTTCGGCTGCTCGGCCTCGTCGGCGTCGTCCTCGTCCTGGGCGTCGGTGCGCAGCGCCTGGGCCGTCTTCGAGCCGTCGCGATAGATCGCCAGCGCCTTGAGCCCGTGCTTCCAGCCCTCGGTGTAGGCGTCGGCGATGTCGTCGACGGTCGCCGTCTGCGGCAGGTTGACCGTCTTCGAGATCGCTCCGGAGAGGAACGGCTGCGCCGCGGCCATCATCTTGATGTGGCCCATATGCGAGATCGCGCGCTCGCCGACGGCGACGTCGAAGACCTCGAGGTGCTCGTCCTTGAGCCCGGGGGCGCCGACGATCGTGCTCTTGTCGTTGATGTAGGCCTCGATCTGCTCGACCTCGGTCGCTGAATAGCCGAGCGTCTCGAGCGCCATCGGCACCGTCTGGTTGACGATCGTCATCTGCCCGCCGCCGACCAGCTCCTTGAACTTGACCAGTGAGAAGTCGGGCTCGATCCCGGTCGTGTCGCAGTCCATCAGGAACGAGATCGTCCCGGTCGGCGCCAGCACGGTCGCCTGCGCGTTGCGGTAGCCGTGCTCGTCGCCGAGCTCGACCGCCTCGTCCCAGCCTCGCCGCGCGGCCTCGACCAGGTCGCCCTTGACGCCCTCGGGGTCGAGCTCGTAGGAGGCGTCGCGGTGCATCCGCATGACCGCGTTGTGGGCCTCGCGGTTCTTCGGGTACTCGTCGTAGGTGCCGACCGCGGCGGCGATCTCGGCCGACTTGCGATAGCCGCGGCCGGTCATCAGCGCGGTGATCGCGCCGGCGATGTTGCGACCGTCGTCGGAGTCATACGGCACCCCGTCCGACATCAGCAGCGCACCGAGGTTGGCGTAGCCGAGCCCGAGCTGGCGGAAGGCGCGGGCGTTGTCGCCGATCTTCTCGGTCGGATAGCTCGACGGGCCGACGACGATCTCCTGGGCGAGGAAGACGGTGTCGACCGTGTGCTCGAACTCGGCCGCGTCGAAGGAGCCGTCGGCGCGCCGGAACTTCATCAGGTTGATCGACGCCAGGTTGCAGGCCGAGTCGTCGACGTGCATGTACTCCGAGCACGGGTTCGAGGCGTTGATCCGCCCCGACTCCGGGCAGGTGTGCCAGCGGTTGATGATCGAGTCGTATTGGACTCCCGGGTCGGCGCACTGCCAGGCGGCCTCGGCGATCTGGCCGAGCAGCTCGCGGGCCTTGACCGTCTTCGTCGTCTGGCCGCCGTTGCGCGCGGTCAGGTCCCAGTCGGCGTCGGCCGCGGCCGCCTCCATGAACTCGTCCGTGACCCGAACCGAGTTGTTGGCGTTCTGGTACTGGATCGAGGTGAAGCCGTCGCCGTCGATCGACATGTCGAAGCCGGCCTGGCGAAGCGCCTCGGCCTTCTTCTCCTCCTTGGCCTTGCACCAGATGAAGTCCTCGATGTCGGGATGGTCGACGTCGAGCACGACCATCTTCGCCGCCCGGCGGGTCTTGCCGCCCGACTTGATCGTCCCGGCCCAGGAGTCCGCACCGCGCATGAAGCTGACCGGCCCGGAGGCGAGCCCGCCCTTCGACAGGTGCTCGACCGAGCCGCGGATGTTCGAGAGGTTGATCCCGGAGCCGGAGCCGCCGCGGAAGATCGTGCCCTCCTTGGTGTTCCAGTCGAGGATCGACTCCATCGTGTCCTCGACGCTGAGGATGAAGCAGGCGGAGCACTGCGGGTGCTCCTCGAAGCCGACGTTGAACCAGACCGGGCTGTTGAAGGCGGCCTTCTGGTGCAGGAGGATGTGGGTGAGCTCGGCCTCGAAGGCGTCCGCGTCCTCGTCGGAGGCGAAGTAGCCGCCGTCGCGGCCCCAGCCCGCGATCGTCCCTGCGACCCGGGAGATCATCTGCTTGACCGAGCTCTCGCGCTGGTCGGAGCCGAGCCGGCCGCGGAAGTACTTCTGGGCGACGATGTTGGTGGAGTTCTGCGACCAGGAGGACGGGAACTCAACCCCGCGCTGCTCGAAGGCCGGGTTGGCGGGGTCGCCGATCACGGCGTCGCGGAGCTCCCACTCGACCTCGTCGAAGGGGTGCACTCCGGGGCTCGTGTGCCGGCGCTCGCAGGTCAGGCCACCCTCGTTCGTATTTGCAGTATTTGCAGCGATTTCCGCCATCCTCTAGCTCCTCTTCTCCAAGACTTTCTCTGACCTCAGCCCGGTTGAGCCGGTAACGATGCACTCTCGCGAGCGCCCCGGACGGAATGCGGTTCCGACGAGTCCGCAAAATCCGCCATCTCCTTGGCCGCCAGCGGACCCGCCGACGGCAGGGTGCCGAGGAATTGCAGATAGGCACCCCGGTCGAGCTCGGCAAGGCCCTCGAGGCAGAGCTCGCCGATCCGCTCGGCCTCGAGCTCGCCGCCCGCGGTCTCGATCGCGATCGCGACCCGCTCGACCAGCGCCTCGACGTCGGCGGCGCTGACCTGGCGCTTGTGGGTCGAGCGCAGGAGCGCCGCGCGCAGCTTCGCCGGATCGAAGCGCTGCTGGTTGCCACCGCGCTTGATCACGTACAGCGGCTCGCGCTGGCGGCGCTCGTAGGTGGTGAAGCGGTGGCCGCAGGCGGGACAGGCTCGGCGTCTGCGAGTGGAGGCGCCGGCATCGGCGCGGCGACTCTCGAGCACCCGGGTCGGCAGATCACATCTGGGACAGTCCATGGACGACCTATTCTACTGGGGCTAGCGTTTTCCTTCCCACATGAACCGCTAGATGTAGCGTGTGCCCTGCCCAGCGCCCTCGCTGGGCTAGGCTTTGCGTGGATGTCCCCGCGAGAGCGCTTCAACGAACGCCGCGATGCGGCCTTCGAGGCGATGGGCGAGCGCCGTGACGCGGCCATCGAGGCGATGGGCGACCG
>DATBPT010000136.1:0-2927 GCA_036561205.1 Solirubrobacterales bacterium
AAGGAGGCCCGGATGAAACAACGGGCTCAGGGATTACACCTAGCCGGCTGCCATCTCGCGCATCTCGCTGAACACAGCCGTGCGGCCCGGCTGGTCGACCGCACGCTGCTCGTCGGCGATCACATGGGTTACGGCGTTGATCAGGGCCAGGTGGGTGAAGGCCTGGGGGAAGTTGCCCAGGTGGGTGTGGCTGCGGGGCTCGATCTCCTCCGCGTAGAGGTTGAGCGGACCGGCGAGCGCGAGCAGCTTCTCGCACAGCGCCTGCGCCTGCTCCGTCTCGCCGATCTCCGAGAGCGCGGCGACGAGCCAGAAGGAGCAGATCGTGAACGTGCCCTCCTCGCCGTGGAGGCCGTCCTCGGTCTCGTCGACGCGGTAGCGCAGGACGAGGCCGTGGTCGGTGAGCTCGTCGGCGATCGCCCGCACGGTGTTGCGGATCACCTCGTGATCGGGGGGCAGGAACCGAAACAGCGGCGCCAAGAGCACGGAGGCGTCGAGCGCATCGGTCTCGTAATGCTGGCGCATCACGCCCCGATCGGAGACGCCGCGCTCGAGGATGTCGGCGTGGATCTCGTCGGCGATCTGGCGCCAGCGCGCGGCGTCCTCCTCGAGGCCCTCGCGCCGGGCCGCCAAGCGCGCCCCGCGGTCGAGCGCCACCCAGCACATCAGCTTCGAGGAGACGTAGTGCTTGGCCGGACCGCGGGCCTCCCAGATCCCCTGGTCGGGCTGCTTCCAGATCTTTGCGGCGGTTTCGACCTGGTCGGCGACGATCGGCCACACCTGCGGCGGCACGATCCGGTCGGCGCGCGAATGGATGTAGAGCGAGTCGACGAGCGCGCCGTAGACGTCGTTTTGCTGCTGGTCGAAGGCGCCGTTTCCGATCCGCACCGGCCGTGCCCCGCCGTAGCCCGTGAGCTGGTCGAGCGTGCTCTCGGTCAGGTCGCGCTCGCCGCCGATCCCGTACATGATCTGCAGCTTGCTTCCGTGCTGGTAGCAGATGTCGCCGATGAAGCGGGCGAAGTCGTCGGCCTCCTCGTCGAGGCCGAGCACGTGCAGGGCCCAGAGGGTGAAGCTGGCGTCGCGGATCCAGGTATAGCGGTAGTCCCAGTTGCGCTCGCCGCCGGGCGTCTCGGGCAGCGACGTCGTCAGAGCGGCGATCATCGCCCCGGTCGGCGCGTCGGTGAGGCCCTTGAGGGTGAGCGCGGAACGCTGCAGGTGAATCCGCCAAGGATGGTCGGGAAAGTCCCCGTTGGCGAGCCAGCGCCGCCAGTGATCGGCCGTTCTGTCGATCCGCGCGAAGGCTTCGTCGCAGCTGGTGGGGGCAAACGGCTCCGCGCCCCAGGCGAACGCGGCGAAGCAGCTCTCGCCGTCCTTGAGAAGGTGACGAGCCTCGACTCGCTGGATCTCGAGCCCGAGATTGAGATCCGTGGTCAGCAGCGTCGCCGGCTGCCCGTCGGCATCGGTCGTCGCCGAGTGGCGGTCCTCGGCCAGCTCCCAGGCCGGCGGCACCCGGGCGTAGTCGAAGATCGGATGGCAGCTGAGCTCGATCGGGACCTCGCCCTGGACGCAGGTCGCCACCCGCAGGAGCACGCACTCGGCGTCGTAATCGGGCGGCGGCCGGGTGTGGGGATCGTCGCTACGGGGGCGCCACGGACCGATCGTGAGCAGATCGGTGACCACGAGCCAGCCGGTGCCCGTGCCCCACGTGGTCTCGAGGATGTTGGTACCAGGCTGGTAGCGACGGGCCACCGGCACCGCCTCGAGCGGCCCGAGCCGAAAACGGCCGGCGCCGCGGTCGAGAAGCGAGCCGAAGACGCTCGGCGAGTCGAAGCGGGGAATGCACAGCCATTCGACCGCGCCGTCGGGCCCGACCAGCGCTCCCGTATGGCAATCGGAGAGGAAGCCGTAGTCGGCGATCCGCGGAAAGTCCCCGGGCTGCATGGACGATTACTACCATCGCCGGGTGCGAATCGCAGTCGCGGCAGACGAACGGGCGGGGATCGCCGAGGCGGTTGTCGGCGAGCTGCGCCGGCGCGGGCACGAGCCGATCCCGCACGGGGCTCTCGACGAGGGCGAGCGCGACGACTGGGCCTGGGCCAGCGAGGCGGCGGCTCGCGATGTCACCGAGGGCCGAGCGGAGCAGGCCGTCGTCTGCTGCTGGACCGGCACCGGCGCCTCGATCGCCGCCAACAAGGTGGCCGGGATCCGGGCCGCTCTCTGCGGCGACGCCGCGACCGCCGACGGCGCCCGCCGCTGGAACGACGCGAACGTGCTCGCGCTCAGCCTCCGGACCACGTCCGAGGCGGAGCTGACCGAGATCCTCGACGCATGGTTCGCCGGCGAGCCCAGCGCCGAGGGCGGCGATCGGGCGAATGTCGAGCACCTGCGCGAGATCGAGTCCGGGGCGTAGCCGCGTGCTGAGGCTGCTGCCCGACTGCGGGCCGACGACGGTCGCCGAGCAGGTCGCGACGCTCGATCTGATCTCGGGCGTCCGCGACGAGCGCCCGTACGTGATCACCAACTTCGCGCTCACCCTCGACGGCCACGCGACGATCGCCGGGCGGTCCGGCGCGATCGGCTCCGCCGCCGACACGGCAATGCTGGTCGGACTGCGGACGCGGGTCGACGCGGTGATGATCGGCGCCGGGACGATGCGAGCCGAGCGCTACGGGCGGGTGATCGGCGACCCGGCCAAGCGCGAGCAGCGCGAGCGCGACGGGCTGCCGCCCGACCCGCTGATCGTGATCGTCTCCGGCCGGCTCGACCTGCCCTGGGACGCGCCGCTGTTCACCGAGGGAGCCGGCCGGATCCTGATCGCGACCTCGTCCGCGGACGACCCTCCGGAGACCACGACCCCGGTGCAGATCCTGCGCCAGCCCGGGGAGGTCGAGCTGCCGGCGCTGCTGGCGCACCTGCGCAGCGAGCAGGGC
>DATBPT010000137.1:0-15978 GCA_036561205.1 Solirubrobacterales bacterium
CACCGCCTGCGGGTCGTAGTCGAGCTCGCGCGGGCAGAACGAGCAGATGACGAAGTTCGGCCCCTGGAACGTCTGGTGCACCGGCGGCGGCAGGTGCAGGCGCCCGGTGCGCGGCTCGAAGTCGGCGACGTTGAAGGTGTACGGGTAGACGTAGCCGTCCCAGCCGACGACGTCGAAGGGGTGGTAGTCGAGCAGGTAGCGCTGCAGGCCTCCGCGGACGCGGATCACGAGCTCGTGCTCGCCACCCTCGCGATGGGTCTCGAGCTCGGTCGGCGGGTGGAAGTCGCGCTGCGAGTAGGGCGCCGACTCGAGCAGCTGCCCGTAGCGGTTGCGGTAGCGGTTCGGGGTTTCGATCTCCCCCGGCGTGTGCATGACGAGCCAGGTCTGCGGACCCTCGTCGAGGGCGAAGCGGTAGGTGGTCCCGCGGGGGACGACGACGTAGTCGTGCTCGCGAAACGGCAGCGAGCCGAAGACGCTCTCCAAGGTTCCCGAGCCCTCGCAGACGAAGAAGACCTCGTCGCCCTCGCCGTCGCGGTAGAAGCCCTCGGCCTCGGCGGTGGGCCTGCAGAGCGAGACCTCGAGGTCCGAGTTCCACATCAGGCAGCGGCGGCCGCCGAGCGGGTCGCCCCCCGGTTCGACCGCCGCCGTCTGCAGGTGGCGGTGGACGTGGGCGTCGGGGACCCACTCGTGGTGTTCGATCGGCGTGAACTCGCCGGCCTCGGCGATCCGGCACGGCGACTCGACGTGGTAGAGGATCGACTCGTTGCCCGAGAAGCCCTCGTAGCCCATCACCTCCTCGACCAGCAGGCGGCCGCCGCCGTTGTTGCCGCGGAACTGGGTATGGCGCTTCGCCGGGATCTCGCCGAGGCTGTGGTAGCGCATCAGAGATTCCCCCGTTTTTCCTGCTCGCGCTCGATCGCCTCGAACAGGGCCTTGAAGTTGCCCTCGCCGAAGCCGCGGGCGCCGTGGCGCTCGATCACCTCGAGGAAAACGGTCGGGCGGTCGCCGATCGTCTGGGTGAAGATCTGCAGCAGGTAACCCTCGTCGTCGCGGTCGGCGAGGATGCCGAGCTCGCGCAGGTCGGCGAGGTCCTCGTCGATCTCGCCGATCCGCCCCGGCAGCTCCTCGTAGTAACTGTCGGGCGTGTCGAGGAAACGCACGCCTCGCTGCCTGAGCGCCTTGATCGTGGCGACGATGTCGGTGGTCGCGAGCGCGATGTGCTGGGCGCCCGGGCCGCCGTAGTACTCGAGGTACTCCTCGATCTGCGACTTGCGCTGGCCCTCGGCGGGCTCGTTGATCGGGAACTTGACCCGGCCCTTGCCGTCGGCCATCACCTTCGACATCAACGCCGAGTACTCGGTGCCGATGTCCTCGTCGGTGAAGTGGATCATCTCGGTCATCCCGAAGACGCGCTCGTAATAACCGACCCACTCGTCGAGGCGGCCGAGCTCGACGTTGCCGACCACGTGATCGATGCCGGCGAAAAGCCCGGCGTCGGCGGTCGCGTCGCCGGGCGCGTAGCCCGGCAGGAAGTTGCCCTCGTAGCCGTTTCGCTCGACGAACGTGTGCAGGGTGTCGCCGTAGGTGGCGACCGTCGCCATCCGCACGATCCCGTGCACGTCCGACTCCTCCCACGGCTCGCGGACGCCGCGGGCGCCGTGCTGGACGGCATACCGGTAGGCGTGCTCGGCGTCGGGGACGCCGAGCGCGATCACGCGAACGCCGTCGCCGTGGGCGGCTACGTGGCGGGCGATCTCGCTCGTGCCGAGCAGCGGCGCCGTGAGCACAAAGCGAACCCGGCCCTGCTCGAGCACGTGCGAGGAACGATCGCGAACGCCGGTCTCGAGGCCGGCGTAGGCGGTCTCGCGGAAGCCGAGCGCGTGCGTGAACCAGTAAGCGGCCTGGGTCGCGTTGCCGACGTAGAGCTCGACGTGGTCGATGCCGAGCAGGGGCATCTCGTCGGTGGCCGCTACGGGCGGCTTCGGCGCAATCTCGATCGCCATCGCACTCCTCCTCTCGGCCCTGGGACGTCTCCTTTATGATCAACCGTTACCGCAGGGCTCTCAAGGCCTATCCGTTGCGTCACCCCTCGACCGGTCGCTTGAATGGACGAAATAGACCATCAGATCATTGCGCTGCTCAGGGAGAACGCCAGGCGTTCGTTTCAGGACATCGGCGGCCGGGTGGCGCTCTCCGCCCCGGCGATCAAGCGGCGGGTCGACCGGCTCGAGCGCGACGGCATCATCCGCGGCTACTCGGCCAACGTCGATCCGGCGGCGATCGGCTGGAACACGCACGCCTTCGTCGAGCTCTTCTGCGAGGGAAGGATGTCGGGCGACGAGGTCCGCGACGCCGTCGGCGAGTACCCGGAGGTCGAGGCGGCCTACACGATCGCCGGTGCGCCGAGCGCGATCCTGCACCTGCGCGCCGCCGACACGCAGCACCTCGAGCAGGCACTGGAGCGGGTCCGCGACACCCAGGGCGTGATCCGCACGCAGACCCAGGTCGTGCTCTCGACCCTGTTCGAGCGCCGCGTGCTCGATCCCGACTAGCCGCCGGCCAAGCGCTCGGCCATCCGGTCGAGGAATTTGCCCCAACCCTGGGCGGCCGCTTTGTATCCGTCGGGCGACAGGCCGCCGCCGCTCTGGGTCATCAGCATCTCGGTGCGACCGTCGCCGAGGTCGGTGAGGACGACGGTGACGAGCTCGCCGGTGTCCTGCGGCCCGTCGGTGACCGTGAACGAGAGTCGCTCGGGCTCGACCACCTCGCGGTACTCGCCCTTCCAGCGGATCTCGCGGCGATCGGGCCCGTAGAGCATGGTCAGTCGCCAGCGGCCGCCGGGCGTGACATCCATCGAGACCGTGTCGAGCGGGCACTCGGCCTCCGCGCCGCCGTACCAATCCGCGAACCGCTCGGGTTCGGTCCACTCCCGCCAGAGCTGCTCGCGGGAGGCGTCGAATACGCGGGTGATCTCGAGTCCGGGGTCAGTCATCGTCGGTCTCGCGAAGGCGCGCCTCGAGCCGATCGAACCCCGCCTCCCAGAACCGACGGTATCGCTGCAGCCACTCGACCGCGTCCCGGAGCGGCTCTCCCTCGAGCCGCGACGGCCGCAGCTGTGCCGCCCGTCCCCGGGTGATCAGGCCGGCGCGCTCGAGCACCTTGAGGTGCTTGGAGACGGCCTGGACGCTGATCGGGAACGGCTCGGCGAGCTCGTTCACCGTCGCCTCGCCCTCCGCCAGGCGCCCCAGAATCGCCCGCCGGGTCGGGTCGGCGAGCGCGGAGAAGGTATCGCTGAGCTGGTCGACTGGCACCTGTATTCAACCTTTGGGTTGAATATGGTATCCATCCCGGCGGAGAGACCAAGACCAAGGAGTGAAAGATGGGAAAGATCGTGGTCACCGAGTTCGTTTCGCTCGACGGGGTGATGGAGGACCCCGGCGGGAGCGAGGACTTCAAGTACGGCGGCTGGAGCTTCGAGTTCAGCCGCGGCGAGGAGGGCGACCAGTTCAAGCTCGACGAGGCGCTCGACGCGGATGCGCTGCTGCTCGGCCGGATCACCTACGAGGGCTTCGCCGACGCCTGGCCGTCACGCGACGGCGAGTTCGCGGACAAGTTCAACCAGATGCCCAAGTACGTGGTCTCCTCCACCCTCACCGATCCCGAGTGGAACAACTCGACGGTCCTCGACGGCGACCTGTCGGAGCAGGTCTCGAAGCTGAAGAACGATCAAGACGGCGACATCTACGTCCACGGCAGCGCTCAACTTGTCCAGGGATTGCTGGACGCAGACCTCGTCGACCAGCTCAACCTGATGGTGTTCCCGGTCGCGCTCGGAAGCGGCAAGCGCCTGTTCGGCGAGACCGGCGACCGCAAGCCACTGCGGCTCAGTGACTCGAAGACGGTCGGCGACGGCGTCGCGATCCTGATCTACGAGCGCGCCGGCTAGATCACCGGCGTCTCGAGGCGGCCGAGCCCGTCGGCTTCGAGCGCGACCAAGTCGCCGGGCTCGATCCAGCGCGGCTCGTCGCCGCCCTCGCCCGGCAACGGACCGAGCTCGAGCAGACAGCCGTCGGGCAGGGTCCCCGAGCCGAGCACGTCACCGGGCCGTAACCGCGTGTCGCGCGCGGCGTGAGCGACGATCTCCGGCCAGCCGAAGTGCTGCTCGGATCCCCCGGTCGCGGTCACCTCGGCCCCGTTGACGAGCACGCGCGCGCCGACCTGCAGCCGCCCGTCCTCGTACGGGAGCTCCTCGGGTGTGACGATCAGGGGGCCGAGGCTGGTGCCGAAGTCCTTCGCCTTCGCCGGCCCGAGCCCGACCGTGACCTCGCCGGCCTGCAGGTCGCGGGCCGACCAGTCGTTCATCAGCGTGAAACCGGCGATCTCCGGCTCACCGTCGTCGCCGGCGCCGATCACGGCGGCCAGCTCGAGCTCGAAGTCGAGCGCGCCCGTTGCCGGCGGGCGCCGCAGCGGTTCGCCGGGTCCGAGGATCGCGGCCGGGTTCGAGAAGTAGAAGGCGGGCACCTCATACCAGTGCGGCGCGATCTCCTTGCCGCGCAGCCGCGCGCCGGCGGCGACATGGCGCTCGAAGGCGTAGAAGTCGCGCACGCTCGGGGGCTCGGGGACCGGAGCGAGGGTTTGCAGCTCGGAGAGCCGGTGGACCTCCCCGGTCCGTTCGCGGCCGCGGCCGGCGAGGTAGTCGCGGATCTCAGCGGCCTCGGCGACCTGCACCTCGTCGCCTTCCACTGAGCCGACGAAGCGTTTGCCGTCGGCGGTGGCGAAGGTCCCGAAGCGCATCGGTCTGAGCTTGCCAGAACGCCGGCGCGGCTCGCCGGCCCGGGCGGCGTGCCTAGCGGCAGGTCATCGGCACGATCTGCGTCGTCCCCGGCCTCGTGACGACGAAGTGGTCGACGGCCACCGACCCGACGTCCGCACAGGCCATGCGCAGGTCCTGCTGAAACTCGACCGCTGTCGCACAGCCGACCGTATCGTCCGGATACGCCTGCTCGATCTGGCCGCACTGCGAGTCGAGCGCGCGGTACACCTGCGGGTTATTGGTGACCTCACTGATCCCGCTCGCGTCCATGAAGGCGCTCCAACCGCCGAACACGGTCAGGCCGAGCACCGCGGCGCCGATAGCCACAAGCCAAAGGACAGTCTTGAGTGGAGAACGGCGCATACAGCCGAAGATGGCACGGCGCAGGTCGCAAATCAACGGGACTGGACCGTTGTTCGATGGCTGCACGCGGGGGCCTTCATCCCATACGTGGACCTGGGTGCAGCCTTGCATCCGCGACCCGGCGGGCTCGGATAGCCTCGACCGCGTGGCCGACTGGGTGACGATCTCCGCCTTGGCGACCGCGGGCGGGACGCTCGCGCTGGCGGCAGCGACCTACGGCTCGGTGCGCTCCGCCAACCGCTCTGCCGTGGTCGCGGAGCTGGCGCTCCAGGAGCAGCGGCGACCGGTGCTCGTGCACTCGCGCAACGACGACCGCACCCAGACCGTCAGCTTCGCGGGCGGCTATTCGATGAGCATTGCGGGGGGCGGCGCCGCGGTCGACGCCGGCGGCGAGGGCGTTTACCTGGCGGCGAGCCTGCGCAACGTCGGCGCCGGAATCGCCGTGCTGCAGGGGTGGCAGGGCGACGCGGTCGCCGACGCCGACCCGGCGTCCGAACGGCGGTGGCGCCAGAGCCTGGTCGAAGCGTCGCCGCCCGGCGTCGAGGACTTCCGGCGCCTGGCGCGGGACCAGTACATCGCCAGCGGCGACACCGGGATCTGGCAGGGCGCCGTACGCGATCCCGCCGATCCCCTGTTCGCAACGATCGCCGCCGCAGCGGCGGAGCAGCTTCCGCTTCAGGTCGATCTGCTCTACACCGACCAGGTCGGCGGACAACGGACGATCAGCCGCTTCGCCCTGATGCCCGGCGACGACGGCTGGATCATCGCCTCCGCGCGGCACTGGTACCTGGACGCCCCGGCGCCACGCTGAGCAGCCGCGACCGAGCGCCGGCGTTCAGCGCTCGAGCTGGACCCTGAAGCTCGCCGCGAGCGCGCTCGAGTCCTCGAGCTGGACGTTGCCCCACACCTTCGCCTTCGGCCGGTCGTCGAGCAGGTGCTTGCCCGGGCCTTTGAGCTTCGCCGTCACCGCCTCGGTTTGGCGGGGCTTGATCCTGAAGCGGGCGCTGCCGTAGGTCTTCGCCCGCTTGCCGGCGCTGAAGGGCGGCGCCACGTCCGGGCCGAAGGGCGGCGCCACGATCGCCTGCTGGTCAGCGAGCGTCAGCTTGCCCTTACAAGTCTTCGAGAGGTTGCAGGTCAGCTCGATCACCGCCTGGCCGCCGCTCACCCGCGCCGACCTGCCGGCAAGCGCCACCGGGCTTCCTCCGCCGCTGAAGCCGGCGCCGCTGGCCTGCCAGTCGGCGTTGAAGAGGATGTCGGCGCCCGCCGTCCCGTAGGACCCGGCGCGCTCGTCCCCGACATGCCAGGCGGGGAACCAAAGGCCGACGCTCGCGTTCTGGTCGGAGCTGGCGGGGATCGGCACGTTCGCCGAGAGGACCGAGAGGGAGAGATGCTGATCGACGTAGACGCCGTTTCCGTTCGGAGTCAGATCCTGTCGCACCGGCAGGTTGACGTTGATCGCGGTCACCGCGTTCGGCCTCGGCGTGAACACGCCGCTCGCGTCGATCGCCGTGCAGCAGGCGTAGATCGGGTGTCCCGGATCGCCCGGGTTGTCCTGGCGCAGCGCTTGTTCGACCACGATCTGCATCGGGCCGGTCACCGGGCCGACCTTCACCCGGACCTGGGTCACGACCCCGGTGCCGACCGGCGGGAAGCCGTTCTCGCCGGTGTACGGGTTGCTCGACTCGGCTGAGCAGGTCGGCCCGCCGCCGAAGTCCGAGCAGGCGTACGTGTTGTCGGCCGGCCGGCCGAGATCCGCTCCGAAGGTGACCGCGTCGGTGGTGGGAGCGATCACGAGCGTCCCTGCGACCAGGGCGATGCAGCATCCGATGCCACGCATCGAGCCGAGTAGAACACGATGCGTAGGCCTTGTCAATGCCGGCCCGGGGCGCGCGGAGAGTCCTACGGCCCGAGAGGGCGGTGCGCGCGACACCGAGCCGTGCTCGGCATCGCGCGCTCGCCCGTGCTCGCCTACTGTCCGGCGACGAAGGTGATCGCGTCGAGCCCGGCGGCGCCACCGCCAGTGCAGTTCGCCGCGACGCTGCAGAACGGGATCACCTCACCGTTGGCGGCAATGAGCATGTTCCCCGCTACGACACCGCCAACCGGCAGTGAGGTGAACAACGTCGCCGCCGGGCGGTAGCCCGCCGGAAGGGTGAACGCCACCGAACCCGAGGGCCCGATCATCGTTCCCCTCAGATGGACGATGCCGAACGGATCCTTCAGGAACGCGGTGCTGGCAAACCCGCCGCCCTTGTTCGCCCAGCCGTTCTCGAACGGCGGTTCGCTCGCCGTCCCGACCAGGTGGAACGGCTCGAGTGCGCTCTTCGCGTAGGCGCTCGCGGGAGCTCCGCCCAGATTCTCCGCGTTGCCCGCCGTGGTCGCGCTGCCCGCAGTGGTCGCGTGGGTCGCGGCGGCCGCGTTGGCCACTGTGAGCCCGGGCGCCCGCTTGTCGACCACCTGATTGGCGATCTTGCTCACCTTCTTCGTGGTCAGCTTCGACACCGGATCGGCTGCAAGGGTCGTGCCGACCATTGCGAAGGTCAGCGCCACCGCCGCAACGAGCATCGCCGGCGACGGCCGAGCTGTCCTGAGAGTGGACATGGTTCCCCTCCTTGGTTCGGGTTCAGACCGACCATACCCCTGCTTCGGCGGGATGCCAGATCCAGCCCGAATGTCATCCTTCGGGTTGTCGCCGACGACCCCGACGGAGGCTCGAACCCGACCGATGCCCAGCGCCGCTGATCAACCGTCAGGGGTGAGCGATGGGACTCGAACCCACGACCACCTGGACCACAACCAGGAGCTCTACCAACTGAGCTACGCTCACCAAGCCGGTCCCAATCTAGCGACTGGGTCGCCGGCGGCGGGCGAATCGAGCGCCCCCGGCTGGATTCGAACCAGCGACCTGCGGAGTAGAAATCCGCTGCTCTATCCGGACTGAGCTACAGGGGCTCGCGGGTCAGATTAGACCGCCGGGTCCCCGTCTCTTCCGCCTTGCCGGCCGCGGCCCTGGCCGCCGCGCCCGTGTCCGCCGTGACCGTGCCTGCCGCGGTGCTCGCCCTTGGACTCGGCTCCGGCGCCTTCGGCCCGCGGCGCCGTGGCTTCTGGCGCGGGCGCCGGCTCGGTCTCCGGCGCCGCGGTCGCGTCGTCGTCTCCCGGGTCCTTGATCGCGGCGACCGCCGCCTTCGCCTTGTCGGCGAGGCTGCCCTTGCTGCCGGCGATTCCCTTGAGCTCGTCAGCATCCTCCTTCAGGCTTTCCGTCCCGCCTCGCTTATCGACCAGGTCCTTGGCCCTGTCGGTGAGTTTCTTCAGGTCCACGTCGTCCTCCTCGTCGGCTTGCCCCAACCTCACCTTACCCACCGGGTCCGTCCGCTGATTATGCGAACGTATGTTCGCATATGACGCACCCGCCCTACCTGCGCGAGAAGGCCCGAAAGCTTCGGACCGAGAGGAAGATGTCACTCGACGAGATCGCCGACCGCCTGGCGCTCAACAAGACAACCGTCTGGTACTGGATCGAGGACCTCCCGGACCCGGAGATCAAGCTCCGCGACTCGGAGGGCCGCAGGCGTGGGCGTGAAGCTGGGCGGCAGCGGGCCCGCGAAGCAGGCGCGCGCACCAATCGCGAACGCGCCAAGGCCGCCCGCCAGCTGGCCTATCGCCAGGGGTGGTGCGAGTTTGCCCTGCTCGACGCCGAGCCAGGCTTCCGTGACTTCGTCTGCATGTACATCGGAGAGGGCTACAAACGATGCCGCAACACGGTCTCGATCGCTAACTCCGACCCTCGCATCATTCGGCTGGGGAACTACTGGATCAGCCGTTTTAGTCCGAACAAGATCACGTACCGGCTGCAGTACCACGCCGATCAAGACCCGGAGTACCTGATCCGCTTCTGGTCCACCTACCTCGCCGTCGATCCCGTTCTGTTTCGGTTGCAGCGGAAGTCGAACAGCGGCCAGCTCAACGGGCGAAATTGGCGCTCAAGGTGGGGCATCCTCACGGTCAACGTCGGCGACACGCAGCTTCGCGCGCGGCTTCAAGGTTGGATCGATCGCGTCCAAGAGGGGTGGTTAGACTCGATCTTCCCGGACCGCGGGGTGTAGCTCAGCCTGGTAGAGCACTCGGCCTGGGACCGAGAGGTTCGCTGGTTCGAATCCAGTCACCCCGATTACACTCGCGGCCAATGCGCCCGGTCCTGCCACTCGTCGCCGTCCTCATCGCCCTCTCTTTCACCGCCTGCGGTGGCAACGACGAAACGACCTTGTCGACGAGTGGCGCCTCCGGGACGTCCGGGGCCCAGGGCCCGGCGAACACCGACATGACCGCGAGCGAGTTCATCGCGGCGTCGACGACCGCTCAGCTCGACGCCGTCGCCCAGGCGGCGGAGGACAACCCCGACTGCGCCAAGGTCGACACGGCGGCCGGCGGCGACTTCCAGGTCAACGTCGCGATCGACGCCACCACGGCCGCGCCGGACACTCCGCTCTCGCAGATCGTCGCCGATAATTGCTGAGGGCGATGGCCGAGCTCGGCGACAAGCTGCGGACCGCGCTCGAGCCGGCGCTCGAGCCGGGCGAGGGGCTGAGCGGCGTCTGCGTCGCAACGCAGCAGAGCATGTTCAAGGGCCGCATGGTGGCGATCGGGGTCACCGACGCGCGCCTCATCCTCCAGGGCGTCAGCCGTAAGTGGGAGCCCGACGGCAAGCCGATCTCGCTGACGCCGGAGCGGATCGCCGACGCGGCCGTCGACGGCGCCGGCGGCGGCTGGCCGCAGATCAGCGCGGCGATCATGGACCAGGCGGCGATCACGCTGAAGCTGAAGACCGCCGACGGTGAGAAGCTGAAGCTGATGATGATGCGCGGCACCGGCCCGCTCGGCGGCCTCGGCGGCGGCGAGGAGCAGCGCAGCGGCCTCGAGGCGCTCGGCGCCTGGTTCGGCACCCACGGAAGCGGCTAGACGACGGCCTCTGACACGTCGCGGGCGGTAGGGTTCCGCGGCCGATGGCCGAGGTCAAACCGCTCACCGCCCTCCACTACAACCTCGCCGCCGTCCCCTCGCTTGCCGACGTCGTCGCTCCCCCCTACGACGTCATCGACGCGGCACGGCGCGCCGAGCTCCTCGCCCGCTCACCCTTCAACGTGGTCGAGATCGACCTGCCGGAGGCGCCCGACGGCGGCGACCGCTACGAGCACGCCGCCGAGACGCTCGAGGAATGGATCCTGCAGGGCGTGCTCGCGGCCGACCGCGAGCCGGCGCTGTGGGGGCTGACCCAGGAGTACGACGCGCCGGACGGCTCGCGCCGGCTCCGCCGCGGGCTCCTCTGCCGCGTCCGCGTGACGCCCTACGGCCCGGGGCTCGTCCGCCCCCACGAGCGCACCCAGCCGGGCCCGAAGCAGGACCGCCTGCGGCTGACCGAGGCGACCCGCCACAACATGTCGCCGATCTTCTCCCTGCACGAGGGCGACGCCTGGCAGCACCTCGAGGCCCGCACCGAGGGCGAGCCCTGGGGCGAGCTGACCGACGACGAGGGCACCACCCATCGGATCTGGCGCATCGCCGACGCCGACTCGCACAGCGCCGTCGCCGCCGAGCTCGCCGACTCCGAGCTGCTGATCGCCGACGGCCACCACCGCTACGAGACCGCGCGCACCTACGCCGACGCGATCGGCGGCGAGGGGCCGCACCGCTACACGCTGATGGCGCTCGTCTCGCTCTCGGACCCGGGCCTGACCGTGTTCGGCTACCACCGCCTGCTCTCCAACCTCGGCGAGCGCGGACCGCAGGAGGCGCTCGGCAACGCGGCCCGCGAGCTGTTCGAGGTCGAGGAGGTGCCACTGGACCGGCTCGATCCCGCGGGCGAGGAGGGCGTCGGCGTCTTCGGCTACATCGACGCCCACCACCGCCAGGGCTACCGCCTGCGGCTCAAGGACCCGGCCGTGCTCGAGACCACGATGCCCGACGCCTCGCAGGCCTTTCGCGAGCTCGACGCCGCGATCCTCGAGTCGCTGCTGCTGCGCGGGGCGCTCGGGATGACCGCCGAGGACATCGAGGCCAAGCGCGGGATCGCCTACACCGCCTCGGCGGAGCGCGCGATCGCCTCGCTCGACGAGGGCACGCACGCCGCCTTCCTGATGCGCCCGACCCCGGTCGAGCAGGTCCGCGCCGTCGCCGCGGCCGGCGAGACGATGCCGCCGAAGTCCACCTACTTCTTTCCCAAGCTGCTCACGGGGATCGTCTTCAACCCACTCTCCTAAAGAACCAGGCGCCTCAACAGCGGCGCGGCTCGGCTACGCCTCACACGCGCGCGCTAGGGTCGAGACGTGACCCGCATCTACACGAAGAAGGGCGACGACGGCACCACCTCGCTCTGGTACGGCGGCCGGGTATCCAAGTCCGACGCCCGCACCGAGGCCTACGGCGCTCTCGACGAGGCCGCCTCGGCGCTCGGCATCGCCCGCTCGCTTTGCGGCGCCGACGAGGCCGAGCTCGCCGCCGACATCCTCCGCCTGCAGGACGACCTGTTCATCGCCGGGGCCGAGCTCGCGACCGCCCCGGAGGCGGCCGAGCGGCTCGTTGACGGAGTCAGCCGGGTCACCCCCGAGATGGCGGCCGAGCTCGAGCAGCTGATCGACCGCTACATGGACAGGGTCGAGCTGCCGCCGAAGTTCGTGATCCCCGGCGGCGGCCAGATCTCCGCCCACCTCGACCTCGGGCGCGCGATCCTGCGCCGCGCCGAACGCCGGGTCGTGGTCCTCGACGGCGGAGAAGGCATCGTCTCCGGCGAGCTCCTGCGCTTCCTCAACCGCGCCTCCGACGCCGCCTACGCGATGGCCCGGTTCGCCGACAGCGACGATCCGGAGCTGTTCGCCGGGCGCCAGCGCGAGCAGCCGAAGGCCTAAAGGCGCGATGAGGGTCGTCGCCCGCCGGCGCGAGAAGTACACGCACGACGTCGAGATCGACAGCGGCCACACACTGGTGATCGACGAACCGCTCGAGCGGGGCGGCAACGACCTCGGCCCCTCCCCCACCCGCGCCGCCGCGGCGGGCCTGGCTGCCTGCACCGCGATCACCTGCGAGATGTACGCGGCCCACAAGGGCTGGGAGCTGGGGGCGGTCGAGGTCGAGGTCGAGGTCGAGCAGGGCCAGGGGTCGACGTTCGAGGAGATCACCCTCGTGCTGCGAATCCCGGAGCCGCTCGATGACGAGCAGCGCGAGCGCCTGCTCGTGATCGCCGGAAAATGCCCGGTGCATCGCGCGCTCTCCGGCGAGAGCAAGGTCGTGATCCACGACCGGATCGAGAACGGCTGACGCATGGACCTCGGGCTGGGCGGCCGGGCCTGCGCGATCACCGGCGCCAGCCGGGGAATCGGCCGCGCCACCGCCCGGATGCTCTGCGCCGAGGGCGCCTCCGTCCTGCTCGTCGCCCGGGGCGCCGAGCAGCTCGCCGAGGCGGCGGCCGAGTGCCGGCAGGCGGCGGTCGGGGGCGCGGAGGTTGCCGAGCTCGCCCTCGACGTCACCGATGCCGACGCGGGCGAGCGGATCGTGCTCGCCGGCGACGAGCGCTTCGGCAAGCTCGACGTGCTCGTCAACAACGCCGGCACCGCCCGCTGGCGCAACCTCGAGGACGTCCCGGAGGCCGATTGGTACGAGGCCTGGGAGCTGAACGTGATGGCACCCCTACGGGCGATGCGAGCGGCGGTGCCGGGCATGCTCGAGCGTCAATGGGGCCGGATCGTCAACGTCTCCTCGACCGCGGCCAAGCGGCCGTCGGCGCAGATGCCGGAGTACTCGGTCGCCAAGGCCGCCGAGCTCTCGCTCTCGCGAGTGTTCGCCGACCGCTACGCCGCCGCCGGGGTGCTGGTCAACGCGGTCTGTCCCGGGCCGACCAGGTCGGAGCTGTGGATGGACAAGGGCGGCCTGCTCGACCAGTCCCGCGAACACGCCGCGATCGCGACTCGCGAAGAGGCCCTGACGGCCGCCGGCGCGAAGCGCCCGATCGGCCGCCTCGCCCACAGTGAGGAGATCGCCGCGGCGATCGTCTTCCTCGCCTCCGAGCGCGCCTCCTATGTCGCCGGCGCCGCCTGGTCGGTCGACGGCGGGACCGTGCAGGTGATCATCTGACGGCCGGCCGGATCGACGCCCTGCGCGCCGCGCTGCTCGAACCCGAGCAGGCGGGGGCGATGAGCGCCCACGGCCGCACCGAGGCCGCCGTCCTCGTACCGATCTTCGGCTTCCCGCAACGGCCCGGCGTCGTCTTCACCGAGCGCCGCCACGACCTCCGCCGCCACGCCGGCGAGATCTCGTTCCCGGGTGGGCGCCGCGACAACCTCGACGAGTCGCTGCTGGAGACGGCGCTGCGCGAGGCCGAGGAGGAGATCGCGCTCTCGCCGGCGGCGGTCGAGGTGGTGGGTGCGCTGCCCCCGATCGGCACCTTCGTCACCAACTACAAGGTGCATCCGTTCGTCGGCCTGATCGGTGACGGGTTGCGGTTCGAGCCGAGTCCGGCCGAGGTCGAGACGGTGCTCGCGTTCACGCTCGACCAGCTTCGCGAGAGCTTCGCGATGCGCCGCCTCGTGCGCCGCGGGGTGCCGATCCGGACCCCCACCTACCTCGTCGGCGAGCACCTGATCTGGGGAGCGACGGCGCGCATACTCGGTGAGCTGCTTCAGCGGCTGAACCGGTTGTAACCGGCGAGCAGCCGCTTCGCGACCCCCTCGATCGACTCCGTGCCGTAGCTGAACGACGGTTGCTCGCGGGTCAGGATCGCGATCGAGAAGCGGCGCGGCGCCCTGCGCAACAGCATCGCCTGGTTCACGCGCCAGCTCGGCGCCCCCGACCAGCCGCCCTTGAACTGCAGGGTCCACCCGGGTGGTGCGACCGGCGGGATGCCCCAGCGCTGCGAGGGCACGATCTGCGTCAGCAGGTGCATCGCGTAGCGGCGATGGCGCTTCGGGATCCAGGACTCGAGCTCGCTCATGAACCGCGCCTGCGATCCGGCGGTGATCGTGGTCAGGCCCCAGGTCGGCTGGGTCGTGAAATGGCGGAGCCCGACACGGTCCGCCAGATCGATCAGCGCCTGCTGGCCGACGCGGTTGAAGACCGCGTTCGCAGCCTGGTTGTCGGAGCGCTGGATCATCGGCTCGAGCAGCGCCTTCTCCGAACTCGTGAGCTCGTCGTGGCGAACGCCGGGCTCGCGCAGCAGGGCGACCATGAACAGCACCTTGACCACGCTGGCGGAGTTGTGGACACGGTCGGGGTGCGAGCCGTGCAGGCGCCCGGACTCGTCGACGAACGCGAACGAGATCCGGCCCGCTCTCTGGTCGGCAAACCGCTTCGCCGCCGCCACACGCTTCGCCCACGGATAGTGCGCCGGCGGCGCCTCCGCGACCGCCTGCCCGGCGACGAGAAACGCGGCGAGAACCGTGATTCCGAACCGGCGCGCGCCGAAATTCATCCGGTTATCGTCCCACCGGGATGGGTGAGGGCGAAGACAAAGACGAGACCGAGACGGTCGACATCAGCGATACCCCGGCGCCGTCGATCGGTCCGAACACGACCTTCGACAAGCGGCCGGCCTCGGAGCGCCTCGACGGACACGACCAGTCCGACCTCGACGCGATGGGCCTGGAAAAGCGCCGCCAGGTCGTCGGCGGCCAATACAGCGCCAGCCTCACCCGCCAGATCGTCACCTACGCGATCGTCGTCGCGGTCGTCATCGGCGCCGCATTCGGGCTCAAGGCGCTCGCCGACAACCTCGACCAGCCACCGGCGAAGGTTGCCGACCAGGCGCCCTGGACCGGCAGCGACCAGAAGCCGTCGCCGCTCCAGTAACCGGTCGCGCTCAGCCCCCCACCAGCTCCTCGGCCGCCGCCAGCATCCCTTCGAGCCAGAGATCGAGCCGCTCCGGATCGCCGTCGACGACCTCGAACGGGATCCTCCAGCGCTCGCCCGCGGATCGCAGGGCCTCGAAGGCCGCGCCCGCGTGCGCGGGGTCGAGATCGCTGGTGACCTCATAGACGAAGCCGCGCACGGGCGTGTCGACGATCTCCTCCAACAGCCGCTCGAGCCGCGGGCCGTGAAGCGCAGCGACGGCATCCGGCTCTCCGCGCGCCGAGCCCAGCAGCCAGAAGATCAGCGTCACGCCCTCGATCGCGTCAAGGACGGTCGCAATCCGATCCGGGTCGGCGACTGCGGGCTCGATCCCGGCCGCGGCAATCGCCTCGGCGCCGCCCTCGGAGCGGCTCGTTCCCCGCACGACCCAGCCCGCCGCCCGCAGTCCAGCGCCGAGCTCGCGGCCCCGGCAGCCGCAACCGACGATCAGCGCCCGCGCCACCTCTAGACGCCGAACTCGTCCTCGAGCTCGTCGAGGCGGCCCTCGTAACTGCGGCGCGCCCGCTCGCGGATCGCCTCGTCCTCACGCGCCATCGCGTTCGCGTCGTCCTCGGTCAGCTCGGGCGCGCCGCGGCGCCGCCGGTACTCGTTCTGCGCATCGAGCATCTGCTGCACGTCGTCGACCTCGAGCTGAGCCTCGAGCTCGTGCGAACGGGTCGGCTTCCAGTCGACCAGGTCGGCGCCGCTTCCGGGGTAGGCCCGCGCCAGCAGCACCAGGCAGAGAACGATGAATCCGATCATCCCCAGGGTGATGAACATGAAGCCCATCTGCCCACCTTAGAACCTGGCTCGAAACCAGGTTCATAGAGGTGACCTGGAATGATCGCCAACCTTGCCCGAGGCGCTGATCATCGACGCAGTGCGCACTCCGATGGGCCGTTACCGCGGCGCGCTCGCCGCGGTCCGGCCCG
>DATBPT010000138.1:0-8045 GCA_036561205.1 Solirubrobacterales bacterium
CCTCGGGGACGTGTGCGCCGAACACCGATCCGCTCACCGGCCGCCCAACATTCAACGAGTGCCTGGTCACCAACGAGGTGCACACGCTGGCGCCGGATCTGCGGGCCGGAGATGACACGGTCGAGATCGACGCGAGGTCGAGCGTTATCAATCTCGTCCAGCTCAGTGCCGGTGCCGGCAACGACGCGGTCACCGTGGTGGCGAATGGCCAGGAACGGAGACTGGCCGGCGACGACGGCAACGACCTGCTGATCGCCGCCGGCGGCATCTCCTCGACGCCAAGCTCCAATCGAGCGGCGGTCTTCGACGGCGGTGCGGGCACCGATACGGCCGGCTGGTTCGCCCCACAGTTCGGTTTCCCCGCGGAGTCCCTCGGCGTGACCGCCTCGCTGGCGACGGGAACCGGGACCTTCGCCAGCGGCGGAACCGCCCTCAGGACCGACGTCCTGCAGTCGATCGAGGGCCTTTCCGGCACCGAGGTTGGCGACGTGCTCACCGGAAGCACCGGCGCCAACACGCTGTCCGGCAACGGGGGCAACGACAACCTCAGCGGCGGCGACGGCGCCGATAACCTCCTGGGCGGCGAAGGCCTCGACGACCTCGTCGGCGGCAAGGACGCCGACACCCTGGACGGCGGGATCGGGATCGACACCTACCCGGTCGGCGCCGGCGGCGACACGTTCCTGACCCGCGACGGGTACGCGGAGACGGTCCCATGCTTCAGCAACGATGTGATCGCCGACGATCTCGTCGACAGGGTCAGCGGCACGCCCTCGAACTGCTCGATCTCGACCGCCGCGGCCAAGCACCGCTACGACACCAAGCTCTCCGGGCAGCCGGCGAAGATCGAGAACGGCGCCCTTGCGACACGGGTCAGGTGCCCCGCCCTGAAGACGGAGACCTGCGAAGGGAAGCTCGAGGCCCTGTTCGGCCGTCGCGAGCTCGGCCACACCGCGTACAAGGTCAGGCCCGGGAACAAGGCGGACGTTCTGCTGCCGATCAGCAAGGCAAATGCCCGCCGCGTCGAGGGCAAGAAGATCCTGCTGTCGGCCTCCGAGGTCGACGCCGACAAGCGCGACCGCTTCGTCAGCCGCCCGATCCGGGTCGCGAAGACCGCGGGCGGCGGCAGCCTCAGTCGACCGCGATGAGCTGATCGCGCCCGGCGCCCTTGGCGGCGTAGAGGCGGTCGTCGGCACGACCGATCAGCGCCAGAGGGGTCTCCTCGCCGTCCCAGCAGGCGAGGCCGGCGGAGCAGTGCTGGCCCTCCGGGATCATCGTCCGCAGGCGCTCGACCACCTCCGCGGCGCCGTCGATCAGGCAATCCGGAAGCAGGAGGGCGAATTCCTCGCCGCCGTAGCGCGCCAGCGTGTCGCTGGGGCGGATCGTCGTCTCCCAGAGCCGTGCCAGCTCCTGCAGCAGGGCGTCGCCGGCGACGTGGCCGTGCTCGTCGTTGAAGTCCTTGAAGTGGTCGAGGTCGAGCATCGCCACGCACATCGAACCGCCGCGGCTGGCCCGGGCGAGCTCGCGATCGAGCTCGTCGCGCCAGGCGCGCCTGTTGGGCAACCCGGTGAGCGGGTCGGTGCGAGCGAGCTCGATCGTCTCGATCAGCAGCTCCTCGCGCTCGGCCTCGAGCCGCCGCCGGGCCGTGACCAGGGCGGTGACCATGCCGGCGGCGACCGCGACCGCGACCATGGTCAGGAGCCAGTGGGCGGCGACGTCGGCGTCGGGTTGCGGATGCACGGCGAGCGCGAGCGCGTAGATCGCGCCGCCGAAGGCGAGCTGGGCAGCGGTCTGCACCCGAGTGAAGAAGTAGGCGCTGAAGATCGCCACCCAGAGGATCAGCAGCGCGTAGGGGGAGCTCGCGTCGCCGCTCCAGTAGACGCAGAAGCCGAGCAGCAGCGAACCGGAGGCGGTAGTGACCTGGAAGAACCACATCGGCCAGCTGTGTTGCCAGAGCCAGATCACGACGGCGGCGACGATGCCGAGCGCGGCCAGCACCAGCATCCCGGTGGTATTCATCGCCGTGGCGTGGGGAAGGAAGAGGACCGAGACGCTGACGAGCAGGCCGGCGACCGCGTACATCGTCGCTGCGATCGGCGCCATCAGCGCCCGGTCGCCCGCCGGCAAGCGGGCTACGTCTATGCGGTTGGTCGCGAGCACGTCTCTCTTACGTGCCTATCGACCGATAGAGCCGAATCCGAAAGCGGCAATCGGGCCCGGTTTGCGCCTAGCCGTCGGCGTAGGGCTGCAGCGGTAGGCCGTGATCGGTTTCCCGCATGCCGATCTCGTATGCCGCGGCGCCGACGCACTCCAGGCGCCGCGGCTCCTCGCCCCTGCGTTCGACGGTCAGCTCGAGGTCGGAGATCGAGCAGTTGAGCGTGTTGTGCTCGGGTCCGACCGGGTCGGCGTAGACCCAGGCGACGAAGTTGCGTGCCTCCGAGGAGACCCGGCCCCGGACCTTGAGGTCCTTGCCGGTGAGCTCGAACTCGCACTCGGTCGGTCGCTCGTCGACGCGGGTCGAGCGCAGGCGGTCGAGACCGCCGAGCCGGTGCTGCTCTCCGTCGATGCAGAGCACGGCGTTGCCGACCCAGGGGGTGGTCAGCGGGCCGACCTTGATCCTGCCCAGGCCGGCGTCGAAGTAGCCGTCGCTCTGGCGGAACTCGTTCGCCTGAATCCAGATCCAGCGCTCGGCGTGCTCGGAGCCCCAGTTGTGTCCGATCATCCCCGGCCACTCGCCGATCTCGAGCTGCTCACCGGCGACCGAGACGGCGCCCGAGAAACGGGCGTCGGGATCGGGCGAGAGCAGCTTCGTCTTCGGCAGCGCGGCGCGGTAGAGAAAGTCGTACGGCAGGTGGCGGAAGGCGTCGGCGCGGTCGACGAAGCTCAGATCCCAGCTCGCCTCGAGCTCCGCGGTCCTCGCCTCGCCGCGCGCCCGGCCGGGCTCGAGCAGGGACTCGCCGACCTTGATGTAGCCGCCGCTCGGTGTCGAGACCTCGCTTGCCGGGACGGTCACCTTGGTCGCCCGCGGGCCGGCCGCGTCGGCGTCGAAGAGCGTGAACCAGATCGAGCCGCTGAGCTCGTCGCCGGGGCGCCTGTGGACCGTGTGGCGGATCCAGATCGCCTGGCCGCCTCCCGGCCGGGTGGCCTTGATGTAGAAGCTCTCGTAGTGGCCGGCGCCGGCGCCGAGCCCGGGGAAGCGCGCCTGGGTCCGCATCGCGCGGAACCTACATCAGCCGCAGGGGCGGCTACTGCTTCGGAATGACAACCTGGCCGCAGGTCGGCGTCGCCGGGGTGGCGGTCGCGGCGTTGCCGGTGTCGAGCACCGGGGCGTCGTTGGAGTCGAGCAGGTCGATCGTCAGCTGGCTCTTCGAGACCTCGACCTCGGCGTAGCTGAACTGGTTCATCGCCGCGCACGACATCCCGACCCCGGCCTGCGGCTGGGGCTTGAAGAACAGGTCGTGGATCAGGGCGCCGCCGCTCGGGGTGCCGAGGGTGCCGTTGATCTCGCCGGCGAAGCTCTCCGTCGCCACCGGGCCGCTGGTCACGTCGAGGATCCCCGAGTTCTGCACCCCGGGCGGATCCCCGAGCGTGTTGAAGCGGGCGTCGTTGACCAGGTTCGCGTGCACGTCGGTGGTCAGGAAGACGGCGTTCTTGACGTTCGCCTGCAGGTAGTGCAGGAGCGCGGAGCGCTCGGCCTCGTAGCCCTCCCAGCGGTCATAGGGCAGCGCGTAGTACTGCTGGATCGGGACCTCGTTGAAGATCACCTTGAAGGTCGCGCTCGACTTCTTGATCGCCTTCTCGAAGGCCTGCAGCTGCTTCGAGCCGAGCATCGTCCGGTTCGGGTCGTTGATCGAGGCGGTGCAGGCGGCCGGCGGCGGGTTGGCCAGCGGCGGGGCGATGATCGAGAAGGTGTTGCGGGTGCTCTGCGGAGCGGTCGGCGCCAGGTCGGGGTTGCCGCTGCCGGCCGGGTTGTCGCAGGTGCCCTGATAGTCGGAGCTCGAACTGCGGAACGAGCGCTCGTCGAGGAAGAAGATCTCGAGGTTCTTGCCCCAGCGCACGGACCGGTAGAGCCCGGTCTTCTTGCTGTAGGTGGCCGGGTTGTAGTCGGTGAACGCCTGGACACCGTCCTTGTAGAGCTTCTCACCGCTGATGTTGGTGACGCCCTGGCTGCCGTAGGCGAACGAGTTCTCGAAGCGAGAGAAGTCGTTGATGAACTCGTGGTCGTCCCAGTGCGCGTAGTAGGCGGCCGAGCCGCGCGCCTTAGTCCACGGCTTCATCCCCAGGTTGATCTTGTACGCGGCCCACTTCTGCGCGATCGTCAGCGCGATGTCGGCGAGCGTGTAGCCCGGCACCTCGGTGTCGGAGTAGATCGTGTCGCCCATGAGCACGTTGAAGTCGTTCTTCTGCTTCAGGATCCGCGTCCAGACCTCGAAGTTGTTCCAGTAGGGCGTCGTCCCCCCGGGCACCGGGCGCGCGTCCTGGTCGCCGGCGAGCGCGAAGCGGATCGTCTGCTTCTTGTTCGGGTCCGGGGCGGTCGTGAACTTGCCGGTGTCGCTGTGGCCGCCGTTGGCGGTGCACCAGCGGTACTTGTAGTCGGTCGACGAGTCGAGCTTCTTGACCAGTTTCTGGACCGTGTTGTCATGCTTGCTGTTCGCCTTCACCGAGGCGACCGCATGCTCTGAGTCACAGGCGCCGAAGCCGCCCTTGCTGGTCAGCTGCAGCAAGGTGGTGCCGCTCTTGTCCGCCTTCGCCCAGAGGATCGCCGAGCTCGAGGTGACGTCGGCGGCGGTTACGCCGTACTTGAACCCCTTCGCCTTCGCCGCCGCGCCGGGCGCCGCGACCATCGCCAAGGCGACGACCAGGGCCAGGGCCGTCGTGATCAGGGGCGTCCGCCTCCGTGCGAGCACGAGCGCAGCCTAACATGAGACTCCGTGCACGACGAGGAGCGAGGCAGGGGGATGATCGCTCGCGCCGTCGCCGGCGCGCTGCTCTTGGTCGCAGCGGCCGCGGGGGTCGCGGCGCTGGCGCTGGCGCTGGGGCTCGGCGATCGCGAGCCACTCACGCTCCGCGTCGCCCAGGTCACCCGCGACGCCAGCGCGGCCTCGGAGCCCGACGCCGACCCGCTGGCCTGGGATCGCTCGCGGCGGGCGCAGTTCGAGCAGCGCGCCGCCACCGGATCCTCACATGTGATCTACGAGATGAGCCCGGGCGGCGCCGTCGCCTCGGCGAAGCGCACGGCCGCCTACCGCGCGCAGATCGAGGCGGCCGCCGAGCGCCACGGCGTCGACGCCGACACGCTCGAGGCGGTGATCTTCCTCGAGAGCGCCGGGCGCCCGAACGTGATCGCCGGCCCGACGCCGGAGTCCGCCGCCGGCCTGGCTCAGATCCTGCCCTCGACCGCGACGGACCTGCTCGGGATGTCGGTCGACCTGCCGCAGAGCATCGCGATCACCGAGCGGATCTCGCACTCGCGCTCGCCGGCGCAGACCGACAGGCTCGAGGCCGAGCGCGCCTCGGTCGACCAGCGCTTCGACCCCGAGGCGGCGATCGACGGCGCGGCGCGTTACCTGGAGCTCGCCGGCGAGCGCTTCGGCGACGACGAGCTCGCGGTCGTCTCCTACCACATGGGCATCGGCAACCTCGAGACCGTGCTCCGCACCTACGCGGGCGCGGACGATGCGACGCCGATCGGCGACCTGGTGGCGGCCGATCAGCTCTCCTACG
The DNA here is from genome assembly GCA_036561205.1 of Solirubrobacterales bacterium. Classification (GTDB taxonomy): domain Bacteria; phylum Actinomycetota; class Thermoleophilia; order Solirubrobacterales; family 70-9; genus WHSW01. Next base: position 5,725 of record DATBPT010000138.1, read on the forward strand.
CCCGGATCTACTTCGACTCCGGCCCCGACTCGCATCGTGCGGCGTACGAGCTGCTGAGCGGGTTCGGCGACGAGTCGGCTGACTATCTGTGGAAGGTGCTCGCCTCCGAGCAGGTGATGGAGCTCTACCGCAAGGACCCGGAGCGGCTCGCGGCGACGGCCGAGCTGGCGACCAACAAGGCGACGATGGAGGAGGTCTTCCATCCCGAGAACGAGACGCCGGTATTCGACGACCCGGGGGCGATCGAGGACGCGATCGACGACGGCGACCTGCTGCCGCTTCCCGACCAGCCGGCGCTCGGCTGGGAACCGGACCGCGATATCGGTGAGCTCGCTGCGCAGCTCGACCAGTCACCCGAGCTCTACCGTGCTCTGCGCCCCGAGGCCCTGGCCACGCTCACGTACATGGCGGGCCTGGTGCGAAACATCAGCGGCGCGGCGACGCCGTTGCAGGTGACCAGCGCCGTGCGCGACCGCGAGTACCAGGACCTGCTGGTCGGCGTCAACCCCGAGGCAACCCGCGAGTACTCACTGCACACGACCGGCTGGGCGTTCGACATCCGCCGCGATTACGAGTCACGCCGCCAGGCCGAGGCCTTCCAGTTCGTCCTCAACCGGCTCCGGGCGCTGGCCCTGATCGACTACGCGGTCGAGCCCGGCGCCATCCACGTCACCGTCTCGAACCTGGGCGGCGAGCTGCTCAGGGGTTAGGCGGGCCCGTCGGGCTCGCGCGGCTTGCGCAGCCGCCAGGCCGCGATTCCGGCGGCGACGCCGGCGCCGGCGACGAGGACCACGACGATCACCGGGAAGCCGCCCGAGTCCGAGGAGTCGGAGACGTCGCCGGCCGAGGTCGTCGGCGTGCCCCCGTTGGCGCCCGAGCCCGGCAGGTCGAGGTTGTACTCGTCCTCGGCCCCGCCCTGGGCGAGGGCGAGCGTCGGCGCGGCCAGCGCAGTCAGGGCGCAGATGGCCACCAGGGCCAGCGATGTCCTTTTCGCGATCTTCCTCATGTAGCCACTACCGCTAGACCTTGATCGTGATCACGTCACCGTCTGCCATCACGTAGGTGCGCCCCTCGGTGCGCAGGAGACCACGGTCCCGCGCAGCAGCGTACCCGCCCGTGTCGACGAGATCCTTCCAGCCCACGACCTCGGCGCGGACGAACGCGTCCTGGATCTCGCTGTGGATCTCGCCCGCCGCCTGCCAGGCGGTCGAGCCGCGGCGCAGCGCGTGCGCGACCGCCTCCTTGTCCTCGCCGGCGGTGAAGAAGACGTTGAGCTCGAGCAGCTCGAAGGCGGCGCTGATCAGCCGCGCCAATCCCGATTCCGAGATCCCGAGCTCGGCCCGCATCTCGGCCGCCTCCTGCTCGTCGCCGAGGTCGCCGAGCTCGACCTCGACCCGGGCCGAGATCGGCACCGCCACGGCGCCCGCGCCGACGGCATGCTCGGCGACCGCCGCCGGTACCTGCTCGACCCCCTCGTCGACGTTGGCGACGTAGAGGATCGGCTTCGAGGTGAGCGCGAACAGCCGCCGCGGCGCGTCGGCGGCGGCGTCCGGGACCGGGACGTCGCGCACCGGTGTGCCGGCGCCAAGCGCCTCGACCACCTGCTCGAGCCAGGCCTGCTCGGCGATCGCCTCCTTGTCGCCCGAGCGCGCCTGCTTGACGACGCGATCGAGCCGCCGTTCGGCCTGCTCGAGGTCGGCGGCGAGCAGCTCGGTCTCGATCAGGTCGATGTCGGCGCCGGGGTCGACCCGGCCCTCGGGGTGGGGGACGCCACCGCTGGAGTGGCAGCGGACCACGTGGCAGATCGCATCGGTCTCACGGATCGCGGCGAGGAACTGGTTGCCGAGGCCCTCGCCCTGAGCGGCACCGGGGACGAGGCCGGCGATGTCGTGGAACTCGATCGTCTCGTTGACGACCTCGTTCGAGCCGACGACCTCGGCGACCGCCTCGAGCCGCGGGTCGGGGACGGGGACGATCGCGACGTTGGGGTCGATCGTGGTGAAGGCGTAGTCGCCGGTTTCCGCTCCCGCTCGGGTGAGCGCGTTGAAGAGGGTCGACTTGCCGGCGTTCGGCAGGCCGACGATGCCGATCTTCACGCCGCCGCTGGGCCGCTGTCGGCCTCGGCCGACCCGGGAGCGCCGCTCGCCACCGGCGCCGCGGCGCCGCCGTTGCCGCCCGAGCGCCGGGTGGCCTGGGCGCGCTCGTTGGCGTCGACCGCGAGCTCGAACATGCGCTCCTCGGTATGGCGGGCGCCGAGGCCGGGGATCGCCGATCCGAGCCCGAAGCCGAGCGCCGCGCCGGCGAGCACGTCGGAGGGGTAA
>DATBPT010000139.1:0-5277 GCA_036561205.1 Solirubrobacterales bacterium
GAGTTGTCCCCGCCATGTAGGGGAAAACTCACCAATCGCGGTTGGATAGGCTCGGAGCATGGCTGATTCCTTTGACGTGATCGTTGTGGGCGGCGGGCCGGGCGGCTACGTCGCCGCGATCCGCGCAGCCCAGTTGGGCCAGAAGACCGCCGTGGTCGAGCGCGACAAGGCCGGCGGCCGCTGCCTCAACTACGCCTGCATCCCGGCGAAGACGATGCTGCACACGGCCGAGCTCCTCGACCACGCGCAGAACAGCGCCGAGCTCGGGGTCAAGGTGACCAAGGCAACGCTCGACTGGAAGGCGCTCGCCGAACGGCGCGCCAAGGTCTCGGAGACGCTCTCCGGCGGCGTGAAGATGCTCTGGGACAAGAACAAGGTGACGATGATCGAGGGCAGGGGCGCGCTCGACAAGGACGCCAACGTCGTCGTCGGCGAGAAGACCTACGAGGCGGCGGCCGTCGTCCTCGCGACCGGGTCGGTCGCGCTGCCGATCCCCGGGGTCGAATTCGGCGATCGCGTCGTCGACACCTGGGGAGCCTGGTCGCTGCCGACGCTGCCGAAGTCGATCGGCGTCGTCGGCGCCGGCGCCTCGGGCGCCGAGATCGCGTCCGGCTACATCCGTTACGGGACCGAGGTGACGCTGATCGAGATGCTTCCCCAGATCCTCCCGGCCGAGGACAAGGACGTGGTCAGGGTGGTCGAGCGGGTGTTCAAGAAGCAGGGCATGACCCTGCTCACGGGCAACCCGATCACCGAGGTCGAGGCGGGCGCGAAGTCGGTCAAGGCGAAGGTCGGAGACGAGGCGATTGAGGTCGAGTACCTGTGCATCGCCGGCGGCCGCGCACCCGATACCGAGTCGCTGGGCGTCGACGCTGCGGGCATCAAGCTCGGCGACGGCGGCCGGATCGAGATCGACGAGTTCCAGCGGACCTCGAATCCGAAGGTGTTCGCGATCGGCGACCTCGTCCGCGGGCCGGCGCTTGCCCACAAGGCTCAGGAGGAGGGCGTGATCGCGGTCGAGACGATCGCCGGCGCGCCCACCCACCCGCTGGACCCGAACCTGGTCGCCGGGGCGACCTTCTGCCACCCGCAGGTGGCGAGCGTCGGACTCACGGAGGCCGCGGCCAAGGAGGCCGGCAAGGACGTCAAGGTGGGCAGGATGAAGCTCGGCGGGGTCGGCGCCGCCGCCGTCTACGACGACCGTGACGGGATCGTCAAGCTGGTCATCGACGGCGAGTACGGCGAGATCCTCGGCGCCCATATCGTCGGCAACCGCGCCTGCGACATGATCGCCGAGCTTGTCGACACGATCGCGCTCGAGGGCGGCTACCAGGAGCTGGCGCGGATCGTCCACCCGCACCCGACGATCTCAGAGGCGATCCTCGACGCCGCCCGCGCCGTCGACGGCTGGGCGATCCACCAGTAGCGGCCGTGGACTACGACGCCCTGCGCGCCGGGATGGCCGCCGCGGTCCCGTTCAACCTCCACCTCGGGCTTGAGGTCACCGAGCTCGGCCCGGGCACGGCGACCGTTCGCCTTCCCGACGACGAGGGACTGCGAAACCACGTCGGCACCCAGCACGCGGCGGGCCTCTTCGCCGCCGCCGAGGCCGCCTCCGGCGGCGCCTTCGTCGGCACCTTCGCCGAGCGCATGGGCGAGATCAGGCCGCTGGCCTCGAAGGCGGAGATCACCTATACGAAGCTCGCCAAGGGGCCGATCGACGCCCGCGCCACGCTCGCCGGCGGCGACGGGCTGATCGAGCGCCTCGACGCCGACGGCAAGGTCTCGTTCCCGGTCGAGGTGACGCTCACCGACGGCGACGGTGAGACCGTGGCGGCGGCGACGGTGCAGTGGCACGTGCGCCGCAACGCGTGAGCTCGCCGTCGCTCTTCCTCTACGACCTCGGATCTCCCTACGCCTACCTCGCTGCGGAACGGATCACGGCGGTGTTCGAGGCGGCCGGGGCCGAGCACCCCGAGTGGCAGCCGATTCTGCTCGGAGGGCTGTTCGGACGCTTCGATCGCGACTCGTGGGCGAACGGGCCCGGTCGCGAGGACGGCATGCGCGAGGTCGAGCGCCGGGCCCAGGCCTACGGGCTGCCGCCGATCCGCTGGCCCGATCCGTTCCCCGGCAACACGCTGACGGCGATGCGAGCGGCAACGTTCGCCAAGGAGATCGGCCGCACGGTCTCGTTCTCGCTCGCCGCCTTCCGCCAGGCGTTCGCCGCCGGCCGCGACCTCTCCGAGCCCGACAACGTGTTCATCGCCGCCGCCTCGTCGGAGCTGCATCCGCGTTCGCTGCAGACCGCGATCGCCCGCGACGCGATCAAGGCCCGCCTGCGGGAGGCGACCGAGCACGCCGGTGACCTGGGGGTAGTCGGCGTGCCGTCGGTGGTCGTCGCCGATCAGGTCTTCTGGGGGGACGACGAGCTCGAACAGGCAGCCGCGGCGGCCGGCCCGGCGGGTTGAGCTATGTTGCTTTCGGGTGGCTGAGGAAACGGTGAAGACGGCACAGGCGGACGGCGCGACGAGCTCGTCACGGTCATTGCCCGATGCCGACACCTCGCGGCGCCTGCTCGAGACGATGGCGCTGATCCGCCGCTTCGAGGAGGAGGCCGGCCGCCAATACCAGAAGGCGAAGGCCGGCGGCTTCCTGCACCTGGCGATCGGCGAGGAGGCAACGATCGTCGGCACCACCTCGGCGATGGCCGGCGACGACTACCTGATCGGCACCTACCGCACTCACGGCCACGCGATCGCCCGCGGGACGGAGCCCAAGTACGTGATGGCGGAGCTCTTCGGTCGCGTCGACGGCACCTCGGGCGGTCGCGGCGGCTCGATGCATGTGTTCGACGCCGAGCACCGGTTCATGGGCGGCTACGGGATCGTCGGCGGAAACCTGCCGCTTGCCGCCGGGCTCGCGCTGGCCTCCGACTACAAGGGGACCGACGACGTCACCGTCTGCATGTTCGGCGACGGCGCCTCCAACACGGGCAACTTCGGCGAGACGATGAACCTGGCGGCGCTCTGGCGGTTGCCGGTCGTCTTCATCCTCGAGAACAACCTCTACGGCATGGGGACCTCGGTCGAACGCCATTCGGCGGTCACCGACTTCTCGAAGAAAGCGGAGGGACTTGGCGTGCCCGGGGTAAGGGCCGACGGCATGGACGTGCTGGCGATGCGCGAGACGGTCGCCGAGCACATCCGGATCGCTCGCGAGGAGCGCCGGCCGACGATGGTCGAGGCGTTCACCTACCGCTTTCGCGGCCACTCCGCCGCCGATCCCGAGGTCTACCGCGAGAAGGAGGAGGTGGAGGAGTGGCGCAAGAAGGACCCGATCAAGCTCTTCCGCGATCGCCTGCTCGCCGAGAAGGTGATCTCCGAGTCCGAGGTCGATGAGATGCGCGATCGGATCGAGCAGCGGGTGCTGGATGCAGTCGCCTTCGCCGATGCCTCCCCGGAGCCACCGCTCGACACCCTCTACGACCACCTCTACGAGCTCGGCGATCACATGCCGGGCTGGTACGCGGTCGACGAGCGCGCGCCGACCCCGTTTGCCGGCGAGCGCGAGCGCGAGGAGCTCTCCGGTGAGGCCAAGCGCCTGGCCGAGGCCGGGGCCGCGTACGGCGGCCAGGCGGCATCGACCGCCGGGCGCAAGGAGGGCGAGACGCTCACCGACCGCGAGGCCGCCGACGCGCTCGAGGACCGGGAGGAGTTCATCACCGAGGACGACGAGGGCGACACCGAGGGACCCTGGTAGTGGCAGCCGTGCGGATGAGAGAGGCGCTGCGCGACGCGATGGCGGAGGAGATGCGCCGCGACGAGTCCGTCTACGTGATGGGCGAGGACGTGGCGGTCTTCCAGGGCGCCTTCAAGGTCACCGACGGGCTGCTGGAGGAGTTCGGCGAGAAACGGGTCCGCGACACACCGATCTCCGAGAACACGATCGTCGGCACGGGCGTCGGCTCGGCGATGGCCGGGCTGCGGCCGGTGGTCGAGCTGATGACGGTCAACTTCGCCCTGCTCGCCTTCGATCAGATCATCAACCACGCGGCGGCGATCCCCTACATGTTCAACGGCCAGGTCCGGGTGCCGATGGTCATCCGCATGCCCGGAGGCGGCGGCCATCAGCTCGGCCCCACCCACTCGCACAGCTTCGAGGCGATCTTCCTCCAGATCCCGGGCCTGCTCGTCGCCTGCCCGTCGACGCCGGCCGACGGCAAGGGCCTGCTGAAGGCCTCGATCCGCGACGACAACCCGGTGATCTTCATCGAGCATGAGACCCTCTACGGGGCCCGTGGTGAGGTTCCCGACGGTGACGAGCACGTGCTCGGCTTCGGCGAGGCGGCGATCCGGCGCCCGGGCACCGACGTGACCATCGTCGGCATCCTGCGCATGGCCCACATCGCCCAGCAGGCAGCGAAGACGCTCGCCACCGAGCACGGGGTTGAGGCGGAGGTGATCGACCCGCGCACGCTGCGCCCGCTCGATCTCGACACGATCCTGGAGTCGGTGCGCAAGACCAACCGGCTGGTGGTCGTCGAGGAGGGCTGGCCGCACGGCGGGGTCGGCGCCAACATCGCCGCGCTGGTCACCGAGCAGGCCTTCGACCATCTCGACGCCCCGGTTCAGCGGGTCACCGGCGCCGATGTGCCGATGCCCTACTCGAAGCGGCTCGAGCAGTCGGCGATACCGCACGCCGAGCACGTGGTCAGCGCCGCGCTGGCGACCACGGAGGGGGCGCGAGGCTGATGGCGACCGAGATCGTCATGCCGCGGCTCTCCGATTCGATGGAAGAGGGGACGGTCCTCAAGTGGATGAAGTCGGTCGGCGACGAGGTAGCGCTCGGCGAGGAGCTGGTCGAGATCGAGACCGACAAGGCGAACATGGTGTTCGAGTCCGACGCCGCGGGGACGCTGATCGAGATCCTCGCGCCGGAGGGTGAGACGCTGCCGATCGGCGAGGTGATCGCGCGGGTTGGCGACCCGTCCGAGGCGGGCTCGGGTGGCGGGAACGGGGACGGCGGGCAGGGCCCGTCGGAACGTCCTCGCTCCGCTGCGGATATTCCTCCGGACCCTGCCGCCGCCCCCGTTCCCGTCGAGGCGCCTCCGAAGACACCCGCGCCCTCCCCCACCCAGCCAGAAGAGACTTCAAAGGCGGACGGGCGGGTGAAGGCGAGTCCGCTCGCGCGCCGGATCGCCGGCGAGAAGGGAGTCGACCTTCATTCGCTGCAGGGCTCGGGGCCAGGCGGGCGGATCATCAAGGCGGACGTGGAGAC
>DATBPT010000140.1:0-7074 GCA_036561205.1 Solirubrobacterales bacterium
CCGTCGAGCAGCTCCGTCGTCGCTGCCGCGACCTGCTCGACCGCGCGTTCGAAGGCCTGCGTGTTGGCCTTCGAAGGCTTCGTCGAACCGCTGATCTTGCGCACGTACTGGAGCGCGGCGTCGTGGATCTCCTCCCGGTTCGCGGGAGGCTCGAAATTGTGGAGGGTGCGGATGTTTCGACACATACAGGCAAGATAGGGGGCGATGAGCGCCACTGCCCTCGCCGAGCTGGAGCTACCGGAGTTCGACGAGCTCGACCCGAGCCTGCGAGGTCCGGCCTTCGACGACCGCATGGCCGAGCTGGCGGCCGAAAGCTGGATCGTGCGGGCGAAACTCGGCTATGTGGTCCTCGACCGGGAGGGCGGCGAGTTCTTTCTCCGCTCCAAGCAGGCGACCTTTCCGGGAAAGGCGTTGGCGGAGCTGTTCGAGATGAAGGAGGGCGCGCTCGGCGAGGAGGTCGCGCGCAACATCCTCCACATCGACGGCGACGACCACCGCCGGCTGCGCAACCTGGTCAACCCGGCGTTCACGCCCCGCGCCGCCGACGCCTGGCGGCCGGTGATGCGCGAGTTCATCTCCGAGCTCTTCGCGGCGGTCGCCGGGGCGGGCGAGTGCGACGCGGTCGAGGCGCTCTGCAAGCCCTACCCGGCGATGACGATCGCGACCGTGGTCGGGGCGCCGACCGCCGACGCCGACCGGCTGGCTACCTGGTCGCGCTGGATCCAGCTGCAGTTCGACGGCCCGACGCTGGCCGAACACCGCGAGCAGGTCGAGCGCGCCTGTGAGGAGCTCTACGCCTATCTCGACGTCCTGGTCGCGGCGAAGCGCGACGACCCCGGCGACGACCTGCTCTCGACCCTGATCGTTGCCCGCGACGGCGACGACCGACTCGACGACGCCGAGCTTCGCAACCTCGTCCTCAACGTGCTCGTCGGCGGCGTTGACACCACCCAGTCACAGCTCGCCCACGCGCTGCGCCTGTTCGCCGCTCACCCCGAGCAGTGGGAGCTGCTGGCGCGCGAGCCCGACCTGGCCGCGAACGCGGTCTCGGAGCTGATCCGGGTCGCCCCGGTGACGCCGTTCACGGCCCGGATCGTGCTCGAGGACCTCGAGCACCGCGGGGTGATCTTCCCCAAGGACACGATCGTGATCGTCTGCGCCCACCAGGCCAACCGCGACGCCGAGGGCGGCGGCCCCGAGTTCGAGATCACCCGCGAGGAGGCGGGCAAGCGCGCGCTGACCTTCGGCGCCGGGATCCACTACTGCCTCGGCGCCAACCTGGCGCGGGCGGAGCTGAGCGAGGCGCTGGCGTACCTGGCGCCGCGGATGCCGGGCCTCGAGTTGACCGAGGAGCCGCGGTACGGCTCGATCCACGGCGTCTACGGCCTCGACAGCCTGCCGCTGCGGTGGGACGCCGCTAGCCGAACGTGAACGCGTAACCCTCGATCCCGTCCTCGAAACGGAGCTCGAGCGTGTGCCGGCCGGCGGCCGGCAGGTCGACGAGCCGGTAGAGGCGCTGGCCGGTGATCGTCGCCGTGGAGGCGCTGACGTCGTCGCCGGCGTCCGCGTCGGAGATCGGCTTGCCGTCGAGCAGCACCTGAACCTGGCGGGGCCGGTCCTCGGAGCCGAGCACGAGGAACACCCGTCGGGCCTGGAAGCGCAGCGACACGGTCGCCGCCTCGCCCGCGGTCGCCGACTCGTCGTCGATCTCCCAGCTGCCGCCGTAGCCGAACTGGTTCAGCTTCAGCGAGGAGGTGTCGAAGGTGCCGTAGTCCTTGCTCCCCGGCTGCGGTCCGTTGACCCAGCCCTGGGCGCGGGCCGCGCCGAGATAGGTCTCGGGGGTGCGGAGGTTGCGGTCGGCGGTCTCGACCTGGCCGTCGGGCCTCGCGGCGCCGCCGAGGCTCCCCTGCCCGGCCTCGGCGAGCAGCGAGCGGATCGCCTTCTCGGTCTCGTCGTAGCCGCCCTCGCCGAAGTGGACGTAGCGGACGTCGCCGTCGGCGTCGATCAGGTACTTGGCGGGCCAGTACTGGTTCGCGAACGCGTTCCAGGTCCCGAGCTCGTTGTCCTGCACGACCGGGTATCGGATCCCGTCGTCGGCGATCGCCCCGGCGACGTTGCCGGCGTCCTTTTCGAACGCGAACTCGGGCGAGTGGACCCCGACCACCGTGAGCCCGTGGTCGCGGTACTTCTCGTCCCACGACTTGACGTAGGGAAGGGTGCGGATGCAGTTGATGCAGGTGTAGGTCCAGAAGTCGATCAGTACCACCCTGCCCTGGTTGCGGGTCAGGTCGGCGATCGAGAGCGCCTCGCCCTGGGGCGTGTTGAACCACTGCTGGGTGTCGGTGAAGTCGGGGGCGGGGCCGTAGTCGGGCAGCTCGACGCCGGCCGCGGCCTCCGCCGCTCCCCCCTCCTCGGCGCCGTGTCCGCCGCGGACCTCGGCGATCTGATCGGCGACCGCGCTCGACTCCTCGAGCCCGCCGCTGGGGTTGACCAGGACCGAGGGCAGGTCATCCGCGATCGCGTTCTGGAACTTGAGGTCGAGATCGGCGGTCATCGCCACGGCGACGAGGATCATCACCGCGCCGGTCGCGGCCTGGACCCACGCGCGGGCGGGCTTGATCCGGTCGACCAGCCGGCGGCCGCCGAGCATCAGCAGATAGAGCACGACTCCCGAGCCGACCGCGTAGGCAAGCGCAACGGCGAGCTTGCCGGCGGTGAAGTCCTGCGCCGCCGAGACCGTGATCACCCCGGCCAGGATCGGGCCGGCGCAGGGCGTGTAGACGAGGCCGAGGCTGGCGCCCAGCAACAGCCCGGAGGCGAAGCCGTCGCCCCCGACTCTGGCCGGGCCGGGCGCGATCCTGCTGCCGAAGGCCTCGATCCGGTCGCCGAGGCCGGGGACCAGCAGGGTGATCCCGAACGCGAACAGGGTGACGATCGCAAGCGTGCGCACGAGGTCGTCAGGGAGGCCGAGCGCGTCGATCACGTAGACGAGGGCGACGGTGGCAAAGGTGAAGGCCGCCACCAGCCCGGTGACCACTCCGAGCGGCCGCCGGCGGCCGCCGGTGACGCCGGCGCCGAGCACGGCCGGCAGCACTGGCAGCACGCACGGCGAGAGCGCCGTCGCGGCGCCCGCCACGAGTGCGAACAGCATCAGCAGGACCATCTGCCTACAGAGTCGCCCGAGGGCCTAAAGCGTTACTGAGCCGCGCCGGCGTCGACGCGGCGGCAGCGAAACAGCTTCACCCGGTCGTCGATGCCCTTCAGCCGGCGCTCACCCGCATACGACCACGCGTATGAGTCCGCGAGACCCTCGCGCACGTCCTCGGTCGCGAGCACGCTGCCGGGACGCGCGACCCCGGTGACCCGGCTGGCGAGGTTGACCGGGCGGCCGTACCAGTCGCCGGCGCGCGGCAACGCCCGGCCGCTGGCGAGTCCGGCCCGCAGCAGCGGGAACTCGTCGCCCTCGGCGGCCGCGGACTCGACCAGCCCCAGCGCCGCCTCGACCACGGGAGCGGGCTCGGGCCCGACCATCATCGCCGCGTCGCCGATCATCTTCACCAGCCGCACCGGAGGCTCCACCGCCGCCGCGGCGAGCTCGCCGAGGCGCCCGGTGACCGTGCCCAATGCCTCCGGCTCGAGCGTCTCGCCGAGCTGGGTGAAGTCGACCATGTCGGCGAAACAGATCGTCGCCTGATCGGCGGGCGAGGCGCGACCCGCCGAGAGCTCGGCGAGGCCGAAGGCGTCGTGGCGGATCTGCTCGCGCAGGTGAAGCGCGAGCACGTAGGAGAGCGTCTCGCCGATCAGCGGCATGAAGGCGCGCGTGGCGGCGGCGAATCGCTTGGCGACGTCGTACTCGGTGTCGCCCTCGTGCATGAACGCGTCGGCGATCAGGCGGCGGTTGGCGGCGGCGAGCTGCGACATCGTCATCCCCAGCAGCCGCGCGACCTCCAACACCCCCTCCTCCGCCACGCCGGCGTCAAGCAGCTCCTGCACCCGCTTCGCCGCCTCGACGTCCTGCTCGGTATAGGCGGCCGCGTCGTCCTCGGCCAGCGCCATTCCCAGCGCCCGCCAATCGCGCTTTAGGAACTCCGGCTCGACCCCGGCCCGCTCGGCCACCTCGGCTGCCGTCAACGGCTCGCCGCCGCCGCTGAGGATGCGCTCCACGGGCAGCAGCGCGAGCCGGTCCTCGGCGACCGCGGTGCGCAGCTCGTCGAGCTCGACCCCGTCCTCGGCCAGCTCGGCGAGCAGCTTCGCGCGCGCCGCCCGGGGCTCGCCCTCGAGCCCGTCGAGCAGGCCCTCGGCCTCGAAGTCGATCGCGCCCATGCGGGCCGCATTCTGGCGGGTTCTAGACTTTGGGCAATGGCAGGCGCAGGCCTCGAGCTGCCGATCTTCGAACTGCCGCTGGTGTTGCTGCCCGGCGAGCTGCTCCCGCTGCACATCTTCGAGGAGCGCTACAAGCGGATGATCGCCCGCTGCCTCGAGGACGGCGAGCCGTTCGGGGTCGTCTTCCGCGACGACGAGGGCGGCGCCCGGCGGATCGGCTGCGAGGCCCGGGTGACCGAGGTCACCGAGCGCTTCGACGACGGCCGGCTCAACATCATCGTCACCGGCGAGCGGCCGTTCCGCGTCCTCGATCGCTTCGAGGCGACCGAGTACCCCGCCGGCGAGGTCGAGCCGGTCGACTCGGCGGGGCTCACCGACCCGTACGAGGCAGACGACGACCGCGCCGGCGCCGCGGCCGAGGCCCGTGCGGCGTTCGCGGACCTGGTCCGCAGGGTCGGTGGCGAGCCCCCGAAGGCCGAGGAGCTCGATGCCTACGACTCCTACGGGATCGCCGCCCGGGTGGAGCTGCCCGCGGACACCAAGCAGCGGCTGCTCGAGCAACGCTCCGAGCCGGAGCGGATGCGCATCCTCGCCGCCGCCCTCGGCGCCCTGGTCACCGCTGTCGCCCGCTCGCGTGAGATCGCCGAGCGCGCCAAGGTCAACGGCAAGGTGATCATCGGCGACCTTTAGTTCAGGCCGCGTCTACGCGGCTGCCCCGACCTTGCCGCCGAGCTCCTCGAGCGTCGCCAGGAAGGCCTCCGAAAAGCTCGGGAACGGCTGGATCACGTCCCGCATCACCGCCAACGGCACCCGCGCGCGAATCGCCACGGTCGCCTGCTGGAGCCACTCGCCCGCCTCGGGGCCGAGCGCGTAGGCACCCGTGATCCGCTCGCCGTCCGAGACCAGCGTCATGAAGCCCGGCTTCTCGGCGTAGGCGCGGGTGTAGGTCGATGTCCGGGGCACCTCGGCCATCGAGACGCTGGCGCTGACCGCGCCCTCGGCCTCGCCCACGGATGCGGCCTGGGGGTCGGTGAAGACGACGCGCGGAACCGCCTCGTAGTTGGCCTCGTACGGCCTGCCGAGGATGTTCGCGGCCGCCACCCGCCCTTGGTACTTGCCCACGTAGGTGAGCGGCCAGATGCCGGTTGCGTCGCCGATCGCCCAGACGCCGTCGGCGGCGTTCATGCGCGCGTCGACCTCGATCCCGCGACGCGTGGGCTCGATCCCGACCGTGTCGAGGCCGAGGCCGTCGACGCGGGGCGTCCGGCCGGTCGCCACCAGAAGCCGGTCGCCGCTCAGGTCCTCGCCCTCGGGGAACTCGAGCACGTACTCGCCGTCGTCGCGGCGTACGGCCGACGCGTGCTGTCCCAGGCGGAGCTCGATTCCGTCGGCGGTCAGCGCCTCGCCGAGCGCCTCCCCCAGCGGCGCCGGCTCGCGTGCGAGCACCCGGTCCATGCCCTCGACGAGCGCCACGGACGCGCCCATGCGGCTCACCGCCTGCGCCATCTCGACCCCGACCGGCCCCCCGCCGAGCACCAGCAATCGCCGCGGCACCTCGGTCAGGCCGGTCACCTCGCGGTTCGTCCACACCCCGTCGAGCTCGGCGAGGCCTGAGATCGGGGGGATCAGGGGATCGGAGCCGGAGGCGATCACCACGTCGGTGACCGCGTGGGCCGTGCCATCGACCTCGACCCGGCCGGGACCGGCGAGCCGCGCGTCGCCGCGCAGTACGTCGATGCCGTTGTCCTCGAGCCAGGCGGCCTTGGCCGAGTCTTGGTAGTTGGAGACCATGAAGTCGCGCCACTCGAAGGCGGCGCCGTGGTCGAGCTCGCCGCTCACCGCCTGCGCCGCTCCGGGAGCCTCGCGGGCCGCCTCCAACGCCTCGCCGGGACGCAGGAGGGTCTTCGAGGGAATGCAGGCGTAGTAGTCGCACTCGCCCCCGACGAGCTCCCGCTCGGCCACCGCGACACGCAGGCCACCGTCGGCGAGGTGGGTGGCACAGTGCTGCCCGGCCGGTCCGGCGCCGATCACGATCGCGTCGTACTCCGCGCTCACTCTCGGGACTCTAAGCGACCGCCACGGCACCGCCCCGGCGCGGGTCGCCGCCGCCCGCCAGCTCGCCGGTCGCGGGGTCGCGAGCGACCGCGTGAACGCCGCCGAAGAAGACGTTTCGGTCCGGCCAGCGAACCACCTCGTAGCCCTGCGCGGCGAGCTCTTCCAGGGCACCCTCGTCGACCCCGGGCTCGGCCTCGACCGCACCCGCCTCGAAGTGCACCCGGGGCGCCTCGACCGCGTCGCCGACCTCGTACCCGTCGCTGACCAGGCGCACGATCGTCTGCAGGATCGCGGAACGAATCCGGTTCGAACCGCCGCTGCCGAGGCCCGCCTCGAGCTCACCGTCGCGGAGGACGACGGTCGGCGACATCATCGAGGGCATTCGCCGCCCGGGCGGGTGCTGGTGGAAGCCGAGCGGGTTCAGGTCCTGCTCGCCGAGCATGTTGTTGACGTGCACGCCGGTGCCGGGGACGACGATGCCCGAGCCGGTGCCGTTCGAGCAGGTGACGCTGGCGCAGCGACCGTCGCCGTCCACCACCGTGATGTGCGTGGTCGATCCCAGGCCGTCGCCCGGCCCCTGGACGCCGCCGGCAGGCGGCCGCAGCCGGGACCGAGCGCGATCGGCGGCGGCATCCAGGCGGGCCGGGTCCAGGAACCGCTCCAACCAGCCGTCTCGGTGGAGCTCAGCGTGAAACT
>DATBPT010000141.1:0-12680 GCA_036561205.1 Solirubrobacterales bacterium
CGGCATCCTGCTGGTCCTCGCGGCGACCGCGGCGGCGCTCCTGATCGCCGGGCTCAGCGGCGGCGACAAGCAGCGCGATAACGGCGGTGGCGGCGGTGGCGCGGTCCCGGTCGGCTCCGAGATCGAGCTCACCGGCGCCCAGGACTTCGACCCCGAGGGCGGCGACGGCGAGCATCCCGACGAGGTCAAGCTGGCGATCGACGGGATCCCCAACACGACCTGGCAGACCGAGACCTACACCGCCGGCCCCGACCTCTCGCTCTCGGGCAAGGACGGCGTCGGACTCGTGGTCGAGACGGCCGAGCCGGTCGAAGGTCAGAGCATCACCGTCGGCACCACCGAGGGCGGCTGGGACGCGGAAATCTACGCCGCCGCGAGCGGCCCTCCGTCCGACCTCGCCGGCTGGGGCGAGCCGATCGGCACCGTCACCGGCGCCGCCGACCAGCAGCTGATCGAGCTCACCCCGACCGGGCCGGCCCAGTACTACCTGATCTGGTTCACCACCCTCGCCGACGCCGGTGATGGCGGCCGGGTCGAGGTCTCGGACGTGGCGCTGAATGGCTCCTGAGCAGCCCGCGGTCGCGGGCTGGCTGCGGGTCCTGCTCGGTCTCTTCGGCTTCGTCGCCGCGATCGTCGCCCTCTGGTTCGGGATCCTGGGCTGGTTCTTCGTCTCGCTGTCCGGCGCGGTGGGCGCGGTCTGGTACGCCGGCAGCGCCCTGACCTCGGCGGCGGCGGCCGTCACCGCGATCGCCACGGTGATCACGGGCGAGCGGATCTGGCTGCGCCGGACCGGCTGGGCCACCGCCCTGCTGGTGCTCTGGATCGTCGGCGGCGGGCTGATCGTGGCGGCGACCGACTAGAACTGGGTGGCCGATGTCGCAGCAGAACGTGGAGGTCGTTCGGCAGCTCTTCAGGGCCTTCGATGAGGGCCTGGATGCCGCCGCGGAATTCTGGGACCCGGAGGTCGACTGGCGGGCGATCGAGGGCGCCCCGGACGACGTCGGCATCATCAAGGGGCCTGCGGCGCTCCGCCACTACTACGAGCAGTGGTACGAAACGTTCGATGACCTGAGCGCGGAGCCTGAGGAGCTGATCGATGCCGACGGCAAGGTCGTAGCGATGGTCCATGTGATCGGACGCCTGACGGACAGTGAGGCCACGGTAGATATGCGCCTTGCGATCGTCTACTCGTTGAAGGACGGAAGGGTCATCCGCGGCCGCGAGTACGCGACTCGCGAACAAGCCCTCCAAGCCGCCGGGCTGTTGGAGTAGCGCTCTGGACTAGAAGCGGTACTCGCGCTCGTGCCGGTGGCGCTCGAGCGCAAGCTCGATCAGGCGGTCGCAGAGCTGTGGGTACGGGATCCCGGTGGCCTCGAACAGCTTCCCGAACACGCTCGTCTCGGTGAACCCGGGAATCGTGTTGATCTCGTTGACGAGCACCTTCCCGTCGTCGCGGACGAAGAAGTCGCAGCGGGCGAGGCCGGTGCCGGCGATCGCCTCGAACACGCGCGCCGCCAGCTCGCGTACCCGAGCGACCGCGTCGTCGCCGATCGGCGCCGGGACGACCAGCTCCATGCCCCCGTCCGAGTACTTGGCCTCGAAGTCGTACCAATCGGAAGCGCGGGTGACGATCGCGCCCGGCAGGGAGGTCTCGACGCTCGAGTGCTCGCCGAGGCCCGAGTTGCCGATCACCGAGCATTCGACCTCGCGGCCGCCGGCGTCGGCTTCGACGATCACCCTTGGGTCGTGCGCGAGGGCCAGCTCGACCGCCTGGTCGAGCTCGGCCTCCGGGCTCGAGACACGCGAGATGCCGACGCTGGAGCCGAGCCGCGAGGGCTTCACCCACAGCGGCCTCGGCATCGCCGCCGCCTGCTCGCGCCAACCGCTCTCGCCGACCTCGCAGAACTCGACCTGGGGCAGGTCCCAGTAGGCCAGCAGGCGCTTGCAGACCAGCTTGTCCATCGCCACGGCGGCGGCGAGCACGCTCGGGCCGGCGTAGGCGACGTCGAGCGACTCGAGCAGGCCCTGAACGGTGCCGTCCTCGCCGAACGGGCCGTGGAGAACGGGAAAGGCGGCGTCGCAGCCGAGCAGGCCACCCGCGGCGCGCATCTCGACCTCCTCGCCGTCCGCGATCCAGCGCCCCTCGCGGTCGATCACGACCTCCAGCACCTCGTGGCCGGCCTCGCGCAGCCCGCCGGCAACGGAGGCTCCCGAGCGCAGCGAGACGTCGTGCTCGGAGGAACGGCCGCCTGAGATCACCGCGACCTTCATCAGGGCGTGGTGGTGGTCGTTGTCGTGCTCGAAGTCGTAGACGGGATCGTCGTCGTCGTCTCCGGCTCGGTGAACACGCCGACGACGATCGTCACCTGGTCGCCGCTGCGCACCCGCGAGCCGGGCGTCGGCGCCTGCTCGAGCACGCGCCCGTCCTCGCTGCGCACGTCCGTGTCCTGCTCGACCACGTCGACCGAGAGGCCGCGACTCTGCAGGCTTGCCCGGGCCGAGTCCTCCGACTGCCCGACGACATCGGGGACGATCACCGAGCCGGCGCCGTTGGAGACGATGATCGTCACCTCGTCGCCGCGCAGGAGCTCGGAATCGGGGCCCGGATCCTGGCCGATCACGGTGCCCTCCGGGTCGTCCGCGTCGCGGGTGTCGACGTTGGGGATCAGGCCGAGGCGGCGTAGCTGCGACTCGGCCACCTCCTGCTGCGATCCGATCAGGTTCGGCAGCGTGATCAGGTTGGCGCCCTTGGAGACGAACAGGGTGACGGTCGACTGGCACTCGACCTCCTCACCGGCCGGCGGCTCGGAGTCGATCACCTTGCCGGGGTCGACGTCGCGAGAGGACCGCTCCTCGGTCTGGACCAGCAGCTGCTGGTCCTCGAGCCGCTTGCGCGCCTCGCCGAGCTCGACGTTGCGAAGCGCCGGCACCTTGACCGTCATCCCCAGGCTCACGGTCACGGTCACGGTCGATCCCTGCTCCGCCTCCGATCGCGCCGGCGGATCCTGCTCGGTGACGGTGTTCTCGGGGCTGCAGGTCGGCGCCAGCGTCTGAGCGAAGTCGAAGCCGGCGGCCTCGATCTTCGAGCGGGCTTCGGAGACGGGGTCGCCGAGGACGAGGGGGACGTTGGCCTTCTCCGGGCGCGTCAGCGCGTAGGCCGCGACGCCGCCGAGCAGCAGTGCCAGCAGCACCAGCGCGAGCACCCACCAGCGCTTCCACCACGGCCGCTCTTCCTCGAGCAGGACCGGCGGAGGGGTCTCGGCGACGGCCGCCGCCAGCGCCGTACCGCCGGAGGGGTCGACCTCGGCGGCGTCGAGGGCGGCAATGAACTCGTCCGCGGACTGGAAGCGGTTCGCGGGGTCCTTGGCGAGCGCCCGCAGGACGACCGCGTCGAGCGCCGGCGGGATCTGCGGGTTGAGCTCCGATGGCCGCCGCGGCTGCTCGGAGATCTGCTTCAGCGCCACGGCCACCGGCGAGTCGGCCTCGAACGGGACGCGCCCGGTGAGCGTCTCGTAGAGCATCACCCCGATCGAGTAGAGGTCGGAGGTCGCGTTGGTCTCCAGGCCCTGCGCCTGCTCGGGCGAGAGGTACTGCGCGGTACCCAGCACCGAGCCGGTCTGGGTGATCTCCGAGGCGCCGGCGCGGGCGATGCCGAAGTCGGCGACCCGAGCCCGCCCCTCACGGTCGACGAGCACGTTCTGGGGCTTGAGGTCGCGGTGGATGATCCCGCGCTCGTGGGAGAACTTCGTCCCCTGGAGGACCTGGCGGATGATCTCGACCGCCTCGCCGACCGTGAGCCCGCGCGAAATCAGGTCCTTGAGCGAGGCGCCCTCGACGTACTCCATCGCGATCCACGGACGCCCATCGGTCTCGCCGCGGTCGTAGACGCCGACCACGTTCGGGTGCTGGAGCCCGGCGGCCGCCTGGGCCTCACGCCGGAAGCGCTCGACGAACTGCGCGTCCTGGGCGAAGCGCTCGTGCAGGAACTTGAGCGCCACCCGCCGCCCGAGCATCTCGTCGTCGGCGAGCCAGACGTCGGCCATGCCGCCGCCGCCGAGGCGGCCGACGAGCGTGTAGCGATCGCCGATCCGTTGTCCCTGCTCGAGCGCCATCAGTTCAGCAACGACTCCATCACCTGGGTAGCGATCGGCCCGGCGACCTCGCCGCCGAAGCAGCCCTGGCAGCGCTCGAGCATCACCGCGACCGCGATCTGCGGGTCGGCGGCGGGGGCGAAGCCGATGAACCAGGGGCGGTTGATCCCGGCCTCGACGTCGACCTCCGCGGTCCCGGTCTTGCCGGCGAAGGCGATCCCGCCGACGGTGAGCCCGGCCGCGGTGCCCTCCTCGGTGACGTGGGTCATCATCTCGGTCAGCTGGGCGGCGGAGTCGGGCGAGATCACCTCCGACTGCTCGCTCGGGTCGAGCTCGTCGATCGTGCGCCCGTCAGGATCCTTGGCGCTCTGGAGGAAGGTCGGCTTCATCAGCGTGCCGTCGTTGGCGACCGCGGCCGCGACCTCGGCCATCTGGATCGGCGTCGTCAGCAGCCGCTCTTGGCCGATCGCGACCCGGCCGATGTCGATCGCGTCGCCCTCGTCGAGCACGGCGCCGGAGGACGAGTCCGTGTTGACGACGCCGCTGGCGATCATCTGGTCGTCCGGGTAGTCGAGCTCAGGATCCTTGTTGAACCCGAACCGATTCATGTACTCGAACATCGTTTCGGTCCCGAGCTGCTCGCCGACCTGGGCGAAGTAGGTGTTCACCGAGTGGGTGAGGGCGAAATCCAGGTCGATGTCGCCGAAGGTCTCGCCGCCGGCGTTCTCGAGCGGGACGCCGTCAATCTCGATCCCCGTCTGCCCGCTGAGCGTCGACGTCGGCTCGAACTCGCCCGAGTCGAGGGCGGCCGCGGCGGTCACGACCTTCATCGTCGACCCGGGCTCGTAGCGGCTCTGAGTGGGGCGGTTGACGAGCGGCGCGGACTCGTCCTCGGACAAGCTGCTGAAGGTCTTCGGATCCTTGAGCGCGTTCGGGTCGTATCCGGGAACCGATGCCATCACCTTGACGGCGCCGGTAGAGGGCTCGATCGCGACCACCGAACCACCGAACCCGCTCGAGCCGGGGGTCGAGGCGATCGCCGATTGGAGCTGGTCGATCGCGAGCTGTTGCGCGCCGGCATCGAGCGTCAGGGTGATGTCCGCCCCAGCCGGAGAGTTGTTCGAG
The DNA here is from genome assembly GCA_036561205.1 of Solirubrobacterales bacterium. Classification (GTDB taxonomy): domain Bacteria; phylum Actinomycetota; class Thermoleophilia; order Solirubrobacterales; family 70-9; genus WHSW01. The sequence continues at coordinate 5,217 of DATBPT010000141.1, forward strand.
AGCTGGTCGATGATCGAGGCGAACTCGTTCTGCTCGCCGCTGAGCAGGTCGTTCTCCGAGCTCTCGATCCCGCGGCGACCGAGGGCGACGAAGTTGTAGCCGACGGGATTGCCGAACAGCGATCCCTGCGGATAGCGGCGAACGTAGACGGGATGGGCACCGCCGCCCTCCGGATTCGACTCGGCGATCAGAACGCCGTCGGCGCTGGTGATCGAGCCGCGCGGGATCTGCTGCTCCTCGATCAGCGGCCGGCGGTTGGCATCTTCCGCCCGAAGGTCGTCGGCGTCGAACACGGCCCATTTCGACGTGAACGCCACAAGAAGCGCAAGCAGGACAAGGACAACCATGTAGACCCGGATGATCGGCTTGTTCATGCCGGCAACCCCGCAAGCTCGATCGGGTCGTTGTCGATCGGATCCGTGGGTGGTCTGCGCGCGCGGTCGGAGATCAGCAGCAGCAGCGCCAGCAGGACCATGTTCGCGACCACGGAGCTGCCGCCGAAGGAGACGAACGGCAGGGTGACGCCGGTCAGCGGGATCACCGTCGTGACCCCACCGATGATCACGAACGCCTGCAGGGCGAAGACCGCGGTCAACCCGGTCGCGAGCAGCTTCGAGAAGCCGTCGGGCGCCATCACCGCGGTCTTGAACCCGCGGGCGGCGATCAGCGCGTAGATCAGGATCAGCCCGCAGGCGCCGAAGAGGCCGAGCTCCATCGTCACGACGGCGTAGATGAAGTCCGTGTGCGGAGCGGGCAGGATGCTGCCGCACTCCGGAAACGGCTGCTCGCAGTGGGGAGCGAACGGGCCCGGCAGCTTCAGCAGCGATTCGCCCAGCCCCTGGCCGAAGAGGCCGCCGTCGGCCTGTGCGAACAGCGACTGCTGTATCTGGCCTGCGCCCTCAGGTACGTCGCGACCGGTGGCCAACGGGTCCTGCCAGATCTCGAAGCGATCGTGGACATGCGGAATGGTCGAGCCGATCGCGTAGGCGCCGATGGCGAAGATCACGAGCCCGATCAACACGTAGGAGAAGCGCCCGGTGGCGACGTACAGCAGCGCCAGGAAAGCGCCGAAGAACATCAGCGAGCTGCCCAGGTCCTTGATGAAGACGAGCATCAGCATCGCCGCCCCCCAGACCACGAGCAGCGGCCCGAAGTGCTTCAGCGGCGGGATCGTCAGGCCGAGCACGCGTCGCGCCGCAACCGAGAGCATCTCGCGCTTCTCCGCCAGGTAGCTGGCGAGGAAGATGACGATGCAGATCTTCGCCAGCTCCGCGGGCTGGAACGAGATCGGCCCGATGTCGACGCTGAGGTAGGCGCCGTTGACGGGATTGCGGGTGATGAACGGCGCCAGCAGCAGGAGGATGCCCGCACTCGCGATCAGATAGCGGTAGCGCTCGAGCACGTGGTAGTCGCGCAGGAAGAGGATCGTGAGGCAGAAGAGGACCAGCCCGAGCACGAACACCGACGCCTGGTCGAAGGCGAGCTTGTCGTCGATCCGGTAGATGACCACGAGTCCGACGGCGGCGAGCAGCGCGCAGAGCGGGAACAGGTAGGGGTCGGCATAGGGGAGACGGATGCGAAGGAAGATGTGGGCGGCGACGCAGAGCGCCAGGAAGTAGCCGCCGTAGGTGAGGCTGACGTCGGAGACGTCGTTGTCCTTGACGATGAACACGGCCGCGAAGCCGGCGGTGACGATGATCGCCACCGGGACGAGCGCCAGCAGCTCCCGGTTACGGGCGCTCAATTGCCGCTGCCGCCCGCGGGCCGGCGACTCTGTTTGCCACCGTTGCTCTGTTGGCCGCCGCCGCCCTCGGGAGTGGCGCCGCCCTGCTGACCGCCGTCCTGCTGACCGCCGCCCGTGCCGGTGGCGTTCTGGCCGCCGGCGGAGTTCGGCGGTGTCGCCGGCGCCACGGCTGCGGCCTCGAGGTCGTCGAGCAGGGAGACGGCGTCGTCGCGCGAGCGCAGATCGTGGTTGGTGAGCGAGTCGCGGCGGTCCTCGGGGATCGAGGCCGCCTGCACCGGGATCGAGTAGACCTCCGAGTAGAGCTCGACTCCGAACGGCAGGTCGTAGGGGAGGCCTCGGTAGAGGGTGACTCGGCCGCCCTCGTCGATGCCGAGGAAGTAGACCTGGCGCGCGCCGAGCACGGCGGCAACGCCGATCCCGGCGACGACCAGGACCACGGCGAGCACCTTGGCGACCGTCTTCCACCGCCGGCGTGGCTCGGCCGGCTCGGCCCCGGCCTCTCTTCGCGCGGCCGCCGCGCGCACCCGCTCCGACGTCAGTCCGGCCTCCTCGGCGCTCGGCCCGATCAGGGTCGCGTCACCGTCGCCGGCGGCAACCTCGTCCGTGTGCTCGAGCCGGAAGGCGACGACGGTGATGTTGTCGCGGCCGCCGGCCTCGTTGGCGGTTGCGACGAGTTTCGTCACCGCCTCGTCGAGGGTCGGCGATTCGGCCAGGATCGAGGCGATCTGCTCGTCCTTGACCATCGTCGTCAGCCCGTCCGAGCAGAGCAGGAAGACGTCGCCGGGGCGGGCGCTGAAGCTGAGCGTGTCGACCTCGACGCTCGACTCGGGACCCAGGGCCCGGGTGATGATCGAGCGCTGGGGGTGATCCTCGGCCTGCTCGTCGGAGATCCGCCCCTGGCGGCGCAGCTCCTCGACCAGCGAGTGGTCCGAGGTCAGCATCCGCAGCTCGCCGCCGCGCCAGAGGTAGGCGCGGCTGTCGCCGACGTGCGCAAACGAGACCTCCTCGCCCTCGACGATCGCCGCGGTCAGGGTGGTGCCCATGCCCGAGCGGCTCGAATCGTGCTGGGCGAGGCTGTGGATGCGTTGGTTGGCGGTCTCGGCGATCGTCCGCAGATAGGCCTCGGGCGGCTCGCCGCCGCGGACAGCGGGTTCGAACGACTCGGCGGCGATCCGCGAGGCGACCTCGCCGGCCTGCGCCCCGCCCATGCCGTCGGCAACGGCGAACAGCGGCGCGCTCGCGTAGTAGGAGTCCTCGTTCGCCGTTCGCTGGCGCCCGGTGTCCGACCGGGAGGCCTGCTCGCTGACACGCAGCGGCATCAGTCTGCTCCGGGTAGCTGGAGCTCGAAGCGCAGCTCCGTGTCGCCGATCTTGATCTGGTCGAGATCCGACAGCTCGGCCTCGCCGTGCAGGCGCCCCCCGTTCAGATACGTGCCGTTGGTGGAGCTCATGTCCTCGACGTAGTACGAGGCGCCGCGCGAGTAGATGCGAGCGTGGATCGAGGAGGCGAAGCGGTCGTCGATCCGCACGTCGGCCTCACCCGAGCGGCCGATCGAGAGCCCGCCGAAGAGGTCGTAGCGCTCGTTCGCCGGCAGGCCGCCGCCGGTGACGGCGACCAGCCACGCGTCGGTCGCCGGGGCCCTGCCGCCGGCGCCGATCGGGTGGAAGCCGGTCGCCTCCGGGGCCGGCGCCCCGGTCTTGCGCAGCTCGCGCAGGGCGCTGCGAGAGACCCAGAACAGGAACAGGTAGAGAACGGCCAGAAAGCCGAACTTGAGGGCGACGGCGATCGGTTCCGTGTCCAAGGCGTTATTGCTCGATGTCGAAGACGAAGCGGACGGTGCCGAGCACGACCTCGTCGCCGGGGCCGAGGCGGGAGGCATCGACCTGGCGTCCGTTGACCTTGACGCCGTTGGTCGACCCCAGGTCGACGATCTGCCAATCGCCGGTCGAGCCGCGTCGCAGCTCCGCATGGCGCCTGGAGACGTTCGGGTCGTTGAGCACGCAGTCGCATTCCCGCGAGCGCCCGAGGACGGCGGTCGGGCCATCGAGCACGTAGCGGCGATCGTCGAGCGAGACGATCGCCTTCGTCTCCGTCAGGTGTGCGGCCGGCCGGCGCTTGCGCGACTTCGTGTCCTTGGGCGGCACCGAGTAGACCATCGTGTGACCCTGCTCGCCCTGCTCCGGGGCCTCACCCTGGCGCGCCGGCGGCTTCACCAGGCGGGTCTGGATTCCGAACTCCCCGAGCCGCAGCCGCTCGTCCGACTCCAGGTGGACCTCGGGCCGGGTGAGCAGCGCGTAGTCGTGGCGGCGAGCGTGCTCGAGCAGGTAGGCGGAGAGCTCCTGCTCCAGCGAGCGCTCGTAACCCTCGAGGCGCTTGCGGTCCTCCGCCGAGAGCCAGATCGTGTACTGGTTGGGCACGTAGACGCGCGACACCGAGGCGGTTCGGTGGGCGTCCATCTCCTTCGCCAGCTTGCGGGCGATCTCGACCGGCTGCACCTGCGAGGAGAAGGCACGGCTGAACACGCCCTCGACGAGGTTCTCTATCCGTTGCTCAAGGTTGCGTAGGACGCTGATGGTTCCGTCTCTCTCGGGCATGCAGAAGCGGCCGATACCCGCGGTAGGGGAAGGGAAATCCTACGGAGTCGGGCTGCGAAAGCCGGTCAGGGGGAAGGCGGCGGGCGGCTCTCAGGCAAGCCGGCCCGAGAGCGGCTGCTGAGCGACCTGCGCGCCTGCGGTGGGCGCCGGGGCACGGGGGAGGCCGCGCAGGAGCGCGAACTCGACCGCGACCGCGACGGTGGCGGCGATCACGACGCCGGCCGGATTGGCGCTCAGGGCTCCGTCGCCGACCAGCGAGAGCGCCGCGTCGACGCCTGCCGCCCAGATCATCGCGCCGAGCAGAGCAAGGGAGGCGTGGCGCGCTGAGAGCACCCAGCCGAGGACCACCGACGCGGCGGCGAACACAGACGCCCCGAGCAGCGAGTCGAGCGATGCCAGCGGGCCGAGCACGTGCTCGGCGGCAAGCGAGCCGCTGGTCGCCCAGCCGTCGGGCGCCGCGGTCCCGACGCCCGGATCGGGACCGATCCCGAGCGCCAGCGATGCCGCCAGCATCCATGCCCAGGCGCCGGCGCCGAGGGCGGCCCGAGCGAGGGCGGTCGAGCCCGCCGCGCCGAGGGCCGCGGCGGCGGAGGGGATCCCGGCGGCATTGAGAACCGGGGCCGCGAGCGGCGCCAGCGAGCCGGTGGTCGCACCGGCCACGAGCGAGGGCAGGCAGAGGACCGCCAGCACCAGGGCGGCGCCCGGGACCCCGGCCGGGGCGGCAAGGGCGGCGAGAACGAAGACGAGGGCGGCGAGCGCGAGCACCCGGGCACGGCCGAGGCGCGGTCGGCCGGTCCCCGGGTCGAGGCCGGCGTCCTCCGGTCCCGGGAGGGGGTGCACGGCGTCGAGGTCGCGGAGCTCGGTTGCGAGGCAGTCGCGAAGCTCCCCCGGGCTCGGGCGCAGCTCGGGCTCGGGCTCGAGGCAGGCGTCGATCGTGTCGGCGAGGCCCTCGGGCAGATCCGGCCTGTGGAGGCGCAGCGGGGCGACGCCGGTGCCGATCCGGCGAGCGGTCTGAGCCGGAGTCCGTCCGGCGACCGGGTTCGTCCCCGCCCAGCACTCGTACGCGGTCAGCGCCAGCGAGTAGACGTCCGTCTCCGGGCCGGCGAGCTCGCCGTCGGCCTGCTCGGGCGACATGTAGGCGAGCGTGCCGACGACCTCGCCGGCCGCGGTCAGGGTCGGGGCACCGGCGATCCGGGCGATGCCGAAGTCCATCAGCTTCGCCCGCCGCCCCGCCCGGCGATCCTCGCGCACGATCACGTTCTGGGGCTTGATGTCCCGGTGGACGACGCCGCGGGCGTGCGCGTGGGCGAGGGCGTCGCAGAGATCCGCGGTGATCTCGGCGACGTCGCGATCGCAGAGCAGGCCCTCCGCCTCGAGGCTGGCCAGGGTCTTGCCCGGAACCAGCTCGGAGACGAGTATGGCGTGGCCGGCGTGCTCGCCGAGCTCGTAGAGGGTGACGATCGCGGGGTGGTTGAGGCGCGCCGCTGCCTGGGCCTCGCGCAGGACCCGGTCCGGATCGACGGCCTCGAGCTCCTTCAGCGCCACCTCGCGCTGCAGCCGTTCGTCGTAGGCACGGTAGACGGTGCCCATACCACCGGAGCCGATCCGCTCGATCACGCGGAAGCGCTCCATCACCAGGTCCTGAACCACGACCTAGATCGTTCGCCGGTGGGTGCCGCTCTCCTGCCGCGGTCCCTCCGCGGCAGCGTGCATACTCTGCTCGCCGACGGAGACCTCGGCGCAATCGTGGCTTTCCTCGACGAGGACGAACTACAACCCTCCGGTTCAGGTGCCGGGCCCCGCCGACCGGGATCCGAGCGCCAGCGTCAGCTGATGCTGCGCCGCGTGATCGCGCTCGCCGTCGGCGTGCTGGTGATCATCCTGCTGCTGCTCGCGGTCAGGGGCTGTCTCAACGCGCGCAAGGAACGCGGGTTCGAGAACTACTCCTCCGACCTGAAGGCGATCGTCGAGCAGTCCAACCAGCTCTCGGCCGAGTTCTTCCACCGGCTCGAGGACCCGCCGGCGAACACCGACGAGCTCAGCCTCGAGGCCCAGATCGCATCCGACCGCGGCACGGCCGAGGGGCTGCTGCAGCGGGCCGAGGGGCTCGACACACCGGACGAGCTCGCCGACGCCCAGACCGAGCTCGTGCAGGCGTTCGAGCTGCGCCGCGACGCGCTCGCCGGGATCGCCGACGACATCCCGACCGCGCTCGGCAACGAAGGCTCAGCCGACGCGATCAACCGGATCGCCGAGGACATGCGCGCCTTCCTGGCCAGCGACGTGCTCTACTCGCGCGCCCAGGGGGACATCGAGACCGCGCTCAGCGACCAGGGCGTCGCCGGCGAGGTTCCCCCGAGCGTCTTCCTGCCGGAGCCGGTCGACCGCTGGCTCGACCATCTGCAGCTGACCACGGTGCTGAGCGCATTCGCCGGCGCCGCCGGCGCGACCGAGGGCGTCCACGGGCTCGCCCTGCTGAGCACGACGATCGACAAGACGCCGTTGACCGCCGACGCCGACACCAGCGTCTCGCTCGGCTCCGACCCGCCGCAGATCACGGTCGAGGTCCAGAACCAGGGTGACCAGGAGGAGAACGAGGTCACGGTCAGCTACACGCTCAGCGGCGGCGCGGTACCGCTCAGCGGCGAGGGCTCGATCGCGAAGCTCGACGCCTCCGGGATCGACGAGGTGAAGATGGCGCTCGACGACACGCCAGACACGGATGTCCCGCTGACGCTCGAGGTCGAGGTCCTGCCGGTCCTCGGCGAGGAGGTGGCGGACAACAACGCCGCCACCTACACGGTCACCTTCAACTGAGCTCGATGCGAGTCGCATACCTAGGCCCGGCGGGGACCTTCAGCGAGGACGCGCTGCGCAACGCCGCCGGTGAGGCGCAGCTGGAGCCGATCCCGATGGCGACGATCCACGACGCGATCATCGCCGTCGTCGACGGCGATGCCGACCGGGCCCTGGTCCCGTTCGAGAACTCGATCGAGGGCTCGGTGCGGCCGACCCTGGACGCGCTTGCCTTCGACGCGCCCACGTTGACGATCGTCGGCGAGCACGACCAGCCGATCTCGAACAGCCTGATCGCGGCGCGCGAGCTCGAGCTGGACGAGATCGAGC
>DATBPT010000142.1:0-3638 GCA_036561205.1 Solirubrobacterales bacterium
TCCACATCTTCTGGCCGGTGATCCGCCAGCCGCCGTCGATCTTCTCCGCCCGGGTGCGCAGATTGGCGGCGTCCGAGCCGGTGTCGGGCTCGGTGAGCCCGAAGCAACCGAACGCCTCGCCCGCGGTCAGCTTCGGCAGCCAGCGCTGCTTCTGCTGCTCAGAGCCCCAGCGCTCGATCGAGCCGCAGACGAGCGACGTTTGGACCGAGACCACGGTGCGCATTGCCGAATCGCCGCGGCCGACCTCCTCGACGATCAGGCCGTAAGAGAGGAAGTCGAGCCCCCGGCCGCCATAGTCCTCGGCGACGGGGGCGCCGAGGTAGCCCATCTCGCCGAGCCGGCGGGCGAGCTCGAGGTCGAACTTCTGCGCCCGGTCGGAGTCGCGAGCGCGCGGGATGACCTCGTTGTCGACGAAGTCGCGCGCGGTCTCCTGGATCAGCCGCTGTTCGTCGCTGAGCTCGATCACTTGGCCGTTGCCCCGAGCTCGGCGGCGACCGCCCTCCGCAGCGCCTCCTGGGCCTCGGCGGCGCGCGGCCCGGGCTCGAACGCGGTCGAGTCGATCGCCGAGACCGGCTGGATTTCCCGGACGGTCGAGGCGAGGAAGGTCTCCGAGGCACCGAGCAGGTCGGCGATTGGGAACTCCCCCGCGTCCACGTGAAGCGCCTCGACCACGGCGCTGCGGGTGATCGAGTCGAGGATCCCGACGTGCAGCGCCGGGGTTCGCAACTCGCCGTCGCTGACCCAGAAGATGGTCGAGGTAGGTGCCTCGAGCACGATCCCGTCAGGTCGCACGAGCAGGGCCTCGTCGGCACCGCCGCCATTGGCGATCCGCGTCGCCTGCATGTTGGCGCCGTAGGAGAGCGACTTGACCCCGTTGAGGATCAGGGTCGGCGCGTAGGTGACCGTGGCCAGCGACACCGTCTCCGCGTGCTCGACGAGCGGCTCAATCAAAGCGATCCGCCGGCCGCCGCGGGTGACGATCAGCCGCAGTTGCGCGTCAACCTCGCCAGCCGCCTCGAGCAAGGCATCGATCTCCGGTTCGAGCTCGGCGCGTTGGGTGGGAAGCGAGATCGTGGCCGCCGAGCGCTCGAGGCGATCGAGGTGCTCCCGGTGGGCGAACGGGCGCCCGCGATAGAGGCGGATCACCTCGAAGACCCCGTCGCCGCGGTAGAGCCCGTCGTCCTGGAGCGGGATCGTCGTCTCGGCCGTCGGAGCGATCGCGCCGTCGACCGATGCGAGTTCGAGCACCGTCATGGCCACGAGGCTATCCGAGGGCGCGGGGCGCTTGACCTGCGGTGCAGGATCGGATTCAAACAGGGAAGGGAACCGGCGCGGTTGGCGGATCGGCCAGCTACTGTCCCGCGAACTAGCCGATTTGAGGTAGGAGAACTACTGCAAATTGGGCTGCGGGGGGGTCCGCGGCGGTTATGGGGTCCAGGGACGGGCGCGATTCGAACTCTGGAGGTTCGACGTGAGCAGAAGGCAAAGCACCGCGATCGGAACGATTGCGGCCACCATCGCACTGGCGGCGGTGCCGGCATTTGCCGGCGCGGCCGCGCGTGACTATGGCCCGGGCGACACCGACTGGACGGGCTCTCGCTCGTCCGAGGGGCTCTGCGTGCCCCTGTTGCTGTGTCCGACCATCAACAACAGCATCGAGTCCGGCACAGGCGCGCCGGGGACTGGCCCGGGGTTCATCCGGACCAGCCTCAGCAGCCTGACCGGGGTCGGCGCGACATCGATCGGCACCTGGCAGAGCGCACCGTTCAAGTACCAGGGGGTCGACGGCAAGCAGGCGACGTCGCTGCGCCTGGCGATCTCGCGCACGGCCGATGTCGGCCAGCTGCTCGCGGTCGCGGGCAACACGGCCACGTATTCGGTCGACCTGATCGGCGTCTCGGCAGGCGCCGGCAATGTCGAGGTGATCAATCACGCGCCGCTCAGCGGAGCGGACACATGGGTCACCGTGCAGAACACCGGGATTCCCGCGGCCGCGCTCAAGTTGGGCTCGACCTACCGGGTTCGGATCTCGAGCCGGTACGAGACCGGGGCCACCGTGATCCCGGGCGGCAGCGCCGCCTATGACGGCGTTGTCCTCCACGCTCGCCGGGCGACCGGTCACGGAAATGGCAACGGCGGCGGCGCCGATACCGCCGACGGCCTCGCCAAGAGCGGCGTCGCCGGGGAGGCACAGTTCGACAAGCACGGCCGCCTCCGGGTCAAGGTCCGTTGCTCTCGCCTGCTCGAGGGCGCCTGCAAGATCGGCCTCGCCGGGCTGGTCACCAGGCACGGGCCGAAGCTGACCGCCAAGCGTCACGTCCGGGTCAAGTCCGGGCGGACGAAGGTGGTCACGTTGCGGGTGAAGAAGCGGATGCGCGCCAGGTTGAGCGGGCGCCGCGCGATCTTCGCTCGTCAGACGGTGAGAGCCGATCACGCGACCGTCACCGGCGTGAAGAAGCTCCGGCTTCGCTGAGCAAAAGACGGGGAGGGACCAGATCCGGCGCCGCGCCCTCCGGGGGCGGCGCCGGATCGAACCTTTTCAGGTCCGCTCGATCACCGTCGCCAGCCCCTGACCGACGCCGACGCAGAGCGCGGCGACGCCGTAGCGGGCATCCCGACGGCGAAGCTCCCAGGCGAGCGAGGTGACGAGGCGGGCTCCCGAGCAGCCGAGCGGGTGGCCGAGTGCGATCGCGCCTCCGTTCACGTTCAGCTTCTCCTCGTCGATGCCGAGCTCGCCGACACAGGCGAGCACCTGGGCGGCGAAGGCTTCGTTGATCTCGATCAGGTCGATCTCACCGAGCTCCAGCCCGGCGGCGTCGAGGGCGCGGCGGATCGCCGGCACCGGCCCGATTCCCATGTAGGCCGGGTCGACGCCGGCGACCCCGGTGGCGACGACCCGGGCGAGCGGCTCGGCGCCGAGCTCGGAGGCCCGCTGCTCGGAGGCGAGCACGAGGCAGGCGGCGCCGTCGTTGAGGGTCGAGGCGTTGCCCGCGGTCACGGTGCCGGCCTCGCGAAAGGCCGGGCGCAGCGCCGCGAGCTTCTCGATCGTGGTGTCGGCGCGCGGGCCCTCGTCGACCTCGACCCTGACCGTCTGATCGCGCTTCGGGCCCGGCGCCTCGACCGCGATCAGCTGCTCGGCGAAGCGGCCCTCGGCCTGCGCCGCCAGCGCGCGAGCGTGACTGCGGAGCGCGAAGGCGTCCTGATCCTGCCGCGAGACGCCGTAGCGCTCGGCGACGTTCTCCGCCGTCTCGCCCATCGCCTCGGTCGAGTAGCGCTCGGCCATCCGCGGGTTGATCAGGCGCCAGCCGAGGGCCGTGTCGTGCAGGGTCTGAGGCCCGCGGGCGAGGGCGCTGTCGGGCTTCGCCATCACCCAGGGCGCGCGGCTCATCGACTCCGAGCCGCCGGCGAGATAGAGATCCGCTTCGCCGAGGCGTAGCGCCCGGGAGGCCTGGTTGATCGCCTCCAGGCCCGAGGCGCAGAGCCGGTTCACCGTAACCCCCGGGACCTCGACCGGGAGGCCGGCCAGCAGCGCCGCCATCCGGCCGACGTCACGGTTGTCCTCGCCGGCCTGATTCGCGGCACCCCAGTAGACGTCGGCGACGCCGGCCGGGTCGATCCCGGTGCGCTCGACCGCCGCG
>DATBPT010000143.1:0-4864 GCA_036561205.1 Solirubrobacterales bacterium
CTCGAAGGCGAGGGCCCGGTGATCGTCCTCATCCACGGGATCACCGGCCGCTCCGAGCAGTGGGAGCCGACGATCGAGCAACTGGCGGCCGACCACACCGTGCTCGCCCCGGACCTGCTCGGCCACGGCCAATCGGCCAAGCCGCGCGGCGACTACTCGCTCGGTGCCTACGCGAGCGCCGTCCGCGACACGATGGTCGCGCTCGGGCACGACCGCGCGACGGTCGTCGGCCATTCCCTCGGCGGCGGGATCGCGATGCAGTTCGCCTACCAGTTCCCGGAGCGCTGTGACCGCCTCGTCCTCGTCTCCAGCGGCGGGCTCGGGCGCGAGGTGCACCCGCTGCTGCGCGCCTCGACCCTGCCGGGGTCCGAGTACGTGCTCCCGCTACTCACCCACGCGCGCCTGCTCGCCGCCGGTGAGGCGATCGGTCGGGCGCTCGGCTTCCTGCGTCTGCAGGCGGGCACCGACCTGGCGGAGGTGGCACGCGGCTACGCCTCGCTCGGCGATGCTGAGGCTCGGGACGCCTTCATCGCCACGATGCGTGCCGTGCTCGACCCCGGCGGCCAGCGCGTCAGCGCCCTCGATCGTCTCTACCTCGCCGAGTCGGTGCCGTCGCTGATCGTCTGGGGCGCCGCCGACCCGGTGATTCCCGCCGACCACGGCCGCGCCGCCCACGAGGCGATGCCCGGCAGCCGGCTCGAGCTCCTCGACGGCGTCGGCCATTTCCCCCAGCTCGAGCGCCCGTACGAGTTCGCCCGCCTGCTGGCGGAGTTCGTCGCCCAGACCGAGCCGGCAAACCTCGACACGACGACGATTCGCGAGCGGCTGCTGGCCGGGACCCCGGCCTAGCTACCGCCGCTTCTGGATCCGCTCGACCTCGCGGCCCATCCGCTCCTCGACCGCCTCGGTCATCACGAGCTGGAACATCGCCAGCAGGGCGTCGGATGCAAGCGGGCGCAGGCGCTCGAGCGCGTCGCGGACGGCCGGCAGGTCGTTCTCAGGGCGGCCCTGCTCCTCGAACGGCTTCCAGATCTGCTTGATGAACAGCTCGACGAAGGTCTTCGCCACCGCGCTCGAGTGCTTGTGGATGTCAGCGGCAACGTCCAGCGCCGTCTCCGCCGGGATCCCGAGCGCGGCGAGCTCCGCGCTCGCCCTACCGAGCGTCGGGCTCAGCTCCTCGAAGTTGCCGTCGGGTAGCGGCCGCAGGATCCCGAGCCGCTCGGCCTTGCGCAGCAGCGCCGGCGCGGCCTCGCCGGCGTTCCAGCGCTCCGCCAGCTCGGCGGCGGTGACGATCTGCGGCTCCTCGTCCTCGAACGGCGCCTTCAGCGAGCGGGTGAACCGCAGCACCTCCTCGCTCGAGCCGCCGGCGCTCTCGAGCAGGCGGCCGATCGCCTCGAGCTTGAAGCCGTCGGCCTGCAGCTCGCGGATCAGGTTGATCCGCGCCTCGTGCTCGGTGCCGTAGAACCCGGTCCGCCCGCGAACCTGGGGCGCGGGCAGCAGCCCCCGCGACTGGTGTGCGCGGATGTTTCGCACCGTCATCCCGGTGCGCCGCGCGAGCTCGTCGATCGTCAGCTCTTCGGTCGCCTGCGCCATCTCGCCCGAGTCTACGCCCGGCCATGGCGCATGGCGTGATGTCACATCGGGTCTGGGCGCGGGCTTTCGCCGGATTCGCCCTCGGCGGAGCGCGGCCTGCCGCCCGGTAGGCGATCGAGGGCCCGGCCGAGGCGCTCGACCGTGCCCTCGAGCGGCGTTGCGATCGCGAGCGCGCGGGCGATCGACTCCGATTGCGCCATCAGCGCGTCGCCGAGCGTGATCATCCGCTCGCCCAGATCGATCATCGATTCCCCCCGTGCCTCGACCCGCTGCGCCAACTCGACGATCGCAGCGCTGTTGGCGGCGATCGTCTCGCCGAGGGCGAGCGCCCGGTCGAGCTGCTCCTGCATCTGCTCGGCGCGGGCATCGAGCTCCTGCAGGCGCTCCGGCAGGTCACGGGCGACGCCCGCGATCGCGCCGACGTCTTCGATCACGCGCTGCACGAGCCGGGCGGGGACCTCGAATGGGAGGGTGAGCAAGCTCATCCGCCAGCCAGCCTAGTCGCCGTCGCCGGCGAGCTCGGCGGGCTCGAGCTCGTCGAGCAGGTGGCGCAGCTCGGGCTCGCCCTCGTCGCCGACGATGCAGATCGTCCCGGGCCAGTAGGGGCTGACCGCGGCGCTGGCGCCGAGCAGACCGGGGGAGTGGACCCAGCTGCCCGTGTTCCAGAGCTTCGGCCCGCCGTCGCGCCGCTGCTCCGGGCCGCCGCGGCGGTGCGTGTGGCCGTGGATGACGTGGTCGGCGTCGATTCCGAGCTCCTCGACGAGCTCGCCCATCGCGTCGATTCCCGCCCGCCCGATCGCCCCGGCGGAGAGGTCGGATCGGACCGGGCCGAGCCCGAGCCGGTTCGCGACACCGACCGCGCCGGGGACCGCGACCGAGCCGACCAGCCAGCCGCGCAGGCGCGCCGAGCGCGACTCCCCGCCGCCGATCATCTGCCAGAGCCGCATCGAGGGATCGGCGCCTCCGCGACGCTCGCCGGTCGTCGCCTGGGCGAGGCCGAAGAGCAGCGCGTACACAGGGGTCTGAACGCGCTCGTACTCGTCGATCTCGGCCGGCCGGCGCTCTTCCGGAGGCAGCAGCGGGTCGGGACCGCTGCTCGCAATCCCGAGCACGCGCTCGATCGCCGCCACCCCGAGCCGCTCGATCGTCGGCACGGTCAGATGGCGGTCGAGGTAGTGGCCGTGGATCGCGTAGACGTCTTCGCGGACCCGGAACCCGGGGTAGGCGAAGCGGAGGTTGGCGAAACCGATCCGCTCGCAGAGCGCCTCGAACGCGATCCCCTCCGGCCGGCCGGTCTGCTCGAGTTCGAGCGGGGCGGCGCCGCCGAGCCGCCGCCGCTCCAGCCATGGCTCGATCAGGTGGTGGTCGTGGTTGCCGGGGACGATCACCAGCTCGCCGGCCGGGATCGCTGCCGCGATCTCGGCCAGCACCGGCCCGGCGACCCCGAGCACCTCGGGCAGCGGGCGGTCGCGAAGCTCGAGCACGTCGCCGAGCAGGACGACTCGGTCGGCGCCGGCGATCCCCTCGATCAGCCGCTCCCGAAAGCCCTGGCGACGCAGCAGGTCCGCACCGCTGCCGAGCCCGAGGTGGAGGTCCGAGACGATCGCCGTGACCACGAGCCAATCGTCGCAGTCGCGGCGGCGCAGGTTCCGACCGCCGCGAACTGCGACCATCGGGTCGATGATCCCGCCCCAGCAGCCGCCGCCCGGCCGCCGCCCGACGCTGCCGGCCCGCCTGCTCGGGGCCGGGGCTCGCGCCGGCGAGCGCGTCGCCTCGGCGACGGGGATCGATGACGCGCTCGAGGTCGCGACCGAGGAGGCGATCGTGCGGGCGCTCGAGAGCCCTGCGGTCGAGCGGGCGATCCTCAGGGTGCTCGAATCGGAGGCCGCCCAGGAATCGCTCGAGCGAACCCTCTCCAGCCCGGCCGTCGAGCGGGCCGCCGCGAAGGCGCTCGACTCCGAGGTCGTCAACCAGGCCTGGGATCGGTTGCTCGCCTCGGAGGAGGTGCAGAAGCTGGTCGAGCGGATCGCCGATGCGCCCGAGGTGCGCTCGGCGATCGCCGCCCAGGGCGCGGGACTGATCGGCGATCTCGGGCGGCAGATCCGCCGGATCGCCGACCGCTTCGACGGCGGCCTCGAGCGCTTCGTGCGGCGATTGATCGGCAAGCCGCGGACCGCGCCCAGGGACTCGGTCGGCCTGGTATCCCGCGGGATCGCCTTCCTGATCGATCTGGCGATCTTGGACGGGATCTTTCTGGCAACGGCCGCGGTGCTGAGCGCGCTCTTCGGCAGCGACGGCGTCTCGACCGCCGCCTTCGTGTTCGGCGCAACCGCCTGGGTGATCTTCGGCGGCTTGTACCTGTTCACGTTCTGGTCGCTGGCCGGCCAGACGCCCGGGATGCGCTTCCTCTCGATCCAGATCGAGCACGAGGGCTCCCGGCGCCTGGGCCCGCGCGTCGCCCGGCGGCGGCTCGTCGGCGCGGTGCTGGCGGCGATCCCGTTCGGGCTCGGCTACCTGGGGGTGGTCACCCGCGACGATCAGCGCGGCTTCCACGACCGCCACGCCGACACCGACGTCGTCCGCGTCGATCCGGTCGCGGCGCCCTGGTCGCAGCCGGTGGCGGAATAGAAATACACTCGCGGTGATGTCCGAGAACGGGGGAATCCCGGTCGAGAACCCAGCCACGGGTGAGACGATCGCGACCGTCCCCGACCTCGGCGCCGACCAGGTCCGCGAGATCGTTGCCGCCGCCCGCGCCGCGCAGCCCGGCTGGGAGGCGCTCGGCTTCGAGGGCCGCGCCGAGGTCCTGCTCGCCGCCCGCCGCTGGCTCGTCGCCAACGCCGAGCGCGTGGTGATGACGATCGTCGGCGAGACAGGCCGCCCGGTCGACGAGACCCAGCTGACCGAGATCTCGTACGGGCTCAACGCGCTCGAGTTCTGGGCCAAGCGGGCGCCCGAGTACCTCGGCGACGAGGAGGTCGAGTCCGCCTCGCCGCTCGTCCGCGGCCGGCGGATGGTCGTCCGCTACGCCCCGGTCGGCGTCGTCGGCGTGATCGGACCATGGAACTACCCGCTGGTGAACTCGTTCGGCGACTGTATCCCGGCGCTCGCGGCCGGCAACGCGGTCGTCATCAAGCCCTCCGAGATCACCCCGCTGACCTCGCTGCTGATGGCCGAGATGCTGGCCGAGTCCGGCATCCCCGAGAACGTCTTCCAGGTCGCGACCGGTCGCGGCGAAACCGGCGCGGCGCTGATCGACGAGGTCGACTTC
>DATBPT010000144.1:0-4260 GCA_036561205.1 Solirubrobacterales bacterium
CTCGACCGCCTCCGCGGGGGCGGTGCCGATCGTCGTCTCAGGCGTACTCACAGGGGCGTCTCCTCGGTCGCCCGCTCCTTGACGTCGGCGCCGGTCATCGAGGCGACGATCTGCTCCCGGCTCGCGCCCTCGGCCTTGAACGTGGCGGCCATGCGGCCGAGCCGCAGGACCGCGATCCGGTCACAGACCTCGAACACGTTGGCGAGGTTGTGGCTGATCACGATCACCCCGAGGCCGCGCTCGCGCAGGCGCTCGATCAGCCGCAGGATCTGGTCGGTCTGGACGATCCCGAGCGCCGCCGTCGGCTCGTCGAGCAGGACCAGCTTCGGATCGCCGAGCAGCGAGCGGGCGATCGCCACGGCCTGGCGCTGGCCGCCGGACAGAGAGGCGACCTCGGTGCGCACGCTGCGCAGCGTCGTCACTCCGAGCGAGCTCAGCAGCTCGACCGCCTTCTTCTCCATCGAGGTCTCGTCGAGCACGGGGAACCCGGGCACCGTGTTGGCTATCTCCTGGCCGAGGAACAGGTTGGCGACCACGTCGAGGTTCTCTGCCAACGCCAGGTCCTGATAGACGGTCGCGATCCCGAGCTCGGTCGCGTCGTGAGGCGTGTGCAATTGCACCGGCCGGCCCTCCCAGGTCGCCGCGCCGGCGTCCGGCGGCTGGGCGCCCGAAATGGACTTGATCAAGGTCGACTTGCCGGCGCCGTTGTCGCCGACCAGGCCGACGACCTCGCCGCCGTAGACCTCGAAGTCGACCTCCTTCAGCGCCTCGACCGGCCCGAAGCTCTTCGAAAAGCCCTTCAGCGCGAGGAGAGGCTGAGATCCCGAATCGGATCCAGAGGGTGCGGATGTGCTCTGGCTCTGACTGATGACTCGCTCTCCTCGCGCTTCAGGCTATCCCGTTACGGGGCTACTGGATGCCCACGTCCTTGCACGCCTGCTCGTACTCCGGCGTGCAGATCTCCTCCGCGGTCCAGTACCCATCCTTGACCACCGTGTCATTGACGTTGTCCTTGAACACGGGGATCGTGTCGGTGATCGCCGACGGCACGTCCTCGGTGCCGTTGTTCTCGGTCCCGTTGATGACGCTGGCGTTCGCCGGGTCCTCGCCGTTGACGACGGCCACCGCGAGCGCGGCGGCGTTGTCGGCGAGCGGCTTGATCGGCTTGTAGACCGTCATGAACTGCTCACCGGCGATGATCCGCTGGATCGCGGCCAACTCGGCGTCCTGGCCGGTGACCGGGATCGTGCTCGGGTCGAGGCCCGCGGCCTTGAGCGCTGCGATCGCGCCGCCCGCGGTTCCGTCATTGGCGGCGTAGACGCCCTTGAAGCCGTCCTTGCCGAGCGCGGTGATCGCCTGGTCCATCTCCTTCTGCGCGTTCTCCGGCAGCCAGTCCGGCGTGTCGTAGTCCTGCGCGACGTCGATGTTGTTGTCCGCGAACACCGCCGAGGCACCCTCCTTGAACAACTTCGCGTTGTTGTCCTTCGGGTCGCCGTTGATCTGCACGATCGGACCCGTCGGGTTGCCGTCGTCGGCGAGCTTCTTCACCAACGCGTCGCCCTGCTGCTTGCCGACCTCGGAGCTGTTGAACTCCGCATAGGCGGCAAGGTCCGCGTCGAGGATCAGCCGGTCATAGCTGATCACCGGGATGTCGGCCTGCTGGGCGCGGGTAACAAGGCCCGCCGCCGAGGTCGAGTCGACCGGGTCGAGGACGATCACGTCGACGCCCTGGGTGACCATCGCCTCGACCTGCGACTGCTGCTTGGTCGCATCCTGGTCGGCGTTCTGGTACGCGATGGTGCAATCGGGGCAGAGCTTCGCGACAGCCTCTTCGAACAGGGGCTTGTCCTGGGTCTCATAGCGCGCCGTCTCGGTCTCGGGCAGCAGGAATCCGATCGTCCCGCTTCCTCCCGTGCTCGCGCTGGTGCTCGTGTCCGAGCCGGCGCTGGTGCTCGAGGTCGAGTCGTCGCTACCGCAGGCGGCGACGCCGAGCGCGGCGACCATGCCGACGATCGGCACCAGGAGCCGGTTGCGTGTTCTCGTGCTGATCATGGGCACACTCCTCCGTGACTGATTGTTTGCATTATCGAGTCCTTCCTCTCTCGGGCGCCACGACGGGGCGCGCTCGTTTCGTTGTTATACGCCTTCTCATGCCGTCTCCTCATGCTGCCTCCTGGGCCAGCTCCGGAGCGATGAAGCGATCTGACTCCTGCATCACCAGCGCCAGGGCGCCGAGCAGCTCGGCCCGTTCGCCGAGGACGCCGGCGACGATCTCGAGGTCCTCGACCGCGCTCGGGATCGCGTTGCGCTGCACGGTCTCGCGCATCGGGGCGAGCAGGATCTCGCCTGCCGCGCTGAGGTCGCCGCCGACGATCACGCACTCGGGGTTGAGCAGGTTGCAGAGGTTGGCCACGGCGATCCCGATCGCCCGCCCCGCGTCGCCGATCAGACGCTGGGCGGCCGCGTCCTGGGCGGCGCAGAGCTCGAGCACCCGCCGGCTCGAGATCTCCTCGGCGCGACTGATGCTGAGCAGCTCGGCGATCGAGCGGGTCGAGGCGAGCGTCTCGAGGCAGCCTCGGTTGCCACAACGACAGACCGGGCCGCCGTCGGAGATCACGGTGTGACCGATCTCGCCCGCGGTGCCGCCGACGCCGTGCTGGAGACGGCCGCCGGAGATCAGCCCGGCACCGATCCCGTTCGAGACCTTGATGTAGGCGACCTCGGACCTACCCTTGGCGGCGCCCGAGACGAGTTCGGCAAGGGCCCCGAGGTTGGCGTCGTTCTCGACCTCGACCGGCAGCGAGAGGCGCGCCTCCGCCTCGCCGGCGGCGTCAACGCCGACCCACCCGGGCAGGATCGAGGCGGCCTGGACAGCACCGGTGGCACGGTCGATCGGCGCCGGAAGCCCCATGCCGACGCCGATCACGCGAGCGCGATCCGCGTCCGCCTCGGCGAGCACGTGATCGACGAACTCGGCGGCGGCGCTGAGGCCGTGCTCGGCGGAGTGGTCGACGTTGAGCTCACGCCAGGACTCGGCGAGCACGGTGTGGGAAAGGTCGGAGACCGCGACGCGCAGGTGGCGGTGGCCGAAGTCGATCCCGATCGCGAGCCCCGCGGAGGGGTTCAGCGAGACCATCACCGGCGGCCGGCCGGCATGCGCCTCGCCGTCGGGCTGGCCGTCGCGCTCGCCGGCAAGCCCGCTCTCGAGCAGGTCGGCGACGATCGTCGAGACGGTCGAGCGTGAGAGGCCGGTGATCCGCGCGACCTCGGCGCGGCTGGCGACCCCCCGCTCCCGCAGGACGTCGATCACACGCTTTCGGTTGCCCTCCCTCAGGGAGGCCAACGAGCCGCTCCTCCTCCTCACAGCGCGGGCATTAGTTCACATCCCGACCGATTTGTCAAGTCTTTGATCGAAATAACACCATTTGCGCCGCTGTATGTCCAAAACTCGGTGGAATTGCCGCCGGGCCGCATCCCTGCCGCCTGAGGCATACGATCGGCCTGCAGGCGATCCCGGGAGGAAACGGCGATGAAGATGCGCGCGGCGGTACTGGAGCGGTTCGGCGAGCCGCTCGTCGTTCAAGAGCTCGAGCTCAGCGAGCCGGGCGAGCGCGAGGCGCTGGTGCGATTGGTCGCCTGCGGCGTCTGCCACACCGACCTCTACACCGCCTCCGGGGTCGACCCGTCGGGCTACTCGCCGACTGTGCTCGGCCACGAGGGCGCCGGCGTGGTCGAGGCGGTCGGCCCGGGGGTCCGCGACCTCGAGGTCGGCGATCACGTCGTCACCCTGTTCTCGCCGCAGTGCGGCGAGTGCATCCACTGCGTCGACGAGCGCACCAACCTCTGCCTCGCGATCCGCGAGCAGCAGAACAAGGGCTACCTGCCCGACGGGACCACGAGGCTGAAGCGCGACGGCGAGGAGATCCGCCACTTCATGGGCACCTCGACCTTCGCCGAGTACACGGTGATGCCGGAGATCGCGCTGGCCAAGGTCAGCCCCGAGGCGCCGCTGGACCGCGCCTGCCTGTTCGCCTGCGGGCTCTCCACCGGGCTCGGGGCGGCGATCAATACGGCCAAGGTCCGCGAGGGGTCGACCTGCGTCGTCTTCGGCGCCGGCATGGTCGGCCTCGGCGCGGTCGCCGGTTGTCGCCTGCAGGGCGCCGAGCGGATCGTCTGCGTCGACCTCTCCGAGGATCGACTCGAGCTCGCCAAGGGGCAGGGTGCGACCGAGACCATGCTCGGCGGCGAGGGCGTGGTCGA
>DATBPT010000145.1:0-28130 GCA_036561205.1 Solirubrobacterales bacterium
ACACGCAGGCGCCGGCTTGCGATCTGAGTCGTGAGCAGTAGCGCGAGTCCTCCGTAGACCGCGACCGAAGCGGCGGTGTGGCCGGAGGGGTAGCTGGCATCGACCGGCAGGTCCTCGAGGCGAGGGACATCCGGGCGCTCCCTTGGGGCGGCCGCCGAAGTGAGCCTGTACAGGCTCGACTCGATCATCGGCAGGAAAGCGGCGTACGCCGCCAAGACCCACTCCCGCCGGTAAGCGAAGAAGAGCGCAGTCAGGATCGCGACGCCGACGAGCGCGTACGAGCCAACCGTGGAGCCGACCGCCGAGACGTCGGTGAGGAAGGGTGTTCGCTCGTCGACAACGGACTCCACGAAGCTCTGGTCGGCCGAGGCAACACCGTCGGTGGGCACGATCAGGTCGGTGACGAGCAGCCCGAGGCCGATCGAGACGGCGGCGACCAGCACCCATCCCGCGATCAGCGCGGCCGCGAAGACAACGGCCGGATGGCGCCCATCGAGCGCGACGGCGAAGCGCCTGGGGAGCGCACCGGGCCAGCGGGGAGGTGCGGGTGTCGCTGGCGTCGCCGGATACCGAGCCCGGTCCAGCGGCGGCTTCCGTGCCTGGGCGATAGCGGTCACGTCGCTGCAGCCGTACCCGGCCCCGGGCCGTCTATTCGCGTACGCGCACGCAGGCGCCGGCGTGCTGGCAACCGACTCGGCGTAGCCTCAGCCGGCGAGCAGTGCCTGGAACTCCGGCTCCTCGCGGAGAGGGTCGAGGTCTGAGTCGTCGGCCAGGTACGAACGAACGCGATCCGAGGTTTCGATCGCCAGCCGCAGATGCTCGATCGCGTCGGCCTTCCGCCCGGCGAGGCTCTCGCAGCAGGCGAGGTTGTAGAGGAGCGTCGGGTACTCGGGGTGCGCGGCGGCCAGGTCCCGCGCCAGGTCGGCCGCTTCGGCGTACCGCCCCTCCTGGTAGAGCCGGCCGGCCGGGGCCCAGAGCTCCCAGCCGGTCGGCGTGTAAACCTGCCCGGGCCTGGCCCCCGCCGCGAGAATCGTCGTCCCGGGCTCCTCGGCGAACGCCGTCCGCTTCACGCCCGGGCGGGCGAAGACGAACGTGCCCGCCGGCGCATCCACGCGTTCGCCGTCGAGTTCGAACCTGGCTCGACCGCTGTGGACGAAGTAGAGCTCCTCATCCTCCCCCTCCTCGTCGTGCTCGTTGATGATCCTGTCGCCCGCCTCCCGACCCGTCCAGGCGTTGATCCCGAACGACGTGATGCCGAAGTGGTGGCGCAGCGGACGCCACGGCTCGCGGCCGTCGCTGATCTCGTCGATCTGCTCCAGTCGGGCGACTGCGTACTCGCTCATCGACACACATTTGACCAAATATTTCCGCTTGACCGGCTGGAAAACACGCCATAGGCTCGTCCTGGAACGGGGACGTCCGTCGCGGCGTCTCGACTCATGAGGACCTATTTGCGGAGGTCAAGATGAGCAGCACCGACGTAAGCGGTGACTCGACGAGCGGGACGCAGAGCGCGCAGGGCGTGGACATGGGGCTCGAGGTGGTGACGTTGCCCGTCGCGGATGTCGATCGGGCCAAGAGCTTCTACCAAAGCCTCGGATGGCGGTTCGACATCGACCTGGTCGTCAGCGACGACCTCCGGACGGTCCAGTTCACGCCACCCCACTCGCAGTGCTCGATCCACTTCGGCAAGGGCCTGACGGCGGCTGAGCCGGGCTCCGTGGACAGGCTGATCCTCGCGGTCAAAGACATCGACGCCGCCCGGGACGATCTCGTCAGCCGCGGCGTCGAGGTCAGCGAGGTGGAGGACAAACGGCCCCCGGGCCTGGAGGGGCCAGGGCGCTCGTACTTCGCCCAGGCGTCGTTCAGCGACCCCGACGGGAACGGCTGGGTGCTCCAAGAGGTCACCACGCGGCTCCCGGGCCGGGAGTGGGAGGACTGAGATGGACGTCGAGGCTCGCGCAGAGCTCCTCCACGAAACGTCGGGGCGCCACGGCTCGTTCGAGGCGGTCGCCCCGCCGCACGACTGGTGGGACTGGTACGCGGCGTACATGGTCGCCCGCGAGGGCGGCAGCGCTCCGGATGAGGCCGCCGCGAGCGCCAACCGCTACATGGCGGAGGTCAAGCACGTCATCGTGCCGTCCGCCTGACCGCCGAGCGCCGCGGTCATACTGACGCCATGGCGACGATCACAGCGCATGAGACAGAGCAGGTCGAGCAGGCGAACGCGAGCGGCAAGACCCCGGTCGTCTTCATCCACGGGCTCTGGCTGCTGCCCAGCAGCTGGGACAACTGGGCGGCTCTCTTCGAGGAGGCCGGGTACGCGGCCGTGACGCCCGTCTGGCCCGACGACCCCGAGACGGTCGAGGAGGCGCGGGCGAACCCGGACGTGTTCGCGAAGAAGACACTCCGGCAGATCGCCGATCACACCGCCGAGGTGATCGGAGAGCTGACCAAGAAGCCGGCGGTGATGGGCCACTCGACCGGCGGCCTGCTTGCGCAGATGATCGCCGACCGGAGTTTGTCCGCCGCCACGGTCGCGATCGATCCCGGGCCGTTCCGCGGTGTGCTGCCACTGCCGATCTCGGCCCTGAGGTCGGCGATGCCGGTGCTCAAGAACCCGCTGAACCGGGGGCGGGCGATCACCCTCACCTTGGACCAGTTCAAGTACGGGTGGGCGAACGCGCTCAGCGAAGAGGAGGCGGAGCAGCTCTACGAGACCTACCACGTGGCGGCGCCCGGGGTGGCGCTGATGCAGATGGCGAACGCCAACGTGAACCCGGCGACGGAGGCGAAGGTGGACACCAAGAACCCCGACCGGGGACCGCTTCTGATCATCGACGGGGAGAAGGATCACACCGTCCCGTGGGCGATCGCGAACGCGTCCTTCAAGCGCCAGCAGCGCAACGAGGGCGTCACCGAGATCGAGAAGATCCCAAACCGCGGCCATTCGCTGACGATCGACAGCGGCTGGCGCGAGGTAGCCGAGCGGGCCCTCGCGTTCGTGAAGCGCTTCGTCTAGAACGACCCGCCGGCGGGCTTGCCTTCGGCCGAGGAGGGTAGGCTTGCTCTGTCAACGACGGAGGGGCCACCTTTGTCCAGCACAGCCGATTCTGAGCTCAAGGCGCGCCATCGGACGATGTGGGCGTCGGGTGACTACCCGTCGATGGTCGAGACGTTCCTGTTGCCGCTCGGGCCGCGGCTGGTCGAGGCGTGCGGCATCGGCCCGGGGATGCGCGTGCTCGATATCGCCGCCGGAACGGGCAACGCCTCGATACCGGCGGCGAAGGCCGGGGCGGAGGTCACCGCCAGCGACCTGACCCCGGAGCTGCTGGAGGCGGGTCGCAGCCGTGCCGAGGCCGACGGCGTCGAGCTCGAGTGGGTTGAAGCCGACGCCGAGAGCCTGCCCTTCGAGGACGAGTCGTTCGACGTCGTGATCTCGTCGATCGGCGCCATGTTCGCCCCCCACCATCAGGATGTCGCCGACGAGATGGTCCGCGTCTGCCGCCCCGGCGGCACGATCGGCCTCTTGAGCTGGACCCCCGAAGGCATGATCGGGGCGCTGTTTCGGACCATGGGGCCGTTCGCGCCGCCGCCTCCGCCCGGCGCGCAGCCGGCGCCGCTGTGGGGCAGCGAGGACCACCTGGGCGAGCTGTTCGGAGCTCGCGTCGACTTCGGCACGCTCGAGCGCGAGAACCTGGAAATCACCGCATTCGAGCACGCGCATGACTACGGCGAGCACTTCAAGCAGAGGTACGGGCCGACGATCGCCGCGCGCGCGAACGCTGTTCGCAACGGGCAGGAGGAGGAGTTCGATCGGGCGCTGGACGCCTTCTGCGACGAGTGGAACCGGGGCCCCGAGGACAGCGCCCGTTTTGAGAAGGAGTATCTGCTCGCCGTGGGAACGCGGGCCTGAGACGGAAACACACTCGAGGAGGAGGAAACGATGAGCTGGAAGATCGAGGGCCGCTACTTCGAGAACTGCAACTGCAACGCGCCCTGCCCCTGCACCGCCTCGCTCGACCTCGGGGCCGACAACGAGCGCTGCACGCCGGTGCTTGCCTTCCATGTCGACTCCGGTGAGGTCGAGGGCGTCGACGTCAGCGGACTCAGCGTGGTCGCGGTCGCGGACGCCCCGCAGGTGATGACCGAGGGAAATTGGCGGCTCGGGGTATTCATCGACGCGGCGGCCTCCGACGAGCAAGCGGAGAAGCTCGGCGCGGTCTTCAGCGGCGCGCTCGGCGGCCCGATGGAGGCGCTCGGGCCGCTGATCGGCGAGCAACTCGGGGTCGAGCGGGCACCGATCGAGTTCGCCAGCGAGGGTGGCAACCACCGGCTCAAGGTCGGCGAGGCGATCGAGCTCGAGGTCGAGGACATCATCCCGTTCGGCAGCGAGAGCGGCAGGCCGGCGCGGATGGTCGACATCTTCCATCCGGCGGGCTCAGACGTTGCTCTGGGGCGGGCGAAGAGCTCTCGCGCCGAGGCGTTCGGGATGCAGTTCGCCAACCAGCCGGGGTCGTCAGGGTTCTCGACCGCCTTCTCCTGGGCCGCCTGACTCGGGAGCTCGGATGAGCGCAACGGTCGCCGCACCGGCGCGCATTTCCCCGCTTCGAGGCCAGCTGGCGCTGATCGGGTTGCTGCTCGCGCTCGCGCTCGCCGCCTGGCTGCTCACCGACGACCGCATGGCGGGCATGGACTCGGGCCCCGGGACCGACCTCGGCGGGCTCGGGTTCTTCGTCACCGCCTGGGTGGTGATGATGGCGGCGATGATGTTCCCGTCGATCTGGCCGATGGTCGGCGTCTACGCCAACATCCAACGGCGCCGGCGCGAGGCCGGCAAGACTGCGCCCGCCGGGGCGACAACCCTGTTCGTGATCGGCTACCTGGCCGTTTGGACCGCCGCCGGCCTGGTCGCCTACGGTCTCTTCGAGGGCCTGCGCTCGGTCTCGATCGACGCCTTCTCCTGGGACCGAGGCGGCAAGTACCTGGCCGGCGGGGTGCTCCTGGTCGCGGCCGTCTACCAGCTGACGCCGCTCAAGTACGCGTGCCTGCGCCGGTGCCGGGGGCCACTCGGCTTCCTGATCGAGAGCTGGCGCGACGGCCGCGTCGGCGCCCTGCGGATGGGCTTCGCCCACGGCGCCTGGTGCCTGGGCTGCTGCTGGGCGCTGATGGCGGCTTTGTTCGCGCTCGGCGTGATGAGCGTCGGCTGGATGATCCTGGTCGCGGCGCTGATCGCGCTCGAGAAGCTCGCCCCGTGGCAGTGGCTCGCCACGAGGGGGGTGGCGATCGTCCTCCTCGTTCTCGCAATCGCGGTCGCGACGGCGCCGGCTGACGTCCCGGGGCTGACGATTCCCGGCTCGCCCGAGGACGCGATGAGCATGGACTCGGGGGAGATGGACTCGGGCAGCGGCATGGACTCGGGCCAGATGGAGTCCGGCGGGATGGACTCGGGCGGCGCAGACTCCGGCGGGATGGACTCGGGCGGGATGGACTCCGGTGGCGCCGGGTCGTCGGGCATGTCCACTGAGAAATAGAGCGGCGCCGCGCGCCCGGGGCGTACGCCGGCGCCGGACCGCTCAGGGCCGGATCACGTTCTCGGGGTTCGGCCTCTCCTCGGGCGGCGCCTGGCTGTAGTCGCCGAAGGGCCGGTCGCGCTCCGCCGCCAGGGCCGAGACGCCCTCCTCGGCGGCGCGCTCGATCCAGCGCTTGGCCTCCGGGATGTTGCGCATGATTCCATCGAGGACGGAGCCGAGCGTCTGGGTCGAGGCGAGGCCCATGTTCTCGTAGGCCTGGTTGACCATCAGCTTCATCGCCGCGAGCTGGGGGAGCGGCAGCGAGGCGAGCTCCTCGGCGCGGGTGCGAACGGTCGCCTCGAGCCGCTCGAACGGCACGGCCTCGTTGATCAGCTCGATCTCGGCCGCCCGGCGCCCGGACAGCGGCCGGCCGCTGAGCGCATGTTCCTTCGCCTTGGTCAGGCCGAGACGGTAGATCCACATGCCGGAGAGGTAGGCGCCCCAGAGGCGCGAGTACGGGGTGCCGATCTGGGCGTCCTCACTGGCGATCACGAGGTCGGCGCAGAGCGCGAAGTCGCTGCCGCCGCCGACGCACCAGCCGTGGACCTGGGCGATCACGGGCTTGGGCGAGCGCCAGATGCTCATGAACTTCTGTGTCGGCGCCAGCGCCGCGGAGGTGGTGCCGATGAAGTCCTTGCCGGGATTCCACTCGCCGTCGGTGTTGACGAGCTCGCCCCAGTGGCGGAAGCCCTCGCTGAAGTCGTAGCCGGCGCAGAACGCTCGCCCGGCGCCGCGGATCACGATCACCTTCACCTCCGGATCGCGGATCGCCCGCTCGACCCCCGCCTCGACCTCGTCGGGCATCGGCGGCACGATCGTGTTCAGCGACTCGGGCCGGTTGAGCGTGATCGTCGCGATCTGGCCGTCGACGCCGTAGAGCAGGGTCTCGTAGGAGGGGGTCTCCGTCATCTCAGCCGGGCAGGTTCGCAGGTATCCGGCCCGGCGGGTCCCGACCGACAGCCGTCGCTAGGTCTTCAGGATCCGCAGGGAGTGGTCGGCGACGTCGACGAGCTCGGCCGACGTCATTCCCGCGTGCAGCTCGCCGACTCCGATCGAGACCGTGGCCGGTCCCCCGAGCAGATCGGCGGTTGAGATCCGGACCGCGGCCTGAAGCGCTTTGCTCACCCGGCTCGCGGCGCCGCAACTCGTATCCGGCAGCAGGACGACGAACTGATCGCCGCCGAAGCGCGCGACCGTGTCGGTGTCGCGAAGGCGCTCGCGGAGCGTGTGCGCGATCTCGACCAGGACACGCTCGCCGTTCACGTGGCCGTTTTGGGCGTTGAAGGCCCCGTAGTCGTCGACGGCGATGAACAGGCACGAGAGCGGCTGGCCGGTGCGTTCCGACCGCCTCACCTCGCTGTCGAGCCGGTGGGCGAGGTCGGGGTAGGTGACGCAACCGGTGAGCGCATCCTCGTGGGCGGCGCGCAGCAGGCGGATCAGTGCCTCGGAGTCGTCGAGCCAGAGCCCGAGCACCGCGGCATAGGCGCGGAGCTCGGTCAGCACCGCTTCCGTCCTCCCCTCGAGCGCCCGTGCGTAGCCGGCGCAGAGCGCACCGCGGACGCCGCTCGGGCTTTCGACCGGCGCGATCACGGCCTCGGCGATCCGCGGGCCCCCGTTTTGCCCCTCGGCAGCGGTGAGACGTCGCGCCAGCGGCTCGTTTCGCGCCAGCGCGTGGCCGATCGATCCGTCGCCGGCGACGCCGTGGAGCACCTCGGGGCCGAGCGGCGGCCCCCAGGAGGCGTACACACGAGGTTCGCCCGGGGTGCCGTCCCGGACAGCGAGCATCGACGCTTCGGCGCCCATTCGAGTGGCGATGAACCGGATCACCGAGTCGAGCTCCGCGGGATGCTGCTCCGCTTCGTCGCCGTTCGACGGCGGGTGCGAAAAGGTGGACATGGGCGCCTTCCGGGCTCGCGAGCGACCGGGATATCGTCGGGAGTCCGCTTTCGCGCTCGCCGGGCGCTCGCGAAGGCGTCTTGGTCGACAGAGCAGGCTTCCGTGCCACCGTCGGCGACCACTTCGACCCGCCCGGCGAGTCTAACGGCGGTGTCAACGCAAAACCGTGTGTGGGCGTACAATTTGAGCGCGGAAGACGGACGCGAGCGTTGGTTAGGACGGGTAAATGAACGCGGAACCACAGCAGCCGCTGTCGGGCGGGGAGCTACTGACGGCGATCTCGAATCGGATCGTCGGAATCATGCGCACCCACTACGGGCGCGGGCCCCACCGGGCGAAGACCTACGTCATCGACGACATCGTCGTATGCGTGCTTCGCAACGGGTTCACGGCGATCGAGCAGACGATGGTCGAGGGCGGGCAGGTGGCCGAGGTCGTGACCATGCGCCACGAGTTCCAGAAGCTGATGGCCGAGCGCTACAAGGAGATGATCACCGAGCTCACGGGCCGCCAGGTGGTCGCCTTCCTCAGCCAGGCCCACCTGGAGCCGGACCTGACCCTGGAGGTGTTCTTCGTCGACGGTCCGCTGGAGGGATTCGGCTCGCTCGAGGTGGTCCCGGACGAGGAGCCGGCCGACTCGGCCTAGCGCTTCGGCTGCCAGAAGGCGATCTCGCCGCCGGCGGGGGCGGCGACCGCGCTGCGCCAGCCGGCCGGACCCTCGTGCGGTTCGAGCAGCACCGATGCACCGAGCCCGCGCGCGCGCTCGGTCGCCTCGCAGATCTCGTTGACCTCGACGTAGGGCAGCCACAGCGGCCGGCGGGTCTCGCACTCGACGATGCCGCCGTCGACGCGGCCGCCGAGCCCGAGCGCCATGTACGAGCCCGAGCCGAGGTCGACGCGCTCCGGCCGCCAGCCGCAGAGCCGCCGATAGAAGTCGCCGGCGGCGGCCAGGTCGCCGGTGTGGAGCTCCAGGTGGACGACCGGATTGGAAAGCCTTGACGCCATCTCTAGCCCTTGTGACCGGCGCCGGCGGGCAAACTAATCGGTCCGGTGCCCGTCCCTCTAATCTGCAGAGTGGATGGGATCAGGGGCGACAACGATGCCGGGACGCGAGCAGGAGCTGCTGGCGGCGGCTCGCGGAGGCGACGAGCAGGCCTTCGGGCGGTTGGTCGAGCCCTACCGCGGCGAGCTGCACGCGCACTGCTACCGGATGCTCGGCTCGGTCCACGACGCCGAGGACGCGCTCCAGGACACCATGCTTCGCGCCTGGCGGGCGATCGCGAAGTTCGAGGGCCGCAGCTCGCTCCGCTCGTGGCTCTACCGGATCGCGACCAACACCTCCCTGGACCAGATCCAGAAGCGGCCGAAGCGGGTGCTGCCGGTGGACTACGGCCCCGCGGCCGATCCGCACGTGCCCCCGGGGGATCCGCTGGTCGAGTCGGTTTGGATCGAGCCCTACGCCGACGATCAGCTCGGGCTCGACGACGGTCTCGCCGGGCCGGAGGCCCGCTACGAGCAGCGCGAGGCAGTCGAGCTCGCGTTCATCGCCGCGCTCCAGCATCTGCCGGCCAACCAGCGCGCGGCCCTGATCATGCGCGAGGTTCTCGGCTTCTCGGCCAAGGAATCGGCGGAGATCCTCGAGACGACCACGGCCTCGATCAACAGCGCCCTACAGCGCGCCCGCTCGACCGTCGATGACCGGCTGCCGGAGCAGACCCAGCAGGCGACCCTGCGGGCGCTCGGCGACGAACGGGTGCGCGAGATCGTCGACGCCTACGTCGATGCCTGGCAGCGCGGCGATATCGACGCGGTGGTCGGGATGCTGACCGAGGACGCCGCCTTCACGATGCCGCCGATGTCGACCTGGTTCGGCGGGCGCGAGGAGATCGCGATCTGGCTCGCCGCCTCACCGCTGTCCGGCGATTGGCGCTGGAAGCCGCTGCCCGCACACGCCAACGGCCAGCCGGCGCTCGCCTACTACAGCTGGGACGAAGACGAGGGCTGCTACCTGCCGTTCGCGCTCAACGTGCTCACCTTCCGCGGCGAGCTGATCAGCGAAGTTGACTGCTTCATCACCCGCACGATCGAGGATCCCGGGCGCGAGGCGATGGCGCGGATGCCCGAGCAGGCGCTCGAGGCAAAGAGCCTGGCGGCGGCGTTCGGGAACCTCGGCCTGCCCGCACGCCTGGACTGACGTCCGCCGCAAACGGGTAGCGAGGTCGTGATCTGCGACCGATGAGTTTGGCGGCACTCGGCGGTCCTACTGGCAGATGTCGATTTTGAAAAAAACCGCGTTGCTTAGATAGGACGGGTAGGGATGAATTTGAACGCACTCACACAACCGCAGCCGGATCAGGATCGAAACCGCTGGGTCGCGCTCTACGTGCTCTGCGCGGGGATGCTGATGATCGTCCTCGACGTCACCGTGGTCAATGTGGCGCTGCCCTCGATCCGGGATGACCTCGGCTTCTCGCAGTCGAGCCTCGCCTGGGTCGTCAACGCCTATCTGATCGCCTTCGGCGGCCTGCTGCTGCTCGCCGGGCGCTTCGGCGACCTGCTCGGGCGCAAGAACATCTTCATGACGGGCCTCGCTGTGTTCACGGTGGCCTCGGTGCTCTGCGGCGCCGCCCAGAGCCAGGAGATGCTGGTCGTCGCCCGCTTCATCCAGGGGATCGGCGGGGCGATGACCTCGGCCGTGATCCTGGGCATGATCGTGACCATGTTCCCCGAGCGCAGCGAGCAGGCGAAGGCGATCGGCGTCTACGCCTTCGTCGCCTCCGCCGGCGGCACGATCGGCCTGCTCGCCGGTGGCGTGCTCACCGAGGCGATCAACTGGCACTGGATCTTCTTCATCAACGTCCCGATCGCGATCGTGACCGCGTTCCTGGCGACGCGGCTGATCGACCGCGACCAGGGCATCGGGCTGGCCGAGGGAGCCGACACCCCCGGCGCGATCCTGATCACCACCTCGCTGATGCTCGGCGTCTACACGATCGTCAAGCCGGCGGCGGACTACGGCTGGACCGACGGTCAGACGCTCGGTCTCGGCGCCGCCTCGCTGGCGCTGCTGATCGCCTTCATCGTCCGCGAGTCGCGGGCGGAGAACCCGATCATGCCGCTGCGAATCTTCCGCTCCCGCAACGTCTCAGGGGCGAACGTGGTCCAGGCGCTGCTGGTTGCCGGGATGTTCGGCACCTTCTTCATGGGCTCGCTGTACATGCAGGAGGTGCTCGGCTACGACGCGCTCGAGATCGGGCTTGCGTTCCTGCCCGCGACCCTGATCATGGGCACGCTCTCGGTCCGATACGCGGAGCCGATCATCATGCGCTTCGGCGCCCGCCGGGCGCTGCTCGCGGGCATGGTCCTGGTCGCCGGCGCGCTGGCGCTGTTCACCCGGGCGCCGGTCGACGGCGGCTACGTCGAGCACATCCTGCCGGTGATGATCCTGCTCGGGTTCGGGATCGGCGTCTGCTTCCCGGCGCTGATGACGATTGCGATGTCGGGCGCGACACAGGCCGACGCCGGCCTCGCCTCTGGGCTCGTGAACACGTCGGCCCAGGTCGGCGGCGCGATCGGACTCGCGGTGCTCGCCACCCTCTCGGCGACCCGCAGCGACAAGCTGATCGCCGACGGCGAGGCGAACGCCTCGGCCCTGACCAGCGGCTATCACCTGGCGTTCCTGCTCGGGGCCATGCTCGTGGTCGTCTCGATCGTGCTCGCCGCGGTCGTGATCGAGCCGGACGCGGAGCTCGCCGCCGAGGCGGCGGGCTCCGACGATGAGCAAGCGTCCTCCACGGAGCCGGCGTACTCCGAGGCCGCCTAGGCCGGGTCGGCGACCGGCACCTTCTCCTCGAGCTCGGCCGGGGTGACCAGGATCGCGCCCTCGCCGGTCGCGTAGGCCTCCTCGCCGTGGTGGATCAGGTCCATTCCCAGCGCCTCGTCGCGGTCCTCGCCGCGTAGCGGCATCACCGCCCCGATCAGCTTCAGGAGCAGGAACGTGGCGCCGAACGCGTAGGCGGGTGCGGCGACCGCGGCGAGCGCCTGGTCGACGAACTGGTCGAAGTTGCCGAACACCCAACCGTCCGAGATCCCGTTCCAGGACGCCTGGGCGAAGAAGCCGATGAAGAGGATTCCGGTGAAGCCTGCGATCCCGTGGGCGGCGAGCACGTCGAGCGTCTCGTCGACGCGGGTTCGGGTGCGGTAGGCGACCACGGCGTAGCAGGGCAGCGCGACGAGCGCCCCGAGCAGCATCGCGAAGCCCGGGCTGACGAAGCCGCCCGCAGGGGTGATGCCGACGCAGCCGACGATGATCGCGGTCGCGGCGCCGATCGCGGTCACCCGGCGCCCGCGGATCGCGTCGAGCGCGAACCAGACGAGCAGCGTGCAGGCGGGGGTCAGCAGCGTGTTCGTGAATGCCAGGGTCGAGTTCTGGCCGGTGTTGAAGCCGCTGCCGCCGTTGAAGCCGAACCAGCCGAACCACAGTAGGCCCGCACCGAGGAGAACGTAGACGGCGTTGTGGGGCAGCAGCGCCTGGCGCCCGTAGTCCTTGCGCGCGCCGACGACGAGGGCGGCCGCGAGCGCCGAGAATCCCGAGGCCATCTCGACCGCGATCCCGCCGGCGAAGTCGAGCGTCCCGCCGTTGATCAACCATCCGAAGCCGAAGCCCCAATAGGCGAGCACCGAGTAGACCAGCACCGACCAGAGGCCGGCGAACACGAGGAAGGCGCCGAACCGCATCCGCTCGACGACGGCGCCGGAGACGAGCGCCGTGGTGATAATGCAGAACGTCGCCTGGAAGGCGAAGAAGACGAGGTGCGGGATCGTCTGACCGTCGCGCGGCTGGAAGTTGACGTCGTTGAGGAAGGCGTAGTCGAGACCGCCGATGATCTCGCCGCCCTCGGAGAAGGCCAGCGAGTAGCCGATCGCTGCGAAGGTGACCACCGCGATCGCGATCGCGGCGATGCACATCATGAACGTGTTGAGCGTGTTCTTGGAGCGCACCAGGCCGGCGTAGAAGAGCCCGAGGGCGGGGGTCATCATCAGCACCAGCGCGGTCGCGACCATCATCCAGGCGGTATCGCCGGAATCGATCTTGGCGAGCAGGGCCAGGTTCGAGGCATCCATCAGGCACCCACCGGGGTGACGGCGGCCTTGTCGGTCTCGCCGGTCCGGATTCGGACCGCTCGCTCGAGCGGGACGACGAAGACCTTGCCGTCACCGACCTCGCCGGTACGAGCCCCTTGGCAGAGGGCGTCGATCGTCCGTTGCACGAAGTCGTCGGAGACGGCGACCTCGAACCGGACCTTGTCGGCGAGACCGACCTTCACGGTGGTGCCGCGATAGGTCTCCACTCGGTCGAGCTCGCCGCCGTGGCCCTCCACCCGGCTGATCGAGACGCCGCGCACCTCGGCGCGATAGAGAGCTTCGAGCACGTCGTTCGCCTTCTCCGGCCGGACGATGCCGATCACGAGCTTCACCGTGTGGTCCTCCCTCTCTCGATTGCGCTACGCCCCCGGCGGCCGCGAGCCTATCCGAGCGATCGGTCCGCGGCGCCGGCTAGGACCACCAGCCGGGGAGGATCTCCCCGTCGCCTTCGTGGCGGGGGCCGAAGGCGATCAGCTCGAGGTCCTCGTCGCCGGCCTCGAACTGGCGGGTGACGCCCGGCGCCACCCGGAGGGCGTCGCGCGCGGAGAGCTCGACGATCTCGTCGTCGAGCTTCACCCGGCCGGAGCCGGCGATGACGACGTAGATCTCCTCAGCCTCCTCGTGCACGTGGGCGAAGCCCTGCCGCTTGCCGGCCTTGACCCGCAGGTGGCTGACGCCCGTCTCCTCGGCCTCGAGGTCTGCGGTGGCGAAACGCGCCTCCTGCAGCTCCCCGAACCCGAAGCCGGGCGCGGAATCCTTGACGTCGGTGAGCTTCTTCTGCGTGTATGGGGTAGCCATGGGCCGACGATACCCGCCGCTAGGGTTTCGAATCGATGGCGGCGGGAGTGCAGGCACGGAGGCTGTTGGCGGCCGGATCATTGATCGCGACCGTGGCGATCGGCGGCTGCGGCGGCGGCTCGGACGAGAGCACCACCTCCACGGCCGCCGAGACCACGACCGCGGAGTCGACGACCACGCAGGCCCCGGCACCGCCGAGCGACCAGCCCGCCGAGGGGGCGAACGCCGGCGAAGCGGAGCTCTACTTCACCGCCGGCGAGCAGTTCCGCACGGTCGAGCGTCGGCTGCCGGAGGGCGGCGGCGAGCTCGAGGCTGCGACCGAGGCCCTGGTCGCGGGCCCGGCCGAGGGCGATCACGCCGAGACCCAGATCCCGGCCGACGTCAAGGTCAACGGCGTCGACCTCGCGGGCGACGGAACGGCGACGGTCGAGGTCTCCGCCAATTTCCTCGACGGGATCCCGGCGCGCGCGGCCGACCGTGACGACCTGCAGCGCCAGGAGCTGGCCGCGCGCCTCGGCCAGCTCACCTACACGCTGACCCAGTTCGACGACGTCGACGCGGTCAAGGTCGTCGCCGGTGGAGAGCCGGTCGAAGAGGAGGCCGAGCGCAGCGACTTCGCCGCTCCGGCCAAGGGCCCGCAGCGAAAGGCGAGGCCGAAGGGGCCGCAGAGCTCGAGCACGCGCCGGCTCCAGGAGCGGCTCGCGGACCTTCAGTACCTGCCCCGCAGCGCCGTTGACGGAGTCCAGGGCTACCGCACCCAGCAGGCGGTGATCGCATTTCAGTCCTGGGAGGGGCTCGAACGAGACGGCGTCGTCGGCCCGGCGACCACCGCCGCGCTGGCGATGGCGAAGGCTCCCAGGCCGAAGGCCGGCGGCCCCTCGCGGCGGATCGAGGTCTACCGCGACCGCGGCGTCGCGCTGCTGATCGCCCATGGCCGCACGAAGCGGGCCGTGCACGTCTCCACCGGCGCCCCCGGGACCTCGACCCCTGCGGGGACGTTCAAGGTCTTTCGCAAGGAGCTGCGTTCGTGGTCGGTGCCGTTCCAGGTCTGGCTGCCCTACGCCTCCTACTTCAACAACGGGATCGCCTTCCACGAGTACCCAGACGTGCCGGTATACCCGGCGTCACACGGGTGCGTGCGGGTGCCGGCGCCGGAGGCCGAGGGCCTCTACCGGTTCGCGAAGATCGATACGACCGTCGTCGTCATCTGACGGCCGCGGGACCGGCGGCTACTGGCCGGTGAGCTTGAAGTAGCCGGTGTTCTCCTCGTCGTCACGGACCTTCTCGAGCTTGCCGAGCTGGCGTGCCTCGCGGAAGGCCGGCTTGATGTCGGCCTTCTCGACGCCGAGCTGGGCTGCGAGGTCGCCGCGGGAGAACTCCTCCGTGCCGAGCTGCTGTGCCGCCTCGACGATCTTGGCCGAGGTGAGTGCGTCGCTCATCTGCTTGCTGCCCTTCTGTTCGTTTGCTTCGCCACTCACGGTAGCGCACCCTTGCCGGCGTGCCCCGATCGGGTAGGTT
Source organism: Solirubrobacterales bacterium (assembly GCA_036561205.1). Lineage (GTDB taxonomy): Bacteria > Actinomycetota > Thermoleophilia > Solirubrobacterales > 70-9 > WHSW01. The sequence goes on from DATBPT010000145.1 coordinate 14,931, forward strand.
CGGCCAAAAGGGGTTCCGACCTAAGAGGAGGAGCAATGCCACACGCACGCAAGCGGGCACGGTCGCGGAGGCTGAGGGTGAAGCCGGAGCGGATCGACGCCGCGGTCGCGGCGTTCGAGAGCGACCAGCTGCCGAGCTACAAGGAGCAGGCCGGGTTCCGGGGATTCACGATGCTCGCCAACCGCGAGAGCGGCAAGATGCTCGGGATCTCCTACTGGGAGGATGAGGAAGGGGTCAGGGCCAGCGAGGGGCTCGGTCGCGCCGCCGGTGAGCAGGCGGCGGAGACCGGTGAGGGAGAGGTCGAGGGCCCGGACGAATGGGTCGTGGTCCTCGACGAGGACGTCTGAGGTTCGGTCAGGCCGGCGCCGCCCGTGCGGGCGCCAGATCGCGCGCCCGGGCCAGCGCCGGCTCGGCGCCCAGCCGCTGCAGGGTGCCGATCGCCCGATCGCGTAGCGCCAGCGCCTCCTGCTCGAGCCCGTGCTCGAGCAGGTGCGCCGCCAGGTCGGTCTCGGCACGGGCGGTGAAGTACGGGTAGCGAAGCGCCGTGAGATCGTCGATCGCCTCTCGGAGCTGCGCCTCGACGCCCTCGAACTCGCCCCGGGCGGCCTTGATCTTGGCCTGACCACGGGCGAGCTCGGCGTGCAGCAGCGGCGGTACGGCGCCGCGGGGCTGCTCGGCGAGCAGCGCCGTCAGCGCCTCGGCGTCGGCGAGCCGCCCGAGCGCCAGCGCGGCCTCGAGCGCCCCGCTCCAGGCCAGCCGTACCCCCTCGGCCGACGGTCCGTGGCGTTCGGCCGCCTCGCGAGCCACCAGGGCGAGCGGCTCCGCCGCCTCCTCCGGCCGGCCCGCGGCGAGGGCGATCAGAGCCGCGAGCGCGGTGAACAGATGCCGCGCCTCGAGATCGTCGCTCCGACCCCAGGTCTCCATCTTTCCGAGGTGCGACCGGGCCCGCTCGAGATCCCCGCGAGCGGCCCAGAGGACGACCAGCTGCAGGTGGATGAACTCGACGTCGGGGCGGTCGGCGTCGCTGTCGAGCGCCTGCTGTCCGATGCGCTCGACCTCGTCCCAGCGCCCGGCCAGCAGCTGGGCCAGCATCAGGTTGCCGAGGCCGACGCTCTCGGCGGAGCGGTTGCCGAGCTCGCGGGCGCTGGCGACGCCGGCCTCGCAGAGCTCGACCGCGTCGGGCATGTCGCGCAGGATCCGCAGGTTGGCGCCGTTGAGCTGCGGGTAGACGCGGTCGGCGAGGCGGTCGCGCGCTCCCAGGGCGCTGGCGCCGTCGTAGAGGATCCGCGCTTCCTCGAAGCGGCCGAGGAGCTCGGAGTTCAGAGCCTTGAGCCCGAGCGCCCGGGCGGTCACCGGCGTCAGCTCGAGCGCCTGCGCGGCCTCCAGCGCGCGGTCGATGATCGCCTCCGCCTCCTCGACCCTCCCGGTTGCCGAGAGCGCCCGGCCGAGCTCGCATCCGAGCGCGGCCACATCGGCGTCGAGCTCGTCGGCGCCAAGCGACTCGAGCGCGGCGCGCATCCGCTCGATTGCCTCCTCGTTGCGGCCGAGGCGGCCGAGCGCGAGCCCGATCGGCCCCGCGAGGCGGGTCGCGTCGCGCTCGCGCCCGGCCTCTCGATGGGCGGCCGCGGCCTGCTCGAAGAGCTCGATCGCCTCCGGGTAGCGGCCGGCGAGGTCGGCCATGCGCGCGGCCTCGCCGATCAGCTCGGTGCGCTCGGGCTCGCTCTCGGCCAGCTCGGCGGCGCTGCGTAGCAATCGCTCGGCGGCGTCGGGCGAGCCGACGGTCGCGGCCCGGCGGGCGGCGACCCGGAGGGCGGCGAGCGCCTCGGCGCGGAGCACATCGTCGTCCGATCCCGGCCCGGCGCGATAGGCATCGAGCAGGTGGGCGGCGATCACCTCGGCAACCTCCTCTCCGTCGTTGGGGAAGGCCGCCCGCAGGTGCGCGGCGGCGGCCAGGTGGCGGGGGCGCCGCTCGCGCCTCGGCAGGCGCTCGTAGGCGACGGTGCGCAACATCCCTTGGGCGAACCCGTACTGGCCGCGCTCGGGCGACAGCGGGTCGGTCCGAATGGTGAGGATCTCGCGGCCGACGAGCGCCGCGAGCGCATCATCGAGGCGCTCCTCGGGCAGCGCGGCCAGCGCCGCCGCGGAGGAGCGGGCGAAGCTGCCGCCGAACACGGCCATCGCCGCGACCAGCTCACGCTCCTCGGTGGGCAGGGAGTCGAGGCGCGCGGAGAGCAGCGAGCTGAGGCTGGCGGGGACGTCGAGGTCGCCGATCTCGGCGGCCGGCTCGAGACCGCCGTCGCCTTCGACCAGCACGCCGCGATCGACCAGCGAGCGGATCGTCTCGACCGCGTACAGCGGCATGCCCTCGGCCCGCGCGACGATCCTCCGCCTGCCCGCGGCGGGCAGCGATGAGACCCAGCCGGCGAGCAGCGCCTCGATCTGGCCGTCGTCGAGGGGCTCGAGCCCGATCGGGGTGGCTCCGGGCACCCGCACCGGCCATCCCGGGCGGCGCTCGGCGAGCTCGGGACGAGCGAAGGTGACGACGAAGATCCGGTGCTCGGACGACCAGTCGAGCAGCTGCTCGATGAACTCGAGCAGGCCGTCGTCGGCCCATTGCAGATCCTCGAAGACCATGACCACCGGGTTGTGCTCGGAGAGGCGCTCGAAGAACAGGCGCCAGCCCGCGAACAGCTCGTCGCGCGCCATGCCCGGCTCGTCGACCCCGAGCAGCGGCCCGAGCGCCGCGCTCACCCGGCGACGCTCGTCCGGATCGGCGACCCATTGCTCGAGTCCGGCGCCGAGGCTGGCTGCGGCCGCGTCGGCGGAGGCCTCCTCGGCGATCCCGAACCGCTGACGGACCATCTCGGCCAGCGCCCAGTAGGCGACTCCCTCGCCGAACGAAAGGCAGCGGCCCGAGTGCCAGAGGACCCCGCCGGCGAGTCCGTCGAGGTAATTGGAGAGCTCGTCGCCGAGCCTGGTCTTGCCGACTCCGGCCGGCCCGCTGACCGAGATCAGGCGGGCGCCGCCGCGGTCGGCCGTTGCGTGGAAGAGGTCCTTGACCAGCCGCAGCTCGGCCTCGCGGCCGACGAACGGCACGTCGATCCCGGTCGCCCTCCGGGCGCCGGCGACCCGGGCCACCGCCCGGATCGCCCGCCAGAGACGAAGTGGCTGCGCCTTGCCCTTGACCGAGTGCTCGCCGGCATCCTCGTAGGCGATCGAGGCGGCGGTCACCTGACGGGTCACCTCGTCGACGAGCACGTGCCCCGGGTCGGCCGCGGCCTGCACCCGTGCGGCCGTGTTGACCCGGTCGCCGACGACGATCCCCTCGGCGGGGTCGTCGAGCGGGGCGACCTTGCCCGTGACCACCCCGGCGCGGGCGCTGAGATCGGGGGCGCCGACCTGCTCGCCGAAACGGGCGACGGCCTCGACCAGCTCGAGCCCGGCGCGGACCGCGCGCTCGGCGTCATCCTCGCGCGCCACCGGCAGGCCCCAGACCGCCATCACCGCGTCGCCGATGAACTTCCCGATCGTCCCCCCGTAGCGGGCGACGATCGTCTTCGCCTGCTCGAAGTAGCGCCCGAGAAGCTCACGCACGTCGTCGGCGTCGCGCGACTCCGAGAGGTCGGTGAAGCCGACCAGGTCGACGAACAGCACCGAGACATGGCGGAGCTCTGCGGTCGATGGTCCTGCGGGGGCCGATGACGGGGGTGCGGTGCCGGCGAGCCGGGCGCCGCAGTGGTCACAGAACGTCTGGTCCGTCTCGTGAGGGGTACCGCACGCCTCGCAGGCGAGCGTCAGCGCCACACCGCAGCCCTTGCAGAAAAGCGCGCCCACCCTGTTTTCCGTCGCGCAAGCCGGACAGACCAAAATCCGCATCTCCTTGGTCCCGGATAGCCCCGTCCAACGGTACCCGAGCGGAGGGCGGGCGACTGCCGCGCCAGCGGCGGTGAGAGGATGGGACCCAGTTCGAAGCCCGAGCACGACCGAAGGGGTCCCGATGTCCGATCAAAACCGCCGCCTGGTCCTGGCCGAACGCCCGGCCGGCAACTGCGAAGCCTCGACCGTGCGGCTCGAGCAGGAGGACGTGCCGGAGCCGGGGGCGGGGGAGGCGCTGGTGCGAAACCGCTTCCTCTCGATCGACCCGACGATCCGCACCTGGATGGACGACGCGCCTGGGTATCTGCCGCCGATCGCGATCGGCGAGGTGATCCGGTGCGGCGCGGTCGGCGAGGTGGTGAGCTCGAACAGCGACCGCTACTCCGAGGGCGATCTGGTCTTCGGGATGAACGGCTGGCAGGACTACGCGATCGCCGACGACGGCGAGCGCACGATGCAGACGCTTCCCGAGGGGATCGACCCGGAGGCGGCGCTGAGCGTCTTCGGGGTCACCGGGATGACCGCCTACTTCGGCCTGATCGAGGTCGGGCAGATCAAGGAGGGCGACACCGTCGTCGTCTCCGGCGCCGCCGGCGCGACCGGTTCGATCGTCGGCCAGATCGCCCGGATCAAGGGCGCCTCCCGCGTGGTCGGGATCGCCGGCACGCCCGAGAAGTGCGCCTGGCTGGTCGACGAGCTCGGCTTCGACGCGGCGATCGATTACAAGGCCGACGATGTCGCCGCGGCGCTTCGTGAGGCCTGCCCGGACGGCATCGACCTGTTCTTCGACAACGTCGGCGGCGAGATCCTCGACGCCTGCCTCGCCCAGCTGGCGCTCCGGGGCCGGGTCGTGCTCTGCGGAGCGATCGCCTCATACAACGACCGCGGTGGGGTTCGCGGCCCGGGCAACTACCGGATGCTGATCGCCCGTCGCGGGCGGATGGAGGGCTTCATCATCCTCGACTTCATCTCACGGTTCCCGGAAGCGCAGATGCAGATGGGAGCCTGGATCGCCGAGGGCAAGATCAAGTTCCGCACCCACGTCGTCGAGGGCCTCGAGAACGCCCCCGACGCGCTCAATTTGCTGTTCACCGGCGGCAACACCGGCAAGGTGATCGTCGCGGTCGAGTAGCGCGGGGAGGGTTAGACCTCCACGCCGCGGGCTAGATTCGTTCTCATGGCTGACCAGCGCGACCTCGAGTTCACCTATTCGCTGATCGACCGGATCTTCCGGCTCAGCCTTGGCGAGATGGCCGACTTCAGCGGCGCCAAGTACGACGGCGACTTCTCGCTGACGCTCGAGCAGGCGCAGCGCCGCAAGCACGAGTACGTCGCCGAGCAGATCGGGGTCGAGTCCGGCCGGCGGGTCCTCGACCTCGGCTGCGGCTGGGGCCCGCTGCTCAACTTCATCCGCGAGCGCCGGGCCACCGGGGTCGGCGTGACGCTTTCGTCGGCCCAGGCCGAGTCGTGCCTGCGCCACGGTCTCGATGCCCGGATCACCGACGCCCGCGCGGTCGATCGCGAGAGCTTCGGCGAGTTCGACGCCGTCGCCAGCCTCGGCGCCTTCGAGCACTTCTGCTCTCCGGACGACTACCGGGCCGGGCGCCAGGAGGCGGTTTATGAGGAGCTGTTCGCCAACCTCGCCGGGCTCCTGCCCGACGACGGCCGCCTTTACCTGCAGACGATGGTCTTCGGCCGCAACATGATCGACCCCGAGCAGGTGTCGATCGACGCTCCGCGCGACTCCGACGCCTGGATCCTGGCACTGATGATGCACCAGTTCCCCGGCTCGTTCCTGCCCTTCGGAGACGAGCAGGTCGTGCGCGCGGCCGAGCCGCATTTCAGGCTCGTCTCGGCGCAGAGCGGCCGGCTCGACTACATCGAGACGATCAAGCAATGGCGAAAGCGCTTCGCCGAGCCGAGCCTGCGCAAGACCCTGCTCAAGGCACGCCTCGTGCCGCGCTATCTGACCAGCTCCAACTTCCGCCTCGCCTTCACCTCGGGGGTCAGCGCCAACAGCGTCTGCTTCGAGCGCCAGCTACTCGATCACTTCCGGCTCGTGTTCGAGAAGACCTAGGCCTCCGGCGCCGCTAGCGCAGCGACTTGATCCAGCTCGTGCGCACGAAGCCCATCCGGATCCGCTGCGGGTGGTCGCCGACCGGAATATGAGCGACCTCCTTGCGCTTGCGGTAGGAGATCACCGAGATGCTGTCGGTGCCGCTCCAGGAGACGAGGCAGCGGCGCCCGTTGGCGCTCGTCGTCGACCAGTAGGGCTTCTCGCCCTTCTCGATCAGCGTGAAGTTGAAGTTGCGGCGCGAGACGATCGCGGCGTAGTCGGACATCGTCCCGGCGACGCAGAGGCGCTTGCCGTCGCCGCTCATCGCGATCCCGTGGTGAGCGGAGTCGAGCAGGTACTGCTCGCGGGGCAGGTCCTTGATCTTCTCGGCGACGGGAAGCCTGGCGACCCGGGTGACACGGTCGGTCTTGAAGTCGTACTCGGCGAAGCCGTGGAAGAAGGAGACCTGGAAGTAGAGGAAGCGCTCGTTCGGTGAGAGCGCCATCGGCCGCACCGCCGAGCTCATGTCCGGATAGCCGGCCTCGGCGAGCTTCTCGCCCATGTCGATCCGCTCGAGCACCTCGTAGGTGTTCGCGTCGACGATCTGGAACCAGCGGTCACCCTTGCTGGTGTCGACGACCGGCTGGTCGGCCGGCGTGTAGACGAGCCCGATCGAGGCGTGGTAGATGAGCTTGCCGTCGGCGGAGTAGTTGTTCTCGTGCGGCGAGTCGCCGGACTCGAATCGCCCCACCTCCTCGCCGGACGCGGTGTCGAGGATGTGGACGACGTTGCCGGTCGAGGCCGAGACGGCGACGTGCTTGCCGTCGGGCGAGATCGCCATGTGGTCGGAGCGCTGGCCGTCGACGACGAAGCGCCAGACGATCTCGCCGCTGGCGATGTCGATCGCGACCACGTCGGCGAGGCTCGGGCGGGAGACGATCAGCAGCCGCCCGTCGTTGGTCGAGTACATGTCGTCGACGAACTGGTCGTTGCCCTCGCCGATCAGCTCGCGGATCGCGAGGAAGTAGCCGAGCCGCACCGGGTCGAGCATGATCTCGGCCATCCGCTCCTCGATGTCGGGGATGATGTCGAGCCGAGCGATGCGGCGGAACTTGCCCCGCGGGTGGATCACGTCGGCGGTCCCCTCCCAGTTGTTGCCGACGAAGATCACCGAGCGCTTGGCCCGCTGCTCGAACGGTCGCTTTGCCGCGGCGGGGCTCGCCGCGACCAGGACGACCGCGGCCGCGATCAGTACTTTCAGCAGGGCGCGCACGAGACGGGGTCAAGATAGCCCCGCATCCCCGGGGATGCGCCGGTTCTGATTAGGATCGCGGCGGTGAGCGAGCGTTCCCGTACTCAGACCCTCGTGGCGATGGTCTGCGCCGCCGGCATCGTGCAGCTGCCGACGGCGGCGATCGTCGTCGCCCTGCCGACCATCCACACCGAGTTCGACACCTCGTTGGCGGAGCTGCAATGGACCGTGACCGCGTTCTACATCCCGTTCGCGGCGCTGCTGATCGCCGCCGGGCGGCTGGCCGACGTCTTCGGCCGCCGGCGGATGCTCTTCTGCGGCGCGGCGCTGTTCGCCGGCGGCTCGGCGATCGCGGCGATCGCCCCCGACGCGCAGCTGCTGATCCTCGGTATCGCGCTCTCGGGGATCGGCGGGGCGCTGTTGATGCCGTCATCGATGTCGCTGCTGACCAACGTCTTCACCGGCGCCAAGCGCGGCTTCGCGATCGGCATGTGGGGGGCGGCGACAGAGCTCGTCTCCGGCGCCGGGGTGCTCGTCGGCGGCGTGCTCACCGGCGAGCTCAGCTGGCGCTGGATCTTCGCCGTCAACATCGCCTTCTCGATCCTGATCATCGTCCTGGCCTGGCGCGGCACCCCCGAATCCCGCGATCCGTCCGCACCGCGGCGGATCGACATCCCGGGCGCCCTGCTGACCGCGACCGGGCTCACTGCGATCACCCTGGCGCTGATCCAGGGCGCCAGCTGGGGCTGGGGGTCGCCGGCGATCATCGCCCTGCTCGTCGGCGGGGTGGCCATGTTCGTCGTCTTCGCGATCGTCGAGCGGCGAACCGAGAACCCGCTGGTCAACTTCGACTTCTTCAAGAAGCGCAACTTCACCGGGGCGACGACGACGATCTTCGTCATCGACTTCTCCTTCGGCGCGATGCTCTTCTTCCTGCCCTCGTACTTCCAGGAGATCCTCGGCTACACCCCGACCGAAACCGGCGTCCTGCTGCTGCCGCTGACCGGGCTGATGGTGGTCGCCTCGCCGCTCGGTGGCCGGTTCGCCGCCCGGGTGGGGCCGCGGCCTCCGATCGTGATCGGGCTGACGCTGATGCTGATCGCGATCTTCTGGATCTCGACCCTCGATCTCGAGACCACGTACTCCGACCTCTGGGCGCCGACCGCGATCATGGGCTTCGGCATCGGCTTCTCGCTCACGGCGATGAACCTGGCGGCGATGAACGCGGTCTCGCGTGATCACGCCGGGGCCGCCTCGGGGATCCTGGTCACACTCAGCGGTCTCGGGGCGACGCTCGGCGTCGCCGTCACCGGAGCGATCTTCGCCGAGCTGCAGACTCAGCGCACGGTCGAGCTCGTCGGCGATCAGGGAGTCACGGTCGGCCGCGACACCGCCCAGGAGCTCGAGGGGGTGCTCGGGGGAACCCCGGGCGCCCAGCACGCGCTCGACAAGCTCGCCGGGAGCGACACCTCCGGGGTCGAACACGCCGTTCGCGAGGCGTTCGTCTCCGCGCTCGGCACCAGCCTGAAGATCTCCGCGGCGCTGGTCCTGGTCGGGATCGTGCTCGCGATCGCCCTGCTGCGCAAGTCCGAGCCCGCGGACGCGAAGCCGATCGACGAGCTCGCCCCCTCGGTCACGCCCCGGCCCGCGCCGCGCGGCGCCGCGATCGAGCCGGCACCGGCCCCGGCCTGAGCGCGCGTCGCGGTAGCTTGCGCGCATCGGCCTGATCGACGGAATCTCGAGCTCGGCCTCCCGGGTGGGAGCTGTGGCGCAGAACGCCTTCGAGGTGGCGCGCTTCGGCGGGCTGGAGACCGACGAGCAGCCGTCGCCGTTCGAGGTCGTCGCCGAGCGGCCGGTCTACAGGCTGCGCCGCTACTACGCCGACGACCCGGTCGGGGCGCCGGTGCTGCTGGTGCCGCCGATGATGCTCGCCGCCGACATCTACGACGTCTCGCCGTCCTCGAGCGGGGTGGCGGTCCTGCATGCGTCCGGCGCCGACCCCTGGGTCGTCGACTTCGGCGCCCCCGAGCATGAGGAGGGCGGGCTCGAGCGCAACCTCGCCGATCACGTCGTCGCCGTCTCAGACGCGGTCGAACGGGTCCACGCGATCACCGGCAAGGACGTCCACCTGGGCGGCTACTCGCAGGGCGGGATGTTCTGTTACCAGGCGGCCGCCTACCGCCGCGGCGAGGGCATCGACTCGGTGATCGCGTTCGGCAGTCCGGTCGACACCCGGGTCGCGCTGCCGCTTGGGATCCCCGAGGAGGTCGCCGAGTCGGCGGCCGGGGTGCTCGCCGGGGTCTTCGGGCGCCGGGCGGTCCCGGCGTGGATGTCGCGCACGGGCTTTCGCCTGCTCGACCCGGTCAAATCGCTGCGGCAGCAGGTCGAGTTCATCCTCCAGCTTCACGACCGCGAGGCGCTGCTCCCACGCGAGCGCCAGCGCCGTTTCCTGATGGGGGAGGGGTGGGTCGCCTGGCCCGGACCGGCCGTCGCCGACTTCATGCGCCAGTTCATCGCCCACAACCGGATGCTCCAGGGCGGCTTCGTGATCGAGGACCGGACGGTGACCCTGGCCGACATCGACCGTCCGGTGCTGACCGTGGTCGGCGAGGTCGACGAGATCGCCCCCGCGGCGGCGGTCCGGGCGATCACCAGAGCCGCTCCCCGCGCCGAGGTCTATGAGCTGGCGCTGCGTGCCGGGCACTTCGGGCTCGTGGTCGGCTCGGCGGCGACGAAGACGACCTGGCCGGCGGTCGCCGCCTGGACGCGCTGGCGCTCCGAGCACGGCGAGCTGCCGCCGGAGATTCACCGGGTCGCCGACGACGAGCCGGAGATGCAGGCGCCCGGCGTCGGCACGCGGCTCGAGGTCGGGCTCGAGCTCGCCGCCGGGGTCGGCGGCGGCCTGGCGCGCTCGATGGCCGGGGCGGCGGCGAGGACCGTCGAGGGGATCAGGGTGCTGGCTGAGGAGCTGACAGGCCAGCTGCCGCGGCTGGCGCGGCTCGGCCGGCTCGAGCCCCAGACCCGGGTCTCGCTCGGCCTGCTGCTCGACGAACAGGCCCGGCGCGCGCCGGAAGCGGAGTTCTTCCTCTTCGAGGACCGCGCCTACCCGCACGAGGCGGTCAAGCAGCGCGTCGACAACGTCGTCCGCGGGCTGGTCTCGCTCGGCGTTCGTCAGGGCGAGCACGTCGGGGTCCTGATGAGCACCCGTCCGAGCGGGCTCTCGGTCGTCGCGGCGCTCAACCGGCTGGGCGCGGTCGCCGTGCTGATGCGGCCCGACGGCCCGGTTGCCCACGAGGCCGAGCTCGGCCAGGTGACCCGAATCGTCGCCGACCCCGAACTGGCGGCGCTCGCCCGTGACGCCGGCGGCGGCGAGGTCCTGGTGCTCGGCGGCGGCGGCGAGGATCGTGAGCTCGGCGGCGGCGTCGTCGACATGGAGCGGATCGACCCCGACCAGGTCGAGCTGCCCGCCTGGTATGAGCCCAACCCCGGCCGGGCCGCCGATCTCGCCTTCATCCTCTTCACCGGCGAGGGCGAGCGCACCCGTGCCAACCGGCTGACCAACGGCCGCTGGGCGCTTTCGGCGTTCGCGACCGCCTCTGCCGCGGCGCTCTCGGACGCCGACACCGTCTACGCCGTAACCCCGATCTACCACCCCTCCGGACTGCTGATGAGCGTCGGCGGCGCGATCGCCGGCGGCTCCCGCCTGGCGATCGCCCGCGAGTTCGACCCGTCGACGTTCTGGGAGGAGGTTCGGCGCTACGGGATCACCGTCGCCTCCTACACCTGGACGATGCTCGACGAGATCGCCGCCGCTCCGGAGGACGCGGCCGAGCATCACCACCCCGTTCGGCTGTTCATCGGCGCCGGCATGCCGCGCGGCCTCTGGCGCCGGGTCGCGCGCCGGTTCTTCCCCGCGGCGGTGCTCGAGTTCTATGCCTCGACCGAGGGTGAGGCGATCCTCGTCAACCTGAGCGGCGAGAAGCCCGGCTGCAAGGGCCGGCCGCTGCCGGGCTCGGCCGAGGTCCGGTTGGCCGCATACGACGTCGCCGCGGGGCGCCTGCGCGAGCGCGCCGACGGCTTCGCGGTCGAGTGTGAGCCGGGTGAGGTCGGCATGCTGCTGACCCGGTTGCGGGGCGTGGTCGCCACCTCCGACAGCCCGCTGCGGGGCCTGTTCGAGCCCAATGACGCCTGGCTTGCCACCGGCGACCTCTTCCGCGCCGACGAGGACGGCGACCTGTGGCTGGTCGACAACGTCGCCTCCTTGATCCGCACCGATCACGGCTACGTGCCCGCCTTCCCGATCCTCGACGCGCTCGGCGATCTGCAAGCGATCGATCTCGCCGTCGTCTACGGGGTCCCGGCGCCGGACTCTGACAACTCGCTGGCGATCGCCGCGGCGACGCTGCGTCCCGGCTTCGAGCTCGATCCGGAGCAGCTCGCGGAGGCGCTGGCTACGCTGCCGGAGCCCGAGCGCCCCGACCTCGTCCAGGTCGTCGACGAGATCCCGGTCACCACCTGGTACCGACCGAGCACCGCGCAGCTGCGGGCGGCGGGCGCGCCGAGCGGGGACCGCGTCTGGCGGCGCCAGGGGGACGCGTACGTCGAGGACCTGGGCGCGGCGAATACGATCCCGGCGTAGACCACCACCACGCAGCTCCCACGAAAGGGGACCAGCTTGCTTCCGATCGGCGACTTCGGGCTCGGTGAGGCACTCCTCACCACGCTCGCGATCTTCTTCTTCGTGATCTGGATCTGGATCCTGATCACGATCCTCTCCGACCTCTTCCGCGACCACGAGCTCTCGGGCTGGACCAAGGCGGCCTGGGTGTTCTTCCTCGTCTTCATCCCCTTCCTCACCGCACTCATCTACCTCGGCGTGCGGGGCTCGGGGATGCGCGACCGGGCGCTCAAGGCGCAGGCCGACGCCAAGGCGGGGTTCGACAGCTACGTTCGCGAGACCGCCGGCTCGCCTGCCGATGAGCTGACCAAGCTCAGCGAGCTGCACGACAAGGGCACGATCTCCGACGAGGAGTTCGAGAAGATGAAGGCGAAGGTCGTCGGCTAGCTCGCTGCCGTTTCGGCGGCGGTCGAACGCGCTACCAGGACCCGCCGCCGCCACCGCCGGAGAAGCCGCCGCCACCGCCGCCCGAAAAGCCGCCGCCACCACCGGTCGAGGAGCTCACCGGCGCGACCTGAGACGAGAACCCGGAGCTGAAGCTGCCGCCGTCGAAGGCGCCGCTGCTGAAGCCGCCGACGAAGGCGTAGGAGCTCCAGTGGCTGCCGGCGGAGGCGTCGCTGACCACCGGCGCCGGGATCCGCCCCGAGGCGATCATCCGCTCAGCGGTGCCGAAGGCGACCCCGTAGACGAGGATCCGCTTCCACAGCTCGAGCGTCGCCGGCGGGTCGTCCTTGAGCCGCGGGAAGTCCTCGGTCCACTTGGCGAAGGCGCGCCAGCGGGCGGTGCGCTCGACGTGGTCGGTGTCGAGGCGCTTGAAGCGGATCGCGGACTGGGCGAGGATCCCGATCAGGGTGAGGAAGCCGACCGCCCCGGCGAGGAACCAGCCCTCGTGCTCCGATAGTGCGATCAGGACCACGGCACCGATCGCGAACGAGGCGATCGCCGCGGTCAGCCAGCGGGCCCAGTTGAGGTTGCGATCCCAGGCCAGCTCGCCGGCCTCGGCGTCGTCGAGCTTCTCGGTCATTCGCTCCCAGCGCCCGCGCCAGACCTCGGAGTGCTTCGGGATCTCGTCCTTCATCGCGCTGATCGCGACCTTCTTGCCGTCGAGCAGCTGGTCGAAGAACGCGAGCACGTCCTGCTCGTAGTCGGTCAGATCCCCCTCCGGGCGGTCCGGCTTCTGCTTCAGCGAGAGGTCGAGCTTCTCGTCCTCGGTGGTCGCCTGGGCGGTCTCGTAGTAGCCGCGGTCGACCAGGTCGAGCAGGGTTGCGAGCACGGTGTCGTCGGAGTCGGTGCCCTCGTTGGCGAGCGCGTAGGCGAGCGCCGGCGCGGCGTCGTCGG
>DATBPT010000146.1:0-10740 GCA_036561205.1 Solirubrobacterales bacterium
GGCGATGAACGCCAGGATGACCACCAACAGGATCGGGAACGCCGCGCTTTTGAAGAAACGCCTCAAGGGTGAAATGAGCGTACCAGGGCGGTTTTCCCGCTTACTCGGCCAGAGCGGCCACGTAATCGAGATTGCGGTAGCGCTGAGCGTGGTCGAGGCCGTAGCCGATCGCGAACCGGTCGGGGATCTCGAAGCCGACGTAGCGAATCGGCAGATCGACGCGCCTGCGCTCGGGCTTGGTTAGCAGCGCGCAGACCTCGAGCGAGCGCGGCTCCCGTGCCCGCAGGTTCTTGAGCAGATAGTGCAGCGTGAGCCCGGAATCGACGATGTCCTCGACCAGGAGCACGTCACGGCCGGCGATCGAGGCGTCGAGGTCCTTGAGGATGCGGACGACGCCCGAGGAGTCGGTCGCCGAGCCGTAGCTCGAGACCGCCATGAAATCGATCTCGCAGGGAATCTCCAGCTCGCGCATCAGGTCGGCGAGGAACAGCACCGCCCCCTTGAGCACCCCGATCATGACCAGATCGCGGCCGGCGTAGTCGCGGTTGATCTCGGCGCCGAGCTCGGCGACGCGACGCTGGAGCTCGTCGGCCTCGACCAAGGTCTCGCCGATTGCGGGGTCGTTCACCGCCCGCAGGGTAGTTAGTCGAGCGTTTCGTCGAGCGCGCGGGCGCTGAGCACCGCCACCTGCTCGGCGCCGGGGTCGAGGCGAAAGTGCTCGGAGACGGCGACGCCGGCCACCCAGGCGACCTCGCCGTTCACGGTCACGACCGGCAGCGAGCGGCGCAGCGAGCGCGGCACCCCGCCGTCGGTGAACAGGTCCTGGAGCGTCTTCGTGCCCTTCATGCCCAGCGGCCGGATGCGATCGCCCTCGCGCCAGGTGCGAACCTCGATCGCACCCGAGAGCGCGCTCGCGTCGAGCGTCGCGAGGTCGGGCCCGGCGGGATCAACCGGTCCGGGGTGAAGCTCGGCGCGCACCTCCCAGTCGCCGATCCGCGCGCGGCCGGGGAGGCCGAGCACGACCGGCTCGGGCACGGGGGCGGCGTCGACCGCGGGCGCCTCGAAGCGGACGAAGCCGGACTCGCAGTGGGCGACGAGGCCGCCCCCGAGCTCGACCGTGCCTCCCTGCGGCCGTCGTGCGAGGCGCTCGATCTCGGCGGCGCGCTCGCGCCCGAGCGGCACCTGGCGACCGGCGGCACGCTCGGCGAGCGCGCGCAGCGCCAGCCGGCGCAGGCCGGGCTCCCAGTCGGCGATCGCCGAGGCCGAGATCGCCACCGCGCCCGCGTCGGCGCCGGCCCCTGCCAGCGCCTCGAGCACGACCCGGTCGAGCAGCGCCGCCTCCTCGGCCAGCTCCGCCCGGGTCTCGGCGATGTTCGGCTCGGCGCCGGGGTTGACCTCGCGCAAGACCGGCAGCACCTCGGCCCGAATCCGGTTGCGGGCGTACTTCGGATCGGCGTTGGTCTCGTCGTCGGCGAACGGCAGGCCGGCGGCCGCGGCGAGCTCGCGAACCCGCTCGCGGCCGAGACCGAGCAGCGGACGGATCACCCGGCCGCTGCGCGGCGCCAGCCCGAGCAGGGCCCGCGAGCCGGGCGATGCGGCAAGGCGGTAGAGGGCGGTCTCGGCGACGTCGGTGCGGGTGTGCCCGGTGACGATCACCGCCGCCCCGGTGCGGTCGCGAAGCCGCTGCGCGGCGTCGTAGCGGACCGTGCGGGCCGCGGCCTGGAGATTGCCGGCCGGCAGCCGTGTCGGCCGCTCTACGTGCAGATCGATTCGCAGCGCCGCGCACAGCTTCCGCGCCGCCGCCTCGCCCTCGCCGGCGCCCTCGCGAAGCCGGTAGTTGACGTGCGAGGCATGCACGGCCTCGGCCCCGAGGACCCGCGCCACCCCGGCCGCCACGCAGGCGGAGTCGGCGCCTCCGGAGACCATCACCACGGCCTCGATCCCGGGCTCGATCAAACCACTCGCGCTCACGGCCTCGGCAAGCTCGCCGAGCGCCTCCTCCTTGATCACGTAAGAAGGGTACGTCGAGTCCGGGCGGATTCCTCCCTAGTGAGGCGGTAGCCGAGCCACGGCGCCGTTGAGCCGCCTTATGAGTCGTCAGGGTCCTTGGCGCGGACGACGAGCAGCTCGACCGGCTTCGGAAAGCCCTTCAGCTCCACCCGTCCGATCGGGTCGAACTCGAGGTAGGCCGAGTCGCCGATCGCATCGGCGACCGCGATCGTCACCAGTACCTCGCCGCCGAGCGCGCGGGCGACGACGCGGTGGGTGAGGTTGACCTCGGTCCCGTAGTAGTCGCCGTCGCGATAGACCGCGCGGCCGAAGTGGATCCCGACCCGCGGTTGCGGGCGCTCCTGGAACAGGGTCAGGAAGCCGACGGCCCACTCGGTCAGCGTCACCGGGTCGGGCGAGACGATCATCACCTCGTCGCCGATCGTCTTCACGATCAGGGCCTCCGCGGGCAGCGTCGCCTCGACGGTCTCGACGAAACGCTCGACCAGGTCCAGCGCCTCCTCGTCGCCCTCCTCCTCGGTGTACCGGGTGAAGCCGGTCAGGTCGACGAAGCAGAACGCCATCGTCACCCGCCCCATCTGCCGCATGCCGGCGAAGTCGACCTCCATGTGACCGACGACGTCCTGCTCGATGTAGAAGCGCAGGTAGCGGTGGTGGATGTACTCCATCAGCGGCGAGGTCAGCGGCAGCAGCTCGCGCGCCAGGCCCTCCATCTCATCGGCCATCTCGAGCGCGTCGACGCCCTGGCGGATCAGGGGCTCGTGGACGTAGAGGTGGAAGAGGCGCACCTCGGCCTCGGCGATCTTGCGGATCGACTGGGCGTAGACGCGGACGAGCTGCAGCAGGGCGACGAGCGGGAAGCCGGCTCCGAGGACGGCCGCCATGTCGTTGAGCGCCTCGACGTCCTGGTCGTTGAGGACGCCCTCGAGCGCCGTCGGCGTCCCCAGCAGCGTCATCAGGCGCTCGATCAGCTCCTCCTCGAGCCCGGTCTCGGCGGCGGCCTCGGCCTTGTCGACGGCGCGTTCCCTGTGGCCGGGAAGCAGATCCTCGACGTAGCCGAAGGCGAGGCGCCCGTCGCGGACGGCCCGGCGCAGCTCCTCGAGCGAGTGGCCGCGCTCGCGCATGCGGGCGACGACCCGGGCCTGCGCGGCCGCGGCCGTGGTCCAGCGGCCGTTCTTGATCGGGATCACCTTCGCCTCCGCCCAGCGCTTCAGCGTCGACGAGGAGACCCCCGAGATCCGCGAGGCCTCCGTGAGCGAGATCGCATCCTCGGGCATCGGTCGATCCTATGAGGAGTCCGGCGGCGTCGTGTGTGACCGGCGTGAACCCCGTAGAAGACGGCGACGGGGTCGATTGGCCCCGTCGCCTTGCGGGCTTGGCGGCCCGCTTCGCCGGCCGGCGGCGCCGGGGGCGCCTCGCGGGCCTCGCCACTCGCGCCCCAGTCGCCGGGGGACCCGGATGGCGCGGCCCACTAGTGGCCTGTTGCCGTCTTGAGCAGTTGAGGCTACGCCGACCCGCGCCCCAAGTCAACGCTTTTGAACACCTCCCGCGGGTGCTCGCCTGCGGCTCCGCTCCCGCGGGGTCGCGCACTGTTGAGGGAAGGCAGGTCGTGGGCGGGTAAACCGCGACTTCGTCGCTATCGCCGAGGGGGGCTTGGCTAAGCCGCGAGGAGAGCCGGGAAGTCGGCTTCGACGATCCTCTTGTAGCGGTCCGAGATCAGGCGGGCGGCTGGCAGGTAGAGCAGGGCGACGCGCGACTCGCCGTCGAACTTGACCTCGCCGCGGGCGATCGCGATCGCGAGGCTCTCGCGGCCCTGGAGGTAGCGGTTGGCGACCAGCGAGGACATCCGCAGGACCAGCTTCGGCGGCCAGCCCGGGTCATCGGCAAACGACCAGCTGATGTTGTGCTCACCCTCGGCGGCGGCGACGTTGAGCGCCATCTCGAGGTCGGTGAACTCGAACCGCATCCGCAGGCGCGTGGCGCTGACCAGCGGCCCGATGCGCTCGTCGGCGTCCACCTCCGTCAGCGCCTGTGTGAGCGCCGCACGCAGCTCCTGCCGGCGCGCAGCCTTGCTTCGTGCAGCGGTGGCGGTCGCCATCGTTGCCACCCTATTGCCCGTTCAGAGGAAAGTCGAACCCCGCTTGACCAGGTTCTCGTAGACCTTGTCCTGGATCGTTTCCCGGACCTGCTCCGAGAGATCGAAGACGACGCGGCGGTCATCGGCGGCCGCCGGGCCGAACGCCTCCACCTCGATCGGCTCGCAGAACTCGATCCGCCACCGCGACGGCAGCGGCACCAGGCCGAGCGGACCGAGCCAGGGAAAGGTCGGCGTGATCGGCACGAACGGCGCTCCAACCGCACGCGCCAGCGTCGGGCTATCGCCGATCTTGGGGTAGATCTCCTCCGCGCCGACGACCGCGGCGGGGACGATCGGGGCGCCGCTGCGCAGGGCGATCTCGACGAACCCGCCGCGGCCGAACCGCTGCAGCCGGTAGCGCTCGGAGAACGGCTTCCCGGTTCCCTTCACACCCTCGGGGAAGACCATCACCAGCTCGTTCTGGTCGAGCAGACGGCCGGCGTTGTGGGGGCTGGCCGGGATCCCGCCGACCCGGCGCATGAAGGCGGAGAGGAAGGGCAGCGTGAAGGCCCAGTCGAGGACCATGAACCGCGGCCACCGAGGGAGCGGGTGCTCCTTCATGATCGCCGTCGTCAGCATCGTCGCGTCGAAGGGAAACAGCGACCCGGCGTGATTGGCGACGATCAGCCCGCGTCCATGGGCCGGCACGTTGCGAACGCCCTCGACCTCGACCCGCCACCAGGACTCGTAGAGGAACTCGAAGAGCGGGAAGACGGCCTCGGCGAAGCCCTCGTCGAAGCCCCACTCGTCCTCGTGGTAGTCGCCCTGCAGGCGGCGCACGATCGACTCCAGCGCCGAGCGCAGCCTCCCGGGCAGCGTCCCGGCCGCCTGCTGTGCCGCGGTCAGCGGATCGAGCCCGGCCTCGACGCCGCCGCGCATGCTCCGCAGGAAGTCGGCGATCGTCTCCGGCGCGATCGTCGGCTGGCGCGCCGCACTCACAGCAGGCGCCTCAACGGCGGCGCGGCTCGGCTCCGTCCTGTCGGACTCCGCCTCACGGTGCAACTCCGCCGAGCCGCGCCAGGTGCCCGGCCAGCGCTCCCGGGTGCAGGCCGGGCCCGATCCGCCTCCCGGCCGTCTTCTCGGCCAGATCCCGGATCGCGCCGACGGTGTCGTGGCGCGGCTGGTAGCCAACCTCGTCGAGCAGACGCCGGTTGTCGACGCCGCGGCCGTAGCGCAGCAGCCTGACCCCGTCGCCGAGCAGCCCGCCGGCGCCGAGTTGCGAGTTGACCCGCTCCATCAGCGGCGCGAAGAACGGCGCCGGCACCGGCACCGCCGGACGGCCGAGCAGGCGCAGAGCCCGGCTCAGGGAGATCGATCCGCCGGGCGCGACGTTGACCGCGCCGCGGACCGGGTTCGCGATCGCCGCCTCGATTGCGCCGGTGGCGTCGTCGGCGTGCAGGAGCTGCAGCCGCGGGTCGAAGCCGAGCTGGACCGGGACCAGCGGCAGGGTCAGGTAGCGGACCAGCGGGCTGTCGAGGCCGGGACCGATCTCGGGCTGGTAGCGGAGCATGCAGCAGCTGAGCTGGGGGTGGCGGCGGGCGAAGTTCTCGAAGTACTGCTCGAGCTCGAAGACATCGCGCTGAAAGCGCGTCCGCAGCGGCTCCTCGCCTGCGAGGTCCTCGGTGTAGAAGGACGGCACGGCCGCCTCGCAGCCGTAGATCGCCGCCGAGCCGCGCACGATCACCGTTCGCAGCGACTCGGTGCGCTCGCAGGCGGCGAGCAACTGCAGGGTCCCGATCACGTTGATCTCGTGCAGGGCCCGCGACGGCCGGCCCGGCTCCGGGTACCAGAGCACGCCGCAGTGGACGACCGTGTCGACCTCGGTCGCCGGCAGCAGACGCGAGAGCACGGCGCTGCGGATGTCCGCCTCGATGAAGTCCGTCCGCTGCAGCTCGGCCGGCGGCGGCAGGCTGTCGATCCCGGCGATGTAGGCGACCTCGGGGTCGCGCTCCAGCCGCCGCGCGAGCTCGGCCCCCCAATGACTCGAGATTCCGGTGATCGCGACCCGGCGCCCCGGGCTCATCTAAGCCTCAGCTTCAGGGTTAGACTGGGTCCCGCCCGGATCTGCCGCGGGGTCGGCGCCGCGATCGGCCTCCGGGCCGCCGAGCCTGTCCTCGAGCTCGGCGAGTCGCTGCTCCAGCAGCTCCAGGCGCCTGCCGACCTCGCCCGTCGCCTCCTGGCCGCGGCGCGCCAGCTCGGCTCCCGCCTCCTGGCCGCGGCGGGCGAGGTCGTCTCGGGCCTCGCGCCCGCGGCGGACGACGTCGTCGACCAACTCGCCGGCGCGCTCGCGAGTGCTCTGGGCCGAGCCGGCGGTGGCCCGCATGGTCCGCTCGACCGCGGTGCGGACGGCGTCGGCGACGCCACTCTCCGGCGGCTCCTCCCCGGCATGCGGATCGGTGGGCGGGATCTCGCTCATCTGGCTTCCCAGCATAATCCGCGGCCCTTGACCGCCTACCTGCGACCGACCGCGCCAATCGCCGCCGACGTGCTGCTGCCGGCCGATCCCGGCCTGGCGATGGCCCTCGCGCAGCGGGTGACCGCAAACCCGGTGATGGCCAACCACAACCACGGTCTCTGGGGCTACTCCGGCCGCACCGATGCCGGCGGCGAGCTCAGCGTGCAGTCAACCGGAATCGGAGCGCCGAGCGCCGCCGCCGTGCTGGCGGAGCTTCAGGCGCTCGGGGCCCGGCGCCTGATCCGGATCGGGCGCTGCGCGGCGCTCGACCGGGAACTCGGGGCCGGCGCCGTGGTCGTAGCCGCGAGCGCGCTCGGCGCCGACGGGACCACGGCGGCGCTCGGCGCGCAGCGGGCGCACCCCGACCGCGGCCTGACGGCCGCCCTGCAACGGTCGACCGGCGCCGCGGCGGCGGTTGCCGTCGTCAGCCACGACCTCGGCGGCGGCGCGCCCGCCGCCCTCCGCGAGCACTGGATCGCGGGCGGAATCGCCGCGATCGATCTCGAGACCGCCGCCCTGTTCGCGCTCGGCGAGCGGCTCGGCCTGGCGCTGGCGGCCGGCCTTGTCGTCAGCGAGACGGCGGCTGGTGAGGGCGATCAGGCCGCCGTCGACGCCGCCCTGCTGGCCCTCGGTGACGCCGCCCGTGACGCCCTCGCGGCCCCGGTCGAGGCTAGCCCTGGTCGTTCGGGAGCCGCCGCTCGAGCCCGCTGACCTCGTCGGCGAGATCGTCGATCCGGTCCTCGAGCGCCTCCAGCCGCCCCGAGAGCGAGCGCAGCCGTTGCTCGAGCCGCTCGATGTCGGAGGCCGAGGCGAGGTTGAGCGCCCCCATCGCAGAGCGCTGCGCCGAGGCGGCGCGCTCGCCCGCCCCGAGGGCCCGTGCGATCGCCGAATTGAAGACCGGATTCTCGATCAGAGCCTGGGCGAGCTCGCCCACGGCTTCCTCGCCTCGGGCACGGATTCCGCTGCGATCGTCGGCCGGATCCATCGGGGCGCGGAGCCTAGCGTCTCCCCAGGCTTCAAGCCGCGCCTGCGAGCTGCCGATCAAGGACCGAGCGGTATTGCTCGATGACCTGCGCATTCGTCCGTTGACTTGGGGTACCGTTGCCCCGCCGGTTCCACGTTGCAAAGACCAGCGCCAACAAGTAGTTTTCGCCGCGCTCAGGAGGAGGAGCGCCGCCCTGACCTAGGCAGGGAGCGGTGCCTGGCGGCGAAGTGGTCCCAGGGTATTAGGGAATGACAAGGAAGCTTCTACTCACGATCGGTCTCGCCGTCCTCGGCGCCTGCGTGGTCGCGGGCACGGCCGCCGCGGGCTCCAGCATCGTCGGAGTCGGCCAGGGCGGCGTGCAGATCGATATCCCCGACGGCGGCGATCTCGGCGACGTGCAGGTGCTGCCGCAGTGCTCGAACCTTGCCGACGATGACGGCGACGGGCTCAAGGACCTCGCCGACCCGGACTGCACCGGCCCGCTCGACGCGACCGAGTCCGGCAGCAGCGGCGCCCCGGAGCCTCCCCCCACCACCACCCCCGAGCCGCCGACCGGCCCCTCCGGCGGTGGCGGCTCGCCCGACGCCCCCGGCGAGGTCAAGCCCGAGGGTGGAACCGTCGGCCCGACCGGAACCGGCGGCCGCGGGGTCGGCGAGCTTCAGGGCAGCGACATCAGCAAGCCGAGCCGCCATCACGGCGACAACGACGATCAGAACGGCGGTACCCGGGCCCCGATGGACCCGGAGGCCGACCGGAACCCGGACGGCACGCCGACCGACACCAACCCGACGGTCACGATCGCCGACTTCGGCGCGGCGCCGATCGGCGTCCCCAACTTCGTCATCGACCAGTTCACGATCCCGCCCTTCCTGCTCCCGATCTACCAGGCCTGCGGAACCCAGTACGGGATCCCGTGGCAGGTGCTCGCCTCGATCAACCGGATCGAGACCGCCTTCGGGACCAACCTCAACGTCTCCACCGCCGGCGCCCTCGGCTGGATGCAGTTCATGCCTTCGACCTGGGACATGTACGGCGTCGACGCCAACAACGACGGCCGCAAGGATCCCTACAACCCCGTCGACGCGATCTGCGCCGCCGCCCGCTACCTGAAGGCCGCCGGTGGCGCCAGCGATCTACGGACCGCGATCTTCGCCTACAACCACGCCGACTGGTACGTCGACGAGGTGCTCCTCTACGCGAACCAGTACGGCAAGCTTCCCGAGACCCTGATCAGCTCGCTCACCGGGCTCACCGAGGGCGCCCACTTCCCCGTCGCCGCCAACGCCCGCTACGCCGACGACATCTCCGAGCGCCGCGCGCTCGAGCGCTCGAAGCCGGGCAAGCGGTCGGCCGGTAACGCCGCCGAGGTGATCTCGGGCTCGACCACACGTCGAGGGATCAACATCTACTCCCGAGACGGCGCCCCGGTGGTCGCGGTCAACGACGGGGTCGTCACCGAGACCGGCAAGTCGAAGAAGCTCGGCCGCTACATCGTCCTCCAGGACGCCTACGGCAACCGCTTCACCTACGCCGAGCTCGGCAGCGTCGCCGAGGCCTACCCGGTGCCGAAGGAGAGCAAGCTCAAGGCCTCGGACTTCGAGCTCGTCACCCCGGACGACAAGACTCCCGACGAGCCCGCGACCGCCGGCACCCAGGTCGAGGCCGACAGGGCGGCGAGGAAGGCGGCGAAGGGCGACGGCGCCGCCACCGCGGAGCCGGCGACCGACTCCGGCCCGGTCAACACCGAGGACGCGCGCGACCGCCTCTACGCCTATCCGGAACGCAGGAACAACTCCGAGCGCGCCGGTCTCAGCGGTCAGCTCGACTCGCTGCTCTCCTCGAAGATGCCCGGCTACGAGTCATTCAAGGGCTACCTCTCCCACGTGATGCGCTTCGACCCGAAGAAGATGGAGCTGCGCTCCCTGCACCGGGGCTCGCAGGTGACCGCGGGCACGGTCCTCGGCCGGATCGGCAAGACCACGGAGCTCGCGCCTCACGTCCACTTCGCGATCCGCCCGGCGGGCCGCGGCGCGCCGAAGATCGACCCGAAGCCGATCCTCGACGGCTGGAAGCTGCTCGAGGCGACGGCGATCTATCGCGCGGCCGGCCAGGATCCCTTCAACGGCACCGCCACCGCGAGCCAGGTGCTGCTGATGTCGCAGACGCAGCTGATCGAGCGCGTGCTCAAGGACCCGAGCCTCGAGATCTACGCCTGCGGGCGCGAGGACATCCAGAGCGGCCAGATCGACCGCCGCGTGCTGGCGATGCTCGAGTACCTGGTCGCGCGCGGCTTCGACCTCACGATCACCTCGCTCAAGTGCGGCCACTCGATCACGACCACCTCGGGCAACATCAGCGAGCACTCGACCGGTGACGCCGTCGACATCGCCCAGATCAACGGCATCCCGGTGCTCGGCCACCAGGGCCCGGGCTCGATCTCCGAGGCCCTCGTCCGCGACCTGATCCAGCTCCAGGGGACGATGAAGCCGCACCAGATCATCTCCCTGATGGACTACTTCGGCACCGACAACACGTTCGCCATGTCAGATCATGACGACCACGTCCACGTCGGCTACATGCCGATCGCCGGGCCCGGCTCGGGCAGCGTCTCGAAGCAGTTCTCGGCGATGCTGAAGCCCGACCAGTGGCGGCGCCTGATCGAGCGACTCGGCGAGATCGACAACCCGACCGTGCCGACGAAGCCGTCCGATGCCGCGGTGCCCACCGACAAGGGCAAGAAGAGCGGCAAGCGCGCTTCGGCCGCGCACCTGTCCGAGTAGCCGGGCCGGTCGCAACGCTCCGCTTTCCCTTCGTCCAGTTCGAGCTCGCCGGCACGGTTGGGCTCGAGCCGGGGCGCTACCTCGGCCGCGAGCCCGAGCGCGTGCTGGTCGTCACGGTCGCCGACGCGCCGCCGCCGCCGCGACGCCGGCTCGGGCGAGCGAAGCCCAAGGACGCTGATCCGGAAGCCGCCGCAACCAGGGTGCCGGTGACCACCCTGACCGCGATCCGGTCGCAATCCTTCGCCGGCGAGGCGGAGGCCCGGGCCTGGCTCGCCGGCCTCCGCGACGATCCCGAGGCGGTCGCCGCCGAGATCGCCGAGGCGCTGATCCTGATCAACCTCGCCGTCCACGCCCACCGCGCCGCCGCCCTCGA
>DATBPT010000147.1:0-9688 GCA_036561205.1 Solirubrobacterales bacterium
ACGGCGTCCAGCTGGCTCGGCTCGAGCTCGGCGACGCGGACGGTGCCGTCGAGCAGCAGCGCGAGGCGGTCCTCGGGGTCGGGGACCGCCCGCAGCTCGACCTGGTCGACGCCGGGCCCGAGCTCGCGATCGGCCCCCCACCAGCTCGTGTTCTGAGCCAGCAGCAGGCGGTCGGCGCTGCGCTCGCGCAGCTCGAACGGCCCGGTGCCGCTCTCGGGCAGCCGGCTGAAGTCGAGCGGTCCACCGGCCGCCTCGGCGATCGCCCGCGGCGAGACGATCCCGAGCCGCGGCGAGGCCAGCCTGAGGTCGAAGCCGGGATCGGGCGCCGGGAGGATGAAGCGGACCAGGTCGGGGCGCGGCGCGTCGACGAGCAGCTCGCCGAGCAGCCGGCGACCCGCCGGCGCCGCGAGCCAGCGGTCGGC
Organism: Solirubrobacterales bacterium; assembly: GCA_036561205.1. Classification (GTDB taxonomy): domain Bacteria; phylum Actinomycetota; class Thermoleophilia; order Solirubrobacterales; family 70-9; genus WHSW01. The sequence continues at coordinate 423 of DATBPT010000147.1, forward strand.
GTTGGCGAGCACGGCCGAGGCGTTGAACGGGGTCCCGTCCTGGAACCGGACCCCGGGGCGCAGCAGCGCCCGCCAGACCGTCTCGTCGGCCGACGGTCGCACCGAGAGCGCCAGGCCCGGGAGGTCGCGGACGAGGTCATAGGGAGCGCCGAGGTCCTCGACCAGCGGCTCGTGCAGCTGGCGGGCGGCGAGCTGGTCGCCGGCGCTGGTCGCGTATAGCGGATCGAGCGTCCGCGGGCGCTCGCTCAGGGCCCAGCTCAGGGTCGCCGACTGGCCGCTCGAGGCAGCGGCGCCGATCGCCGCGTTGTCGGGCTCCCCTCCACCGCAACCGGCGCCGATCGCCGTCGCCGCGGAGACGGTGGCGATCAGGGCAAGGGGTCTGAGCTGGTTCAGATCTTCAGCAGAACGATGGTGTTGACGACGAACAGGATCGCGAAGAAGATCGTCCAGCGGTCGAGGTTGCGCTCGACCAGGGAGCCGCCGACCGAGCCGCCGGTCGCTCCGATCCCGAAGGCGCCCGAGAGCCCCGCGTCCTTGCCCGAGTGCAGGAGCACGAGGAAGATCAGGACGATCGAGATCAGCACCTGAACAACTTCGAGGATGCTTGTCATCGCCGGGCAGTTTAGACAGACGTGCCGGGGCTGTCGCCCGCCGCATCGATGCGCTTCAGCACCGCGATCGCCTCGCGCCGGAGCTCGGCGTCGAGGCGCTTCCAGTCGGCCTGCGAGAGCTTGCCCTGCTCGCGGTCGAGCTGCGCGTCGCGGATCTGGCGATAGAGCGCCTCCTTGCGGGCCTCGAGGTCGGCGCGCTCCGGGCTCTCGGACTCGGCCGGCTCCGGTCCGCGGCGGCGTAGCGGCGCGACCACGAACGCGGCGAGCACGGCGAGGACGACGAGCGCGAGCACGATCTCCATCGAGCTTCCGAGCCGGCTACGCGCGCCCGAGGTCGCGGGCGAGGCGGGCCGCGTAGACGTCGGAGACCCGGCGCCGGCGGGCCTCGGGAGCCGGCCAGACCGCGACCAGACCGCCGATCACCGAGACCGCGCCGCCGAGCCAGATCCAGATCACGAACGGGTTCACGTTGACGCGGAAGTCGACCGGCAGCGGGTTGGCGACGTAGAGCGCGGCGAGGTTGCGGATCGCGGCGCCCTGGCGGTCGGTGTAGGCGCGCATCGCCTCGACCTGTGCCGGCGTCGGCCCCTGCGAGCCGATCTCGGGCAGGGTCGCCTCGAGCCGGCGGTCGACCCCCGCGATCACCTTGTCGAGCGGCGCCAGGTCGGGGCGCATCGCCGTCCACAGGTCGCCGCCGATGCTCGTCCGCTTGCCGACCTCGCTCGTCGCCTCGCCCTCGAAGAAGCCGGCGATCGTCGCGTCGCTGGTGGTGCTCGAGTAGTACTGGCGCGCCGGGTGCAGGGTGGCGAACCGCTTGCCGTCGCGGGTCACGTCGAGGACGGCGCCGAAGCTGAGCTTCTGCTCCTTCGGGTCGATCGACTGGGTCGGCTCGACGTAGGTGACCGTGTAGTCGCCGACCTGGCCCGACTGGCCCGGGGTCAGGCGCAGGTCCTCGCTGGTCTGAAAGCTCGATGAGGCGGCGACGGCGATGAACAGGATCGCGATTCCCGCGTGGACGATGTAGCCGCCGTAGCGGCGGCGATTGCGGGTGACCACGCGGCCAAGCGCCTCGAGCCGGCCGCCGCCCGTGAGCGCCCGCTGGGCGGCGGCGCCGCGCCAGAACTCGGCCGCGAGCGCGGCGAGGGCGAAGAACGCACACGCGAACAGGATCAGCGCCGCCGGATGGTCGAGCGCGTCGGTGAACGCGGCAACCGCGATCGTCGCCACGACCGCGACCGCGATCGGCACCCGCACCAGCCCCCAGAGCGAGCCGGCGCTCACCCGGCGCCAGGCGAGCAGCGGCCCGATCCCCGTGAACAGCACCAGGACGATCGCCAGCGGCGCCGTGTAGCGGTCGAACCAGGGCGAGCCCAGCGACGACTTCTCGCCCGTGAACGCCTCCGAGATCAGGGGGAAGAAGGTGCCCCAGAAGATCACCACGGCGAGCCCGACGAGCAGCAGGTTGTTGACCAGGAAGACCGACTCGCGCGAGGCCAGCGACTCGATCCGCCGCTCCGAGCGCAGGTCGTCCAGCCGCGAGACGATCAGGGCCGCGGAGCCGACGATCACGACCGCGATCAGGCCCAGCAGCGGGCCGCCGACGGTCGAGGCGCCGAAGGCGTGGATCGACTCGAGGATTCCCGAGCGGACGAGGAAGGTGCCGAGCAGCGCGAGCGTGAAGGTGGCCACGATCAGCGACACGTTCCAGACCTTGAGCATGCCGCGGCGCTCCTGGACCATCACCGAGTGCAGGAAGGCGGTGCCGACCAGCCAGGGCATCAGCGAGGCGTTTTCGACCGCGTCCCAGCCCCAATAGCCGCCCCAGCCGAGCTCGGAGTAGCTCCAGCGGCTGCCGAGCAGGATCCCGACCCCGAGGAAGATCCAGGCGACGAGCGCGAAGCGGCGCGTGGAGCGGATCCAGCTCGCGTCGAGGCGGCGGGTGATCAGGGCCCCGATCGCGAACGCAAACGGGATCGACCAGAGCACGTAGCCCGAGTAGAGCATCACCGGGTGGATCGCCATCATCGGGTGGCGAAGCAGCGGCGTCAGCCCGGCGCCCTCGGCCGGGGCCGGATCGAGGCGATCGAACGGGTTCGCGCCGAGCAGCAGCAACATGGTGAAGAAGAGGCCGATCCCGGCGAGCACCGCGGTCGCGTAGGGGACGAGCTCGCGGTGGCGCCCGCGGGTCAGATAGAGGACGCCGCTGGAGGCGATCGAGAGCACCCAGGCCCAGAGCAGCAGCGAGCCGCCCTGGCTCGACCACATCGCGGTCAGTTTGTACCCGGTCGGGGTCGTGGTCGAGGAGTGGTCGGCGACCAGCGCGACCGAGAAGTCGGAGCGCAGGAAGGCCGCCTCGAGCACGACAACGGAGACGGTGAGCAGCGCGCAGAGCGCGTAGATCGCGCGGCGAGAGGATTCGACCAGCCGCCGGTCGCCGCGCCGGGCGCCCGCGATCGCGGCGCCGGCCGCGTAAAGGCAGGCGATCGGGGAGGCGATCAGGCAGGCGGCGCCGAGCTCGACCATCTATGCGGAAGCCGTCGCCGGGAAGCTCACGCGCCGATTATCGCAACGCCGCGATCCAGGTTAGAGTCGCGACGGCACTGTCGGGCGCTCGAGAGGGGAACCAATGACCAAGGTCGCAGGCGCGCTCGCGATCGCCGCGATCGCCTTCCTGGGCGCAGGTTGCGGGTCGGTCGACGAGCAGAACGCCTACGTCGACCAGGTCAACGAGCTGCGTACCGAGCTGCTCTCGACGGTCTCCGACCTGACCTCGAGCGCGACCCCGAGCAACGCCGCCGAGGCCGCCGACCTGAGCGGCCAGCTGGAGGAGGCCTATGCCTCCGCCGCCGACGGCCTCGAGGCGGTCGAGGCGCCGGACGAGGTCGCCGACCTGCACTCGCAGCTGGTCGCCGGCCTGCGCGGGATCGCAACCCAGATCGACCGGGCGCAACACGCGCTCAACCAGGCAAGCGCCGAGCAGGCCGTGCAGGCGCTGACCGACCTGCAGACGTCGGTCGCGCGAGCGGAGACCGAGCTCGGCGACCTGATCGACCAGATCAACGCCGAGTTTCAGGACTGAACCGGCCCGGCTACTGGATCACGACGTGCTCGGGGTCCGCGGCCGCCTCGTCGGCGAACTTCGACGGGCACTTGGTGATCAGGCTGTCCTTCTCGGCGACGAAGGTGCCGTCGTCGACCGTGCCGGAGACGATCACCTCGCGGCCCTCGCGGAACGGGTCCGGGATCGTGCCCGTATAGACGACCGGGATCGTGGTCGCCGGGTCGTCGCGGTCGGCGACCGCGAAGCGAAGCTCGGTTCCGTCGTGTGAGACCGACCCGGGAGCGACGTTTCCGGTGAGCTCGTAGTTGCCGCCGCTGACGCCCTGCAGGTCAGAAGGCTCGCGCGCCTCGCTCGAGGCGCTGAACGAGGTGTAGACGAGCCCGGCGGCGAGCAGCACGGCAGCGCTGAGCGCAACCACGAGCCTGATCTTGCGCTTCCGATCGGGGTCCATCGCAGCCCCTGATTATGGCGATTGCCTGTGAGGCGGAGTCCGAAGGACGAAGCCGAGGCCCGCCGATGTTGAGGCGGCTGCTTGTCGGGTACCTTTGCCCGGCGATGGCCGACGAACCCGTGCTCATGATCACCGGCGCCTCGAGCGGGATCGGCGCCGCCACCGCCCGCGCCGCCGCCGAGGCCGGCTACCGGCTCGTGCTCGGGGCGCGCTCCGAGGACGCGCTCGAGCGGCTCGCGGGCGAGCTCGGCGGCCCGGAGCGGGCGATCGCCGTGCGCAGCGACGTGACCGAGTTCGCCGACAACGAGCGTCTCGCGAGCGCCGCGATCGAGGCCTTCGGCGGCTTCGACGCGGTCTTCGCCAACGCCGGCTTCGGCGCCACGCGCGGCTTCCTCGAGGAATCGCCGGAGCAGTGGCGCTCGATGGTGCTCACGAACGTGCTCGGCCTGGCGCTGACAATCCGCGCCACCCTCCCCCATCTGCTCGAGCGCGATCGCGGCCACTTCCTGATCACGAGCTCGGTCGCCGGGCGGCGCACCCTGCCGGGCTCGCTCTACTCGGCGACCAAGCATGCGGCTACCGCGATCGGCGAGTCGCTGCGCGCCGAGCTGCGCCAGATGCGCGAGAACCACTCGATCCGCGTCACCCTGATCGAGCCCGGGATGGTCGACACGCCGTTCTTCGACAACCGCCCCGGGCCCGACCACGCCCTTCACGACACCGACATCGCCAACGCGGTCGTCTACGCGCTCTCGCAGCCCGACCGCGTCGACGTCAACGAGATCCTGATCCGCCCGGTCTCGCAGTCGACCTAGCTGCGCAGCAGCTGCTCGATCTGCTCGTTCAGCTCCGGGTCGTCGGGCTCGGTCGCGACCTCGTAGTGGTCGACGACCTTGCCCTCGCGGTCGAGCAGGTACTTGTTGAAGTTCCAGCTCGGCGGGCCGGCGGCTGCGTTGAGCCGCTCGAACACCGGGTTGAGCGGCTCGGAGACGACGTTCGACTTGGCGAACATCGGGAACGAGACGCCGAAGTTCTCCTCGCAGAACTCGGCGATCTGGTCGTCCGAGCGCGGCTCCTGGTGGGCGACATCGTCGGCCGGGAAGCCGAGGATGACGAAGCCGTCGCCGCGGTGCGCCTCGTAGAGCCGCTCGAGGCCGTCGAACTGGGGCGTGAAGCCGCACTCGGTCGCCGTGTTGACGACCAGCACCACCTCACCCTTGTACTCGGCCAGGTCCTGCGGCTCGCCGTTGAGCAGCGGCAACGTGCCGCTGAGCACGCCCGCGGCCGGGTCGCCCCGCGGTTCGCCGGACGAATTGGAGCCCGCGCCGGCCGCCTGACCCGCCGTCGGCGCCGGCGCGGGCATCCCACCATCGTCGCCGCACGCCGCCATTCCCGCGGTCGCGGCAAGAAACAGCAGCGTGGCGATTGGGCGACGACCCATCCACCCGTACATACGGGTCGAGCCCGCCGTATGGATCACTTCGCCGGCAGCGAGGTGGCGAAGTCGGCGCCGGCGTCAACCCAGCCGGCGAGCTGCTCGTCGGTGGCGACCGCCTCAGGCGCGACCAGGATCCAGCCGCGCATCTGGCGACCGGTCATGTCGAAGGTGCGGACGTCTGGCTCGGCGAGCGCTCGCTTGTACTCCTCCGGGTCCAGCCGGACGATCAGGTCGCTGCCGCTGCTGACGCCGCAGGCCATGTTGCCGCCGACCATGAAGCCGATGCCTCCGAACATCTTGCGCTCGGTGACGTCCGCGCGCAGTCCGATCAGCTGTCGGACGCGGTCGGCGAGCGCCTCGTCGTAGGCCACGAACCCGAGCCTACGCCGACCCGGACTCCAGCAGCACCTACCAGCGCTCGGGCTAGGACGCGGCGACGGTGCCGCGCTCGCGACGGATCACTCGCATGCCCCTCGCCTCGTAGTTGACGAGGGCGTGCGGGCCGTCGCTGGTGTTGGTGCTCACCGCGACCTTCGGCCCGAGTTCGAACCCGCGCCGGATCGCCGCGCTGAGCGCGTGGCCGCCGATCCCGAGCCCCTGGAACGGCGCCAGGAGGCCGAAGTAGGCGAGCTGCACCAGGCCGCCGGCAGGGTGGGGCTCGAGCTCGTAGTAGCCGGCCCGCTCCGACTCGACCACGATCATCCAGGTCTCGACCCGCGCCTCCCATCGCCGCCACTGCTTCTCCGACCAGTCGAGCCGGTCGGTCCACTCCCAGTCGGCGCCGATGTTCTCGTAGAACCAGCGGTTGAGCGCCGGATCGTGGACCAGCTGGAGCTCGAACGGCCGCCGCGGCGGGCGCTCGGGCGGGCGCAGCTGCCCGAGCTCCTCGATCTCGAGGTGGGTCTTGACCACGGCGCGGAGGTCGCTCATCCGCGCGACCGTATCTAGTCGAGCGCCGCCCAGCGTGAACAGGCCTCGGCCGCGGCGTCGAGCGCCGGGCCGAGCGCCTCGCCGGCGCGTGCCAGATCCCAGTCGCGGCGCGCGAGCTCGGCCACCAGGGTGCCCATGAAGGCGTCGCCGGCGCCCAGGGTGGAGACGACCTCGACCTCGGTCGCCGGCGCCTCGGCCTCGCAGGCGCCGCGGATCACCGCGCCCTCGGCGCCGAGCGTGACCACCGCGAGCTCGGCGCCGAGCGCGACCAGCTCCGCCGCCGCCTCGCACGGATCCTCGGCGCCGGCGATCGCGATCGCCTCCTCGCGGTTGGTCCGCACCACGGCCGAGCCCTCGATCAGCTCGCGCGAGGCGCGGGCCGCTGCGCCCGGGTCGCCGCCCCAGCGGTTCGGGCGGATGTTGGGGTCGAAGCAGACGTGGGCGCCACGCTCGAGCGACAGCTCGCGCGCCCGCACGGTCACCTCGCGCTCGCCCGCCGTCGCCAGCGTGGTCGAGCTGTAGACGAGCGCCGTCGCGGCGTCGATCGCCGCGTCGAGCCGCGGCGCCACCGAGGCGACCGCGATCTCGACCGCGTCGCCGTAGATCTGAAAGCTGGGCTCGCGCTCGGAGTCGAAGCTGGCGAAGGCGATCGGCGTCTGCTCGCCTGCGATCAGGTCGAAGAAGTGCAGGTCGACGCCCTCGCGCTCGAGCCGGTCGCGCAGCCACCTCCCCCACTCGTCGTCGCCGGCGGCGCCGGCAAGGCCGACCTCCGCCCCGGCGCGGCTGGCGGCGACGGCGACGTTGGCGAGCGCGCCGCCGAAGTGCGGCGTGAACGAGTCGGCCTCGGCCAGCGAGCCGACCGGGCGCTCGCAGATCAGGTCGACCAGGGCCTCGCCGAGGCAGATGATCATCGTCAGCCGGCGGCCGGCTTGCGGCCGACCACGATCACCGCCTTCGCCGGGGTCAGGGCGCTCGGCCAGCGGCGCCCGAACTGGGTCGTCCAGCGCCCGAGCGGGATCTCGCGCGCCGACTCGATCTCGAACCGCTCCGCCAGCAGCGCGGTCAGGGTCTCGGACGGGAGCTGGATCACCGCCGGATGGCCGCCCAGCAGGCGCGTTCGCGAGAGCGCCACCAGCGGCCTGAACATCGCCTTCTCGAGCGGGTAGAACCAGCGCGGCACGCAGGACTCGGCGACGATCAGCCGCCCGCCGGGCTTCAGCACCCGCTCGGCCTCGGCGATCGCGCGGCGCACGTTCTCGACCATCGCCTCCGGGTCCTCGCCGACCAGGTGGTGGTAGAGCAGCGAGTGGACGACGCCGTCGAAGCCCGCGTCGGGCTGCTCGAGGTCGAGCGCATCGCCGTCCTGGGCCGTGACGTTGTCGGGGAAGGCCGACGCCGGCAGTCGCGAGAGAAAGAGGTCGACGGCGACGATCTCGCCGACGAGCTCGGTGTCGTACTGAAAGACGCCGCCGTTGCCGACGTCGAGCAGGCGCTCGATCCCGCCCAGCTCGCCACTGATCGCCACCCCGATCCGGCGGAAGGTCTCGAGCTCGGCCGAGTCGCGCGCGTGGCGGTCGCCGGAGAAGAACTCGGCGTTGAGCGTGACGCTGTCGGGCTCCTGGCCGCTCAGTGGTGCTTCTTTTTCTTCTTCAGGACCGTGAAGCGGGCCTTGGCCGGGGTCTCGTCCGGGATCCCGAAGGCGATCGCGCGCACGAGCAGGATGTGCTTGCCCTTGTGCAGGCGCTTGAGCTTCAGCGGCGAGGTGCAGCTGGTGTAGGCGACCGAGTCGAGCGAGCACTGGAACACCGAGCCGACCGGGTCGGCGGTGAACTCGACCGTCGCCTTCGTCTTCGTGCTCTTCTTCTTCGGCTTCTTGGTGATCGTCGTATCGGGGGCGCCGACGCCGCAGGCGAGTTGCGTCGCCGGATTCGAGGGGCAGGCGTCCTGCGTCTCGTCGCCGAAGCCGTCCCCGTCGGCGTCGGCCTCGACCTTGGCGCTGAGCAGGAGCTCGACGTTATTGGGGCTGCTCGTCGGCGCGGTCGCCGATCCCTCCGCGAGCGCCGGCTGCCATTCGTTGAGCAGATCCCCTGTCGCCACGTGCGCGACCCCGATGCCGACAAGGCCGGTCGGCAGATCGACGCCGATCTGGTCGCCGGCCTGGACCGGCAGCCTCGTCGGGAACTCGTAGGTACCGGGTGTCGCGGACAGCGAGCCGGCGGCGCTGCGGCCCACCCCCGCGTTCGCGCGGATCACACGCAGGTTGGCCGAGATCGCCGTACCTCCCGCGTACTTGATCTGCCAACTCACGATCACGCCGGCAGTGGGCACCTTGGCCCCACCAGCGGCCGCATCGGCGGTGATCAAGCCGGCGATCGAGGCGGTACACGACGATGGCAACGCCGGGCCGCAGACCGTGCCGTCCGCGGGGTTGGCGAGCTTGCTGCCGACGGTCACCGCCGCATTCGCACCCGGCGCCGTCGCCGCGAACACAACCAACGTCCCCCCGACCGCCACCAGCGTTCCCCGCAGCCCCCGGCTCATGGCGGGAGCGTAGCGCCGCACAGGCGGGGGCGCTAGTGCCTGCGCTTGCGCTTCTTCTTCACCTTCCAGGAGTACGTCGCCGGCGAGCCGTCGACGTTGCCGGCGGCGTCCTTGGCCTTGATCGAGAACGTGTGCTTGCCCTTCTTCGCCTTCACCGTCTTCGGCGAGGTGCAGGGCGCGAACGCCGCCTTGTCGAGCGCGCACTCGAAGGTCGAGCCGGCCTCGTTGGAGGAG
>DATBPT010000148.1:0-21334 GCA_036561205.1 Solirubrobacterales bacterium
GCCGAGGTCCTGCGATCGCCGCCGCGGAGGGCCCGTGCCGGGGCCGCGAACGCCGCCGCCGAGCCGCTGCACGGCACCTCCTCGCTGCTGCTGCTCGACGGCGACGAGCACCTGCGACAGCGGCGCCTGCTGCTGCCCGCCTTCCACGGCGAGCGCATGCGCGCCTACGAGGCGGTGATTCGCGGGGCGGCCGACAGGGTCATCGACGGCTGGCCGGTGGGCGAGCCGTTCCCGCTGATGCCGTCGATGCACTCGCTGACCCTTGACGTGATCATGCGGGCGGTGTTCGGAGTCGGCGACAACGGCACCGGGGGCGAGCTCGAGCGCGGCGTGCGGGCGATGCTCTCGACCTCCGGCGGGCGCAGCTTCGAGCGTCACCGCCGGCGCGTCGACGAACTCGTCCACGGCGAAATCGCACGCCGGCGCGGCGCACCCGACCTCGGCGAACGGACCGACGTGCTCTCGCTGCTGCTCCGTGCGGGGCGCGGGGACGCGGGACGGGAGATGACCGATGCCGAGCTCCACGACGAGCTGATCACCCTGCTGGTCGCCGGCCACGAGACCACCGCGAGCGCGCTGACCTGGGCATTCGAGCTCATCCTCCGCGATCGGGCCGTGCTCGAGCGCCTGCGCCGCTCGCTGGCCGCGGACGAACAGGACTACCTCGAGATGGTGATCAAGGAGACGCTGCGGCTGCGTCCGGTCGTCACCGGGCTCGGCCGTCTCGTCAGCGAGCGTCCGCTGCGAGTCGGCGCCTACGAGGTGGCGCCGGGAATCGAGGTCACCCCCGTGATCGACTCGATCCACGCCGACGCCGCCAACTTCACACGGCCCAAGGCCTTCGTTCCCGGGCGGTTCCTGAATGGCGCCGCCGGGACAGACGCCTGGCTGCCCTTCGGTGGCGGCACCAGGCGCTGCATCGGCGCCAGCTTCGCCAGCTTCGAGATGCGGATCGTGATCGCCCGGGTGCTGGAACGCACGCAACTGCGCCCGTTGGGCATCCGGCCCGAGCGCGGCGTGCGCAGGCGGGTGACGCCGCCGACCCGCCCGGCATTCGCCCGGGCTCTGCGCCGCGGCCGCCGCTCCCTGCCCTGGCGCGGTGCCCGGGTGATTCAGACCGCTCCGCCAAGATCCAACCGGAAATGAGCTCAGCACGCAGAGATCGCGCTCGCCGGGCGCTCCTCGCCCTGCTCGTCGCGGCCCCGCTCGTCGTCTTCCCGGCGGTTGGTTTCGGCGACCACGACGGTCCGGCGGTCCCGGGCCCGGCGACCTTCTCTCAACAGCTCTCGCGGATCCTTTCGGCGCGCGTGCACCACACCCGGCTCTCGGTGGTGCGCAACACGAACGCGCGCCGGATCGGCAGATCACTCGCCGGTCTGCGGCCGACCTGGGTCTCGGGCCTGATCCGCTACGCGAAGGGCCAGCATCCGGTCCACGCCGAGGTTCGCGCCTGGCGCGAGATCACCCGGATCGTGCGCGCCGCCAACCCGCAGGCCGGGTTCGACGTGACCCTGAACGCGAAGCAGTACCGCGACGGCGACGAGATCCAGCGGATGATGCAGCGCATTCGCAGCGAGCTCGACAACGACGGCTGGTTCTTCGACTTCTTCTCGACCGCCTATCGCAAGCGCCCGCGGATGATCCGGGCCGCGATCGCCTCGGCGCACGCGCACGGCGAGTGGATCGGAGGCAACGTCTTCGGGCTGCCGAAGAAGCGCCCGCTGCCGCTGCGGGCGGACTTCCTCGCCGTCCAGGACTTCCACCACCTGACGCTCAACCTGCCGGCGATCCGCCGGGTCGCGGCTCGGGTTCCGGTCGTCTACCACCTCAACAACGACCCGGACAACCCGCGCAGCGGTGGTTGCCGTTTCACCGAGGACTTCAACACGGACGCGCGCCGCAAGTTCATCCGCCATCGGGCGAAACAGCAAGCCAGAAACGGCTTCCGCGTCTCCTATCCGGTCCTGTTCCCGGAATGCAAGCGCCACAGCCGCCGCCGGGGGGGCTTCATCTACTCCTACAACGCCTTCCGCGACCCGCCGATGGACGAGACGATCCTCAACCTGCTCAACCTCTACGACTGAGACGCGACTAGGCCCCCGGCTGCAGCTGGACCTCGACCGGGACCTCGGCGGGGGTCCGCAGCCGCGGGATGATCGAAAAGGCGACCACCGCGCCGGCGACGGCGACCGCCGCCGAGAGCTTCAGGGTCGAGGCGAAGGCCGAGTCGAAGACGGCGCGGGCGTCCTCCTGCACCCGGGCGGCCTCCTGGCTCGAGAGGCCGGTGAGCGCCTGGGCGCCTGTCTTGCCGCCGGCGAGCAGGTTGTGGACGTGGGTATCGGTAACCGAGCTGAGGCTGCCGCCGGCCTCCTCGGAGTGGAGCTTGCTCAGCTCGAGGGTCGCGAGCACGGATCCCATCACCGCGAGTCCGAGCGTGCCGCCGACCAGGCGCGCGGTGTTGTAGACGCCGGAGACCATGCCGCGGTTGAGCGCCGTGGCGCTGGCCATGATCGCCGCGGTCATCGACGGCAGCGCGATCGCGCCGCCGAAGCCGAACAAGATCATCCCCGGCAGCAGCGGCAGGTAATCGTCATCGCCGGCGCCGATCCCGACCAGGAACACGCCGGCGGCGGCGCCGAGCATCCCGGCGGTGACCAGCGTCCGCGCCCCGATCCAGCTCAGCAACCAGCCCGCGAGCAGCGAGCCGACGAACAGTGGGATCGTCATCGGCAGCAGCAGCGCCCCGGTCGCCAGGGCCGAAAACCCGAGCACGTTCTGGAGGTAGATCGCGAGCAGCACGGAGAGCCCGGTGAGCACGAAGGGGACACAGAAGGCGACGAAGTTCGCCCCCAGCATCGGCCCGCGGAGGACGCTCGGGTCGACCAGGGGGTCGGGCCTGCCGGCCTCGATCCGCAGCCACAGAGCCAGCGTCGCCACCGCGCCCACGATCAGGGCGATCGTGGCGGCGGAGTCCCAGCCCAGCGCCGGCGCCTCCATCACGCCGAGCGTCAGCGCCGTCATCCCGATCGCCAGCGTGGCGAGCCCGGGGACGTCGAAGCCGGTCGGCTCGCCGCGCCGCTCGGGCACGTAGCGCAGGACCAGGACCAGGACGACCGCCGACACCGGCACGTTGATGAAGAAGATCCAGCGCCAGCCGGCGTAGGTGATCAGCAGCCCGCCGACCAGGGCGCCGATCGAGACGCCGATGCTGCCGACCCCGGTCAGGACGCCCATCGGCCGCCCGAGCGAGCGTCCGGCGAAGGCGTCGGTGACCATCGCCACGTTGCCGGGGGTCATGATCGCCGCCCCGAATCCCTGCAGCGCCCGGGCGGCGATCAGCGTCCCGGTCGAGGGCGAGAGCCCGCAACCGATCGAGCCGGTGATGAAGACGACGACGCCGACGAGAAAGACCCGGCGGCGCCCGAGCAGATCGCCGGCCCGGCCGCCGGCGATCGCGAACGTGCCCATCGTCAGCAGGTACGCGTTCACGATCCATTGCTGCGAGACGTCGGAGGCGTCGAGCTCGCGCTGGATCGTCGGCAGGGCGACGCGGACGATCGAGACGTCGATCGTCATCATCCCGAGCGCCAGGGTGGCGGCGGCGAGCACCAACCACCGCCGCTTCTCGGAGCTGGGCGGCATCGTGGAGGAGGCTAAGACCGGGCGCGGCTGCTACGGCTTGACGCGGACGACGCCCATCATCCCGTTGTCCTCGTGGCCGAGCACGTGGCAATGGAAGACGAACTTGCCGGTGAAGTCGGTTGGCCGCGTGCGCAGTGTGACGCTGCCGCCCGGCGGGATCGAGACGTTGTCGTCGTAGTTGATCCCGTGTACGCGGTGGTCGTTGATCTTCGTCAGCTGGAAGTCGTTGATGTGCATGTGGAAGGTGTGCCAGAAGGTGGTCGTGTTCTCGATCTTCCACTGCTCGACCTTGTCCAGCTTCATCGTCTGGTTGACGACATCGGGATCGAACTGGAGCCCGTTGATGTAGAAGTTCGGCGGGTCCTGCGAGTAGACGAGCTTGTGGAACTTGTTCACGTGGTCGTCGCGCAGGTCCTCGAGGTTGGCAACCCCGCGCGGCGGCCGCGGCGTGTCCACCGCCGCGCCCTGGGAGACGATCGTGGCCAGCGTCTGCTGGGGCGAGAGCGCGCTCGGCGTCTGCTGGTAGGGGAGCGAGAGCAGCTCGTAGTTGCCCGGCGATCCGCCCCGCACCAGGACCTCGCGACGTGACGAGGGACCGATCGTCACCACCTGCTGGCGCTGGCGCTTGTCGACGTAGTTGCCGTCGCGCGCGAGCAACGAGAAGGAGCCGCCGGTGAGCAGCAGCTTCACGAACTGACCGGAGCTGGCGTTGTAGATCCGCCAGCGCTGGAGCTCGCCCGGGGCGATCGGGATCTGTGGGTTCAGGTGCCCGTTGAGGAACAGCTGCGCGGCGGCACCCCCGGGCGGCGGTTCCGTGACCCCGTTTCCGAGCGCCGTCTGCTGGATCACCAGGTCGCGGGTGGGGATGTCGGCGTAGTCGGGATCGGAGTCGAGCCCGCCCTGGATGATGATCGCGCCGGCCATCCCGCCGAAGACCTGATTGTTGGTCTGCCCGTGCAGGTGGGGGTGAAACCAGTAGGCCCCCGGCGGGTGGTCGAGCGGCAGGTTGTACTGGTACTGGAAGTCGTCGCCGGGGAGGATCGTGCGGAAGACGTTGTCGCCGGGCACATGCGGGGAGACGTGGAAGCCGTGCGTGTGAAGATTGGTCTCGCCCGCGTGCTCGCCGGTGTAGTTGGAGGCGACGAGGTCGTTCTGGACGTGGACGTTGATCGTGTCGCCGGGGCAGGCGACCCAGGTCGGCGCCGGGAACTGGCCGTTGTAGGAACTCGTCAGGTAGGTCTTGCCGTTGATCTCGGTCGGCTGCCGGGCGGCCGTCAGGCTGACGTCGAGGACGCCGTTCTGGCTGAACAGGTACTCGGGCTCCGGGAACGAGTCGTCGATCATGTTCGTCCGGTTCGCGGGACACTCGCTCTGGCCCCCGGGGGCCTTGTAGACCGCCGGGCTCACGGTCAGGGACGAGAGGTGGTGCTCGGAGTGGGCCTCGGCGACCCCGTCACCACCGATCCCGAGGGCGTGGTGGAGCCCCGCGTGGGGGATCGTCTGATGGAGAACCGGTAGTGCGATGGCGACGACGAGCGCGGTCCAGAGCAGGCGTCGCGAAGCCAACTCCTACCTCCCTGTAGAGCGACGAGGTCCGATGTCGCGACTATAACAGCGGCCATGGAGGCGAAAAACGAGCCCGCGGTCGAGGTCGTGGTGCGCGAGAGCGGGCCCTACCGGATCTATGGCCCTGTCCGTGTCGTCGACGCCGACGGCAACCCCTACGACCTCGACCGGAAGCGGATCCCGGACGGCGGTTTCGTCGCTCTCTGCCGTTGCGGCGGCTCGAGCACGAAGCCGTTCTGCGACGGCACCCACAAGCGCAACGGATTCACGGCCTGCGAGCGGGTCTCGGATCCGGCCTGGCGGACCGGGCCCGGCGGCCCGGCCGGCGAGTAGCCGGCGCCGAGCTCAACCCGAGCCCAGCACCTCCGCCATCGCATGCGGTGTGACCCCGAGCTCCTCGGCGTCGGCGGTGCCGCGCTCGGAGACCATCGGCACCTCCATCAGCTCGGCCTCCTCCCAGGTGGCGAAGACGGCATCGCCGACCAGCCGCCGAAGGCCGGCGAGCCCGTAGTGCACGAGCCCGAGCGGGACGTGCATCAGTGGCCGGTCGCGGCCGGCGGCGCGCGCGATCAGCCGGGCCATCTGGTCGTAGGTGAGCTTCTGCGGCCCGGCGAGCTCGAGGCGACGGGGCGAGCCGCCGTTGCCCTGGGCGAGCTCGGCGACGACGCAGCGGGCCACGTCGTCGGCCCAGATCGGCTCGTAGGCGGAGTCGCCCTCGCCCGAGATCGGCACTGCGGGCAACAGCGCCAGGCGGCGCATCGTCGTCACCCAGGGGTCGCTGCGGTCATAGACGATCGAGGGTGCGAACACGGTCGCCGCGAGCTCTGAGGAGAGCACCGCGCGCTCGGCGAGCGCCTTAGCGCGAAAGAAGCGGGTGCGCTGAAACTCGGTCGCACCGATCGCGGAGAAGAAGACGAAGCGCTCGACGCCGCCCTGCTCGGCCGCTCGCAGCAGCCTCGCCGTGGCGAGGCCGTTGAGCTCCTCGACCCGGGCGCCGGGCTGGTCGCGAATCGACGCCGCCATGTGAATCACCGTGTCGACTCCGCGAAGCGCCTGGCGGACGACCCGCGGGTCCGCGAGCTCGGTCAGGTCGCCGAGCGCGATCCGTACCTCGACCCGCAGGCGCCCGAGCTTGCGCGGGTCGCGGACCAGCACGCGGACGTCGTCGCCGCGCTCGAGCAGCTTCGGCACGAGCGCCTGCCCGACGGTTCCCGTGGCGCCGGTGACGAGGATCACCCCGCGCACTCTAGAATGCTCGGCTCCGCACGACCGAGATCCGGCGCGCGGCCCGAGACGGAGTAACCCCGAGACCAGAAAGGGCAAAGACCTTGGCTTACGTCATCGCCGAACCCTGTATCGGCCAGAAGGACAACTCCTGTGTCGAGGTGTGCCCGGTCGACTGCATCCACCCGACCCCGGACGAGCCCGACTACGACAACGTCGAGCAGCTCTACATCGACCCCGATGAGTGCATCGACTGCGATGCCTGCGTCGAGGCCTGCCCGGTCGACGCCTGCTTCGCCGAGGACCAGCTCCCCGAGGAGTGGCAGAAGTACACGCCGATCAACGCCGAGTACTTCGCCGGCAAGTAACGACTAGTCGCGGCGCGCCCGCAGGGAGTAGATCAGGGGGAGTTTGGGCCGCCCATCGGGTTGGTGGTAGTAGCCGCCGGGTTGATGGAGGAGGAACGGCCAGCGGGGGAAGAGCGTGTAGTCGTGCTCGTTGAAGAGCTCGAGGCGCAGCCCGGCGCCGAGCACGGCGCCGACGACCTCGGAGATCGGGTGCGCCCACTCGTGGGTCGCGTTGCTCGCGGTCGCGGCCTCGAGGTCGGCATAGGTGCCGCCGTCGTCCTCGAGCCTGAGACCGGCGGGGTCGTGGAAGTAGTCGTAGGCGACGGTCAGGTCCTCGTCGGCGAAAACGTCCGCGAACGGATGGAACTCAGCCAGATACAGGATCCCGTCGTCCGCGAGCAGCGAGCTGACGACCTCCGCCCAGCGGCCCAGGTCCGAGAGCCAGTTGAGCGCCCCGAGCCCGGTGTAGACAACCTCGAAACGCTCGCCGCCAAGCGCGGCGCGAGCGTCGTAGACGTCAGCGGCGACGAAGGTGCCGTCGAGCCGGGTTTCGGCCGCGAGGGCGTTGGCGGCCGCGACCGCGGGCTGGGAGAAGTCGAGTCCGACGACCGAAGCCCCGAGCCGGGCCCAGGAGAGCGAGTCGAGGCCGAAATGGCACTGCAGATGCAGCAGTCGCTTGCCGGCCACGTCGCCGACCTCCTCGACCTCGAATGGCCGCAGTCGGCCGGCGCCTGCCCTGAAGCCCTCGACGTCATAGAACTCGCTCGCGGTGTGGATCGGAACCCGCTCGTCCCACCAGGCGCGGTTGAGCTCGCGATGTTCGTCGCGCACTAGGCCTGGACCTGGACGACCGGCAGCTCGGTGCCGCCGATCGGAGGCGGCGCGGGAGCTGTGGGCGTCTCGGCCTGCATCACCGGCAGCTCCTGAGGCGTCATCGCGACGATCCCGCGGGCGATCTGGCGGATCGCGACCGAGGCGGGCGCGTCGGGATCCTCGAGCACCAGCGGGGTGCCGGCGTCGGCGTGCTCGCGCAGCTCCTCGGAGAGCGGCACCTTGCCCAGGAGCGGCACGTCGAGCTCGTCGGCGAGCTGCTGGCCGCCCCCCTCACCGAAGATCGTGAAGCGCTCGCCGGCGGGGGTGGTGAAGCCCGACATGTTCTCGATCACCCCGAGCAGCTCGAGGTCGACCTTGGCGGCCATGTCGGCGGCGCGCTTGGCGACGGACTGCGCCGCCGGCTGTGGTGTCGTGACCACGATCACGCGAGCCTGGGGCAATAGCTGGGCGAGCGTCATCGAGACGTCGCCGGTGCCCGGCGGCAGGTCGAGCAGCAGGTAGTCGAGGTCGTCCCAGGCGACGTCCTCGAGGAACTGCTGGATCGCCTTGTGCAGCATCGGGCCGCGCCAGACGACGGCCGCGTTCGACTCGAGGAAGAAGCCGATCGACATCACCTTGATCCCGGCCGAGTTCAGCGGCGGGATGATCTTGCGCTCGCCGTTGACATCGGGCTTCTCATCGACGCCGAGCATGCGCGGGATCGAGTAGCCGTAGACGTCGGCGTCGAGCGCGCCGGCGGCATGGCCCTCGGCGTGCAGCGCCGCCGCCAGGTTGGCGGTCATCGTCGACTTGCCGACTCCGCCCTTGCCGGAGGCGACGCAGATGATGTTCTTGACCGCGGCCAGGGCGCCCTCGGGCAGGCCGCCGGGGCGCCCGAGTGCCTGCTGGAGACGCCCCTTCTCCTCATCGCTGAGCACATCGAAGCCGACGCCGACCTCGGTCACCCCCTCGAGCGCGGCGACGTTGGAGGCGACCGCCTGCTGGAAGTGATTGCGAATCGGACATCCGGCGGTGGTCAGCGAGACCACGACCTCGACCTTGCCCGAATCGCGGATCTCGATCGAGCGCACCATCCCGAGATCGACGATCGAGCGGCGCAGCTCGGGGTCGATCACGGCGCGGAGCGCCTCGGTCACCTGTTCTTGCGTCGGCAAAGCCATCGCCCCAAGTTTGACAGCCGCCCCCACAAAAGCGATCGACCGGCATTCATTGCCGGTCGATCGCGGGAGGAGAGGTTGCTGTGTGTCTGTCCGCGAGTGAGTGCGAACAGCTTCTCCGGACGCCGCCAACCTCTCGAAGGCGGTCCGGGCTAAGCGGTGCTTACGAGGAGAGCGCCGGGACTCGCTCCTGGACGGCGGTGCGAGCCTTCTTCAGCTGCTGCTCGGCCTTGACGCGGTTCTCCTTGACCGCCTTCTCGACCTCGCGCCGGTTCTCCTTCACGGCCTTCTCGACCTCGCGGCGACGGCTCTTGACCTCGCGCTCGACCTTGGTCCGGGTGGAGCGGACGCGCTGGCTCGCCCTGCGGCGGGCCTGGCCGCCACGACGCTCGAACTTGTTGAGCTCGCGGGTGACCTGCGTGCGGAGGCTCTTCAGCTCCTTGTCGCGAGTCGTCTCGGTGGTCCAGGGCTCGATCGCATCCTCGACGCGGTCACGAATCGTCAGCGCAGCGCCGACGGGAACGTCGACAGCGCGCTCGGCAGCCGTGAAGGCAATCGAGACAGCGCCGGTGCGGGCCTTGGTCACGCCCTCCTTGACCTGCGCGGTATCGCTCTTCGGCGCCGTCGCGGTCTTGGGCTTGCTGTTCGCGGTGGTGCGGGTGCTCTTGGCGGTGGTGGCCATTTGTTCGTCAACCCCTCTGGGTTCGTTCGTTTCTAACTTCCTTAGTACTAACGATGTTCACCATAGCAAAGCGAACACCTGTTTGTACCCTGAGCCTAGCTCCGGGTTACACGAGGCTCGTGAACAGTCGGTTACGGCCGGTCAGGCGGCGGCGACGGCGACGCGATCGAGCCAGCGCCGGGGCGATTCGAGCTCACCGAGGTCGGGGAGGTCGGCCTCGGAACGCCAGACCAGCCGCAGCGCCTCTGGGCCCGCCTCCTCCACGACCGCATCGCAGAAGGCCTTGCCGTCCTCGTACTGGCGCAGCTTCAGATCCATGCCGAGCAGGCGCGCGATCAGCTCGCCGAGCCCGCCGCGCCGCGCGCGCCGTTCGTCCAGGCGCCGGCGCAGCTGGGCGAGCGCCGGCCCGTGCTCGGCGCCACAGGCGTCCATGACGTGCTCGGCGTGACCTTCGATCACGGACATCGTCGCCTGTAGACGGTCGAGCAGCTCGCGGCGCTCGGGATCCGCGAGCGTACGCGCCAGCTCGCCGCGCAGCAACGCCCGCACGAGCTCGCGCGGATCGCGGATCAGGCGGCGGCCGATCGTCGCGAGGCCGGCGGCGTCGAGGCCCTCGGCGGCGCCCTCGACCAGGCGTCCCGCCAGCGACCGCATGTGGGCGGGCAGCCATTCGACCCGCTCGAACTGGATCACGTGCGTGGTCTCGTGCAGCGCCACCCAGCGCAGGAAGATCTCCCGGTCGGCCTCCAGGTTGCGCCTCGCGGCGTCCATGTTCTCGGCCACGAACAGCAACCGCGCCGGGCGCGGGGGCCCGAACAGCGCCAGGTCGTACTGCCCGAGGACTCGCTTCGCGGCGTAGCCCGCGGCCAGGCCGACCTCGGTGCCGATCGCGGCCCCGGCCCCGCGGCGGGCGATCGTCCCGAGCGGCCCCGGGAGGCCGAGGTCGTCGGCCAGCCGCGCCTCGAGCGGCTGGGCGGCCTCGGCGAGCGTCGCCAGGGCGTTGCGGGCCCAGGCCCTGCGGTCGAGCAGCTCGGGCGCGGGCGGATGCTCGACGGCGCCCAGGCCCGCGTAGGCGGCGGCCGCGACGATCGCTTCGGCGCACGCGGCCTCGAGCTCGGCGGCGCGATAGCGATCGGGATCCGGGGCCGCGGGACCGCGGCCCGGCAGCCCGGCGATCACGGTCGCCGCGGCGCGCTCGCCCAGACCCCAGTCGACGACGCCGGTCATGCTCAGGCCGCCTGCGTCTCGGCGGCCGCCTTGCGCTGGATCTCGAGCAGGGTTCCGAGCATCTCCTCGTCGAGCGCCGCCGCGAGCGGGAAGCGCGCGGCGAGGTCGAGCGGCACCTCCTCGGTCGCGAGTTCGCCGAACTTGACGCTGGCGCCCGCCTCACGGGCGATCAGCTGCGCCGCCGCGACGTCCACCGAGCGGCAGGGACGGGCGCTGAGCATTCCGTCGAACCTGCCTCCGGCCACGTAACAGAGCGTGATCGCGAGCGAGCCGACACCGCGGCAGCGATAGGCCTTGCCCTGCAGCCCGGCGACGATCGGCAGGATCAGCTCCGGCTTCGCCCCCTCGAGACCGACGAGCTCGAGCCCGTATCCCGGACCGCGGGCGAGCAGCGGCTCGCCGTTCATGGTCGCCCCCTGACGGCGCTCGGCGACGAAGGTCTCGCCGGCGCCGAAGTCGTGGACGAAGGCGAGCTCGACGTCGGCCATCGTCGGACCGGAGGCAACCGCGACGCTGAGCGCGAAGGTGGGCAGGGTGCGACGGGCGTTGAGCGATCCGTCGATCGGGTCGATGACGACGCGGTTGGGCGAGGAGCCGTCGCCGAAGACCTGCTCGCCGCGTTCCTCCGAGATCGCGGTGAACCGGGCGCCGGCCGCGTGCAGGCCGTCGAGCTCGTCGAAGACGATCTGCTCGGCCTCGCGGTCGATCACCAGCGAGCGGTCGCCGCCTTCGCCGACCCCCGCGTACTCGGTCCGGGCGCTGATCCCCCGGGTGCGCGCATAAACCTCGGACTGGACGCCGACCATCCGCCGGCAGGCGTCGAGCCAGGCCTCGGTGGGCAGTCCCGCCGCTTCAGATCCGGCCATGCGGCCATGCTAGACACTGGGGACCGTGCCCCCGAACGGCCATACGCCCACCGATGCGCAGCGCGCGGTCGCCGCGCACGGCGAGGGACCGTTGCTGGTCCTCGGCCAGGCGGGCTCCGGTCGGACGGAGGCTCTGGCGCTGCGCCTAGAGGCGCTCAGCGAGCGCGGCACGCGCCCCGAGCACGTGCTCGTCCTGAGCCGGTCGCGAGCGGCGCGCGCCCAGCTTCGCGAGTCCGCGGAGATCCTGCTCGAGCGGCCCCACGAGGAGCTCTGGATCCACACCTACGAGGAAGCGGCCGAGGCGCTGCTGCGCGAGTACTCGACCGAGGCCGGGCTCGATCCGTTCTTCACCACGGTCGGGCCGGCCGACCGGCTGGCGATTCTGCTCGACCGCCTCGACGAGCTACCCCTGCGCCGACACGAGATTCGCGGCAATCCGGCCGGGCTGCTGGCACGGCTGCTGCGGCGCGTCGACCTGCTGAAGGCCGAGTCCGTCGCCCCCTCGGCGCTGCGGGAGTGGGCGGTCGCCGGCGAGCGCGCCGCCTCAACCGCGGCGGAGCGCGAGGCCGCCGAGCGCGAGATCGAGTTCGCCGACCTCTATGCGCGCCACGACCGGATCCTGCGCGAGGCCGGCAGCCTCGACGGCGGCGACCTGGTGCTCGAGCTCGGCAAGCTGCTCGGTAATCGGGCCGATGTCGCCGACGAGGTCGCGAGCCGCTTCGTCCACGTGCTCGCCGACGAGCTCGAGGACGCCGGGATCGCTCACCGCGCCGTGCTCGAAGCGGTCGGCACGCATGGCAACCTGGTCTGCGCCGGCGACCCGGCGCAGGCGACGAGGCGCTTCCGGGGCGCCGGCGAGGTCGCGCTCGGCGCCTTCCGGGCCGCCCATCCGGGCGTCGCCGAGATCGACCTCGGCGACCCGCTGCGGACGCCGGGGGTGACCCGGTTCTGGCGCTGCGAGAACGATCGCGCTCAGGCCCAGGCGGTCGCCCGCGAGGTCGAGCACCTGCTTGCCGCCGGCGAGGTCCGCGCCGAGCGCATCTGCGTGATCGCCGGCTCGGGCTGGCGCGAGGGACGCTTGGTGGCCGCGGCGCTGGAGGAGCGCAGCGTGCCCTTCCGCTTCGCCGGCGACGCCGCCTTCTTCCAACGTCCTGAGGTCCGCGATGTGCTCGCCTGGCTGCGGATGCTGGCCGACCCCGGCGACGCTGCAGCGGTCGTCCGCACGCTCACCCGACCGCCCGCGGGCCTGCGCTCGGTCGACCTGGCGAAGGTGACGACGATCGCCCGGCGGCGAAAGCTCGACATGATCTCGGCGCTCGAGGCGGCGCTCGAGAGCCCTCAGCTCCCACCCGAGGCCCGCGACCGGATCCAGTCCTTCCTGCGTCTGCACCGCGCCGCCTCGAACGCGCTCGAGCAGATGCGCGCCGACGTCTTCGTTCGCCGCCTGATCGAGCGGGTCGGCCTGCGCCGCCACCGGCTCTTCGCCGCCAGCCCGGAGACCGCCGAGCGCCTCGTCAACCTCTCGCGGCTGGCCGAGCTCGCCGCCGACTGGTCGCGGCGCGAGCCGCGCGGGTCGGTGCGGGACTTCGTCCGCCACCTGAACGCGGTCGCCGAAGCGGGGGCGCTCGGCGGCGACGACTCCGACCGGCCGATCCCGGGCGCCGTCATGGTCGCCGAGCCCGAGCAGGTCAAGGGGCTCGAATTCGACCACGTCTACCTGCTCGGCCTCCGCAGCGGCGCCGTCGCCGCTCGCCATTGGGAGGACACCTGGATCCCGGATGAGCTGGTTGCCGAGCCGCTGCCGCAGCCGGGCGACGCGCTGACCGCGGAGCGGCGGCTGATGCTCGCCCACGTGGCGATGACCCGCGGCCGCCTGGCGCTGGTTCTCTCCTGGCCCGAGCGCCCGGAGGAGGGGCGCACCGCGCCCTCGCGCATCTACCGCGCCGCGCGCGAGGCCCACGGGGCCGAGGAGGAGGT
This sequence comes from Solirubrobacterales bacterium, assembly GCA_036561205.1. GTDB lineage: Bacteria > Actinomycetota > Thermoleophilia > Solirubrobacterales > 70-9 > WHSW01. Next base: position 13,523 of record DATBPT010000148.1, read on the forward strand.
CCACGAGGAGGAGCTGTTCGGCCCCGCCGAGGGCCTTCATTCGACCTATCGGATGCTCCGCGACGAGGTCCTCGAGGCCTCCTGGAAGGCGGGGTCGGCGGTCTCGGAGATGCGCTTGGACACCGTCGACGACGTCAACGCCGCGGTCGCCCGGTACCTCGAGCTGGTGAAGCTCGCGGCGCTGATCCAGAGCCCCGGCGCAGAGCCCGCACCGGAGGCGATCGACGCCATCAACGAGCTCCTCGGCCGGGTCGCGTCGCCGGAGCAGCGGATGGCGATCGAGGCCTCGTCGCTGGACGAGTACGTGATCGGCGAGGAGCGCGAGCGCGGCGCCCGGCGGGCCCAGGTCGCGGCCCGCCGGGAGCCATCGCTGGAGCAGTTCCTGCCCCGGCGAAAGGGAGGCCTCGGCCTCTCGGCGACCGACATCGACCTCTACCGCACGTGTCCGCTGAAGTACAAGTTCGCGCGCGTCTTCGCGATCCCGCAAGAGCCGACGATCAATCAGCGTTTCGGCATCCTCATCCACCAGGTGCTGGACAAGTTCCACGCCGAGGAGATGCGGGCAGAGGCGCGCGGGATCGAGCCGGTCTCGGCGCCGGCCGGGGGTCTCGACCGGCTGCTCGGCCTGTTCGAGGCCGGCTGGCGGCGCCAGGGCTTCGGCGCCTCCGACGACGAGCTTCAGTACCGCGATCGCGCCGTCGCCGCGCTGGCCCGTTACCACGAGCACCACGCCCGCTCGCAGTCGCGGCCGGTATGGCTGGAGCGCAACTTCTCGTTTGCGATCGGCCCGCACCAGCTCCGCGGTCGCGTCGACCGCGTCGACCGCCATCCAGACGGTGGCTACGAGGTGATCGACTACAAGACCGGCGATCCGGGCTCGGGCCCGAAGCTGACCGGCGACGTGCAGCTGGCGCTCTACCGGCTCGGCGCCCGCGAGGCCTGGGAGATCGAGGCCAACGCGGGCAGCTACTGGTATGTGCTCGCCGACGAGCGCGTCTCGATCAGGCCCGAGCCCGACGACGCCGAGCGGGTCGAGCGCACCGTGCTCGAGGTCGCCGCCGGGATCGAGGACCAGGACTTCGAGCCCCGCCCCTCGCACGAGATCTGCTCCTGGTGCGACTACCGCCTCATCTGCCCGGCCAGCGAGGCGTAGCCGACCGGCTTAGCTCGGCTGGCTCGGGCCCTCGTGCTCGTCGGAGCGCTGCCTGAGGAACCGCTGGAAGTCCTGGGCGATCGTGTCGCCGGAGGGCATGTCCTCGGCCTCGAGCGCGTCCTCATCGGCCTGCTCGGACTCGAGCCGGCGGACGAGGTCCTCGATCTCCGGGTTGGCGGCGACCGCACGATCGACCTGGCTCTCGAACCGATCCATCGCCTCCTCCAGCTCGGATGCCTCGATCGCGATTCCGGTGAAACCCTCGAGCCGCCGCAGCAGCGCCAGCGCGGCCTTCGGGTTCGGCACGGCGGCGACGTAATGGGGGACCGCGGCCCAGAGGCTCGCCGAGGTCATTCCCCGGCGCCGGCAGGCGTCATGGACGATGCCGACGATTCCGGTCGGCCCCTCGTAGTTGGAGCGGCTGAGCGAGAGGCGCTCGACCAGGTCGGGGTCGGAGGCGAGCCCGGTGATCGGGACCGCGCGGGTGTGCGGGACGTCGGCGAGCAGCGCACCAAGGGTGACCACCATCTCGACGTCGAGGCGCTCCGCGGCCTCGATCACGGCCTCGGCGAAGGTGCGCCACTTGAGGTTCGGCTCGACGCCGGAAACGAGGACGAGGTCGCGCTCCGCCGCCGGCGCGACCGCGGCGAAGACGCTGTTCGCGGGCCAGTCGACCTCGCGCGCCTGGCCGTCGGTCATCCGGATCGTCGGGCGTGTGACCTGGAAGTCGTAGAACTCCTCCGGATCGATCTCGGCGACCGGCTGGGCTTCGAGCGAGACCGCGATCGCCTCCAGGGCCGTGGTCGCCGCGCTCGCGGCATCGTTCCAGCCGGCGAACGCCGCCACCAGCACCGGTGAGCGCAGCTCCGGCGGATCCCCCTCCCACTTCAGCACCTCCACCCTTGCGAGCCTAGCGATTGCGGTTGGGGTGTACCCCCGGTCGGCGGCCGTTGTTGTCCGCATCGCTGTTCAAGATCGAGCCATGGAAGCCGCGGTCGCACCGATCCATCCCGAAGTCGCCGAGCTGCGGCCGGGGCAGCGCTTCGAGGGCCGTTACGCGTGCCTGTCGAAGGAACGCCAGACGGCCCGCAACGGCTCCTCGTACCTGTCGCTGCGCCTGCGCGACCGCAGCGGCACGATCGCCGCCCGCGCCTTTCGCGACGCCGATCGGATCGGCCTCCGGTTCGAAGCCGGTGACGCGATCTCCGTCCGCGGCAAGGTCGAGCGCTTCCGCGGCGAGCTCGTCGCCGAGATCGACGATGCCAGGCGGCTGGAGCCGGGCAGCTTCGACCCGGCCGAGTTCCTGCCGGTGGCCTACCGCTCGGCCGACGAGCTCGAGGGCTTCCTCGAGCACCTCGCCCGCGAGGTCCACGACCAGGCGCTACGCGCGGTCGTCGACAAGGTCGTCTTCAGCGGCCCGCTCGCCGCCGACTTCCGGCGCGCGCCCTGCACGCGGCGCTCCCACCACGCCTATCTCGGCGGCTTGCTCGAGCACACCGTCGCCGTCGCGACCCTGGTGCTCGAGACCTGCGCCCTGCACCCGCGGCTGGACTCCGACCTGCTGATGGCGGCGGCGATCGTCCACGATGCCGGCCGGGCGCGAGAGTTCAGCTACGGGGCCGAGTTCGGGCTCACCGAGGAGGGCCGGATGCTCGGCCACCTGGCGATCGGGGCCGAGGTCGTCGGCGCGGCAGCCGGCTCGCTGCCGCCGGAGCGCCGCCTGGCGCTGCTCAACTGCGTGCTCTCACACCACGGGCCCGACGCCGGGCCCGCCCGGGCGCAGCAGGCACGAGGCTCTGGGCACGGTTTCGCCTCGCCCGAGGCGCTGGCGCTCTACCGCCTGAATGCGCTCGACGCTTCCGTCAAAGCCGCGCTGGAGCACGGACCACGCGCCTGACCAGCTGCGCGGCGACGATCAGCAGCAGGATCGCGAACGAGACCTCGAGCAGGCGCTGGGAGACGGCGTTGGAGAGCAGGACGCCGGCGAGCACGCCGAGCGGTGAGAGGGCGCCGATCACGAGCCCGTCGCGGAGGCGGACGTTGCCGAACCGGTTCTGGCGCCAGGCGCCGACCAGGGCGACCGGGACGATCGCAAGCAGCGAGGTCGCCTCGGCGCGGATCTGAGGCTCGTCGAGGAAGATCACCAGCGCCGGAACGAAGAGGATCCCGCCGCCGACGCCGAGCATGCCGCCGACGGCGCCGCCGGCGAAGCCGAATATCGCTGCGATCACGTACTCCATCAGCCCGCCATGAGCTCGATCGCGACGACGACAAGCAGAAGCGCGAACAGCAGCGAGATCGCCCGCTCGGAAACGCGTTGCTGAAGCGCGGTGCCGGCGAGAACCCCGCCTACCGCCGGTAGCCCGACGAGGGCGCCTTCGAGCAGGTCGACGTTGCCGTAGGCGCCCTGAGCGATCACGGCGAGGACCGCGATGACGACGATCGCCGCCAGGCTGGTCCCGGTCGCTTCTCGCTCGCCGTAGGCGAACCAGACGATCAGCAGGGGCACGATCACGCTCCCGCCGCCGACCCCGAACATGCCGCTGAACGCCCCGGCGGCGGTCGCGACCACGGCGAGCTTGAGGATCCGGTCGCGGGGCATCCGCCGCGATACTAGGCTCGATGGCCGCCGACCCGATCCTCGAGCCGCTGCGCGCCGATCCGGCCGCCGCGGCGATCCTCTGCGACATCGACGGCACCCTGGCGCCGATCGTCGACGACCCGGAGGCTGCCGCCGTGCCGCCCGAGGCGACCGCGGTGCTCGCCGAGCTTGCCGGCCGTTACCGGCTCGTCGCCTGTGTCAGCGGCCGGCGCGCCAGCGCCGCACGGCGCATGGTCGGCCTGGACCAGCTCACCTACGCCGGCAACCACGGGCTCGAGCTGCTCGGCCCGGGCGACTCCGAGCCTCGCCTCGACCCCGAGCTCGGGCAGCGCGGCTCGGCCGCGGCCGGCTTTGTCAACCGGCTCGACTGGGAGCGGCTCGGGCGGGTCGGGTTGCGGCTCGAGGACAAGGGTCCTATCCAGGCGATCCACTGGCGCGGGGCGGCCGACGAGGACGCCGCTGCGCAACGGGCTCGCGAGATCGGGGTGATGGCGGAGGAGGAGGGCCTGATCCCGCACCTGGGACGCATGGTGCTCGAGGTGCGGCCGCTGGCCACGGTCGACAAGGGCATCGCGGTCAGGCGGCTGCTTCGCGAAGCGGAGGCGACGGGCGCGCTGTTCGGCGGCGACGACCGCACGGACCTCGACGCCTTCGCGGCCCTGCGCGAGCTTGCAGAGGCGGGCGAGCTCGAGCACGGCGTCTGTATCGGCGTCGCCTCCGCCGAGGGGCCGCCGGAGATCGAGCGCCGCGCCGATCTCGTCGTCGCCGGGCCCGAGGCCTTCCTCGACCTGCTCCGGAGCCTCTAGCGGATGCTGTTCTGCGACCTACTGCGAGTCTCGGTGCTGCTCGTCGGCGGCGTGGCTACCGCGCTCGGCGTCGTCAGCGTCGTCGTCGCCAACCAGGACGCGAACGAGTTCGCGCTCGAGGTTGCGGCCGGCTGGTGGATCGCCGGCGCGGCGATCGGGATCTGGCTCGGCCGCCCCGCGCGGGCCGCGGACGCGATTGCGCGGCTGCTCGCAGGCGCCCGCACCGCGACCAGCCTGCCGTCGGAGAGTCCGGGCCGGATCGCGTTCATGCGCCTGTGGCCGATCGGCGCCTTCGCCTTGCTCGTGGGGGTGGCGGGCTGGTTTGCCCCCCAGGTGGCGGCGATCGGCGCCGGCTACGCGATCCTGATCGCGCTCGCCTGGCGTGGCCGAGAGAACGCCGTCGCCGCGATCGAGGCGCGCGACGGGGTCCGCTTCTACGTCGAGCCCTCGTCGGCCCTCGAGCCCGTGAAGCTGATCCGTACCCCGGGCCTCTACCGTGACCGCGCCCCCTCGGTCAAGCCACCCCCGCCCCCGCCGGCGGAGGTCGGATAAGGAGGCCGCGGCACCGCCCTCGCGGATCGCGTCCAGAGCGCTGAACTCGGGATCGCGGCGGCGTGAGAAGGCGATCCAGCCGCCGGCGCCGGCGGCGATCGCGGCGATCCCCGCCAGGACCAGGCCCGACCGCGGTCCGGCGACCTCGGCGAGCCAGCCGACGAACGGGCCGCCGATCGGCGTCGAGCCGAGGAAGACGACCGAGTAGAGCGCCATCACCCGGCCGCGCATATGCGGGCTGGCGCCGAGCTGCAGGGTCGAGTTGACGCCGGCGGCGAAGGTGACGCTGAAGGCCCCCAGGGGCACCAGGGCGACGAGCTCCAGTGGTAGCGTCGGCGCCGCCGCGGCGAGCAGGGCGAAGAGCCCGAAGCCGGCGGCCGAGCCGGCGAGCAGGCGCTCGGTGACCCGGCCGCGGGCCCCGGTTGCGAGCGCGCCGCCGACCGATCCGATCGCCATCGCCACGGCGAGCGCGGTGTAGGCGGCGGCACCGCCCTCGAAGGTGAAGCGCGCGAGCAGCGGCAGCAGGACCTGGAAGTTGAAGGCGAGGGCGCCGACGAGCACCATCATCGCCAGCGGGATCAGCAGGCTGGGCTCGCCGCGTACGTAACGCAGCGCCGCCCTCACGCCACCCTGGTCGCGGCCGTTGCCGGCGGGCGGCGAGAGCCTCGCCGGGTCCATGCCGCGCAGGGCGACGATCATCGCCGCGAACGTCGCCGCGTTGATCAGGAAGCAGGGGGCGACGCCCAGCGTCGCGATCAGGACCCCGGCCGCCGCCGGCCCGAGGATGCGCGCGGAGTGGATCAGGACGCTGTTGAGGCTGACGGCGTTGACGACCTGATCGGCGCCCACCATCTCGATCACGAAGCTTTGGCGGGTCGGGTTGTCGACCGAATTGACGGCGCCGCGGACGAAGACGAGCCCGAAGACCATCCACGGCTCGACCACGCCGCCGGCGGCGAGACCCCAGAGCGCCAGCGCCGGCACCGCCATCGCCGTCTGCGTGACGATCAGCAGCGAGCGCTTCGGCCAGCGGTCGGCGAGCACCCCGCCCCAGGCGCCAAAGAGCAGGATCGGCAGGAACTGGAGTGCCGCCGTGACCCCGACCGCGACGCCGCTGCCGGTGAGCTCGAGGATCAACCACATCTCGGCGACCATCTGCATCCAGTTGCCGCTCAGGGAGACGATCTGGCCGGCGAAGTAGCGCCGGTAGTTGGGGATCTCGAGTGAGCTGAAGGACCGCTGCAGCGCCGCGCTCATAGAAGCCGCCTCAACAGCGGCGGGGTTCGGCTACGCCTCACAGCGCCCTCCGCGGATCCGAGTCGAGCAGCCGCTCGAGGATCTCGGACGCCCGCTCGAGCGTCGCCACCTCGTCCGGGTCGAGCTCGCTCATCCGCTGCGCCAGGTAGGCGTTCTTGCGCTTGCGCAGCCGTTTCAGCAGCGCCCGGCCGTCGGCGGTCGGCGCGACCAGGAAGCCGCGGCCGTCGGAGGGGTCGGGCGTGCGCGTGACGAGCCCGAGCTCGACCAGGCTGGCAACGATCCGGGTGGCGGTCGGTCGCCGGATCCGCTCGCGCTCGGCGAGCTCACTCGGGGTCAGCGGGCCGTGATGCTCGACCGTCGCCAGCGCCGCCGTGAGGGTCGGGCTGAGGACCCACTTGTCCTCGGCCTCAGTTGCGTCCTGCCGCAGCCTCCTCGCGGTCCGCACCACTGCAAGACGCAGCCGAGCAGCGATCTCTACGACGGCGGGTGAAGTGGTTACCATTGCTAATTAGCATAGCAAACTACTTCGGCACGCTGCTCAGGCCGTGCGACCGCGCAGCTTCAGCAGCTGGTTCCAGGTCCGGGTGTTGGCGATGTCCTTCTTCGTCAGCCAGGCGCGACGGGCCGTCGCCAGCCCGTACTGGATGTTGGCGAGCGTGTCGACGCCATGTGCGTCGGTGTTGACGACGATCTTCACCCCGGCGTCGCAGGCGAGCCGGGCGTGGGACTCGCTCAGATCGCGGCGGTTGGGGTTGCCGTTGATCTCGATCAGGGTCTTGTGCTCTGCCGCCGCCGCGGCGACGGCCTCGATATCGATCTCATAGGGCTCGCGCCTGCCGATCAGCCGTCCGGTCGGATGGCCGATGCAGTCGACGTGCGGGTTCTCGACCGCGGCGATCACCCGCTCGGTCATCTTCTTCGGCGAGATCCGAAACGAGGTGTGGACGCTGGCGACAACCCAGTCGAGCTGCTCGAGCACGTCGGGCTCGTAGTCGAGCGAGCCGTCGGGGAGGATGTTCACCTCGGACCCGGCGAGCAGTCTGAACTTGCCTTTGCCGGCGGCGTTGTACGCGGCGACCTCCTCGACCCGCTTCAGCAGCGCCCCGGCGGTGACGTGATCGCCGAAGCCGTGGCTGGCGGAGTGGTCGGTGATCGCCAGATAGGCGTAGCCGCGTTCGCGAGCCGCCTCGGCCATCTGCTCGAGCGTGTTGCGCCCGTCCGAGAGCGTCGTGTGGCAATGCAGGTCGCCGCGGATATCGCTGAGCTCGACCAACTCGGGCAGCTCGTCGGCCGCCGCCGCGGCCACCTCCCCGTTGCCCTCGCGCAGCTCGGGCTCGATGTAGCCGAGCCCGAGGCGCTCGTAGACGCGCTCCTCGGAGTCGCAGAGCTCGACCTCGCCGCTCTCGACCTCGGTGATGCCGTGCTCGGAGACCGAGAGGCCG
>DATBPT010000149.1:0-38056 GCA_036561205.1 Solirubrobacterales bacterium
CGGGAGCAGGTCCGAGCCGCCGACGATCTCCTGCATATCCACGTACGCGCCGCCGAGGTCCTCGCGCAGCACCTCGACGGCGGCGTTGTGCATGTCGGCCTCGAGGAAGTTCATCACCCCGTACATCTCGATGGCGCCCGGCGAGAACCCCTTGGTCATGAGGAAGTCGTGCAGCGAGTGCTGGTCCCAGCGGCGCACGATCTCCTCCCAGCCGGCCTCGCGGTCGCCTCCGAGCAGCTCGCGCTCCTCGCTGATCGCCTGCTCCCAAAGGTCGGCGCACGGCCGGCCCCGCTCGTGCTCGGCGACCTCGAAGCCGAGCCGATCCGGGTCGGTCGTCGCCTCCGCCGCGGTCATCCTCTGCCCGCCGACGTGGACCAGTCCCTCGGGGCTGTCCATCAAGAACGGGCGCAGCTCGAGCCCGAACCGCTCGCACAGCGCCAGCGTCAGGTCGTGCGCGCGCGGAATCCGCATCGCGCCCGCCTCGGCGTACAGGTCGTCGGCGAAAGAGCGCAGCGTGTGGATGCGCCCGCCGACGCGGTTCTGCGCCTCGAGGATCAGCGGATCGTGCCCGAGGTCCGTCAGCTCGAGAGCGGCGACCAGCCCCGCGATGCCGCCGCCGAGCACGAGGACTCGCTTTGGCTGATCAGGCTCCTTCGCCCGCTCCATCGGCGCATTCAAACACCAACCGGGGATCGGTCGCGGGCTAGCGTCCCCGCGGCTTGGGAAGGCGCAGCTTCGCCAGCACGAGTTCGGGCAGATGCTCGCCGGTCCAGCGGGTGAAGGCGCCGCGGACCTCGCGCTGCGCGGTGAACTGAACGCCGGTGTACTCGAGGAACGTCTGCTCGGTCGTGCAGCAGCCGGGCATCGTCGAGTCCATGGTCGGCGCCGACGCGGGCGAGGTCGCGGCTGAGTGGAACAGGGTGTGGCGCCCGGGAACGGTCGCCTCCCCGTTGGCGACGTCATCGCTGGTCCAGGTCATGAACCCGCGGCTTCGGCCATGATCCGCCCGACGTTCTCGGGGGCGAAGAACTCCGGCGCCGGAAGCGTCGCTGCCTGGACGCTGATGAACGCGTCCATCGCCTCCTGGTTTCCGTGCATCGCCCCGATCAGCTGCTGTAGCTCGGGCGGCGGGGGTCGTAGCTGCGCGAACTCGTCGGTGAACTCGTAGACCGGCATTGCCTCGCCGTCGCGGGTCCGCTGGTAGTCGCTCATCCCGGCCTCGTAGGGGCGCCGCCCTGAGATCGCGTCGTCGAGGGCGGCGGCTACCAGCTCAGCATCGCGAAAGGCGTCGTTGATGCCCATCGCGGTAATCGGATTCTTGTGGTAGCCGGCGTCGCCCACCAGAGCCCAGCCCGGCCCGAACGGCTTGCGGAAGTACCCGGGCAGCTCGGCTGAGCCGACGAACTTCGACTCCCGCGTCGCCGCCCGCACCCGTTCGGCGAACTCGGGAGCGAGATCCATGGTCGCGAAGAAGTTCGCCTCGATGTCCTTGCGATTCGTCTTGAACTCCTCGACCGGCCAGCCGAAGGGCATCACGGTCAGCTCCTCGTGCGTCGGAATCGCCGCCCAGCCCCGGCGATTCTCGGCCCGGATGGTGGTCTCGAAGCCGTCGGCGGGCAGGCCGCTCCAGTACGCGTAGTACATCGCAAGGTGCGACGGCCGCTCGTCGTAGGCCTCGGGCCGAACCGTCTTCGCGACGAGGGAATGCTTGCCGTCGGAGCCGATCACCACTCCGGCGCGCTCGATCACCTCCGCGCACCCTTTGGCGTGCCCGCGGACGCCCGTCACCGTCCCCTCCGAAGCGAGCACCTCATCGACGGTGAAGCCCTCGCGCAGCTCTGCCCCGGCCTCGACGGCGGCGTCGACCAACAGCTTGTCGAGGACGGTGCGCCGCGGGCAGTATCCCCGCGCGACCCCGTCGATCGGTCGCGGGGATCCCGCGATCGTCAGCGGCCCGAAGTCGAAGGAGTAGTTCACGACCGGCGGGCAACCAGTTGCCTCCAGGCGCTCCAAGAGGCCCCAGCGCTCGAGCGCTGCCAGTCCGGGCGGATGCACCATGTGGGTCGACATCGTGTCGCTCGGAAATGTCGCCTTGTCGAGCAGCAGCACCCGATAGCCCTTGCGGGCAAGCAACATTGCGGTAGGCGATCCGGCACAGCGCGCGCCGACGACGATCGCGTCATAGCTCCCCTTGGTCATACAGCCCCATCCCCTCAGTTCGTGATCGGGTCAATTGTCGCGCCGGACGGCGTGCGTTACAACCCGGGCGTCGCAAGGTGCCGACGCTAGGCTCCGCCGATCCCGCAACCTGGAGGAGGAGATGTCAGCCGAGACCCCGACACTGTTCGTTTGCCACGGCGATGAGGGCGGCCCGCGGATACATCCGTGTCGCCGTGTGCAGGAGGCACTCAAAGCCGCGGGGATCGAATACGACAAGGTGATCGCCGCCCACGGCAGTCCGATCCCCTTCCTGCGCAAGGGCACGCGCGACGAGCTGGAGCAGGCGACCGGGGCGACGAAATTGCCGGCGCTGAAGCTGGCCGACGGGACCGTGATCACCCACTCTCGCGCGATCCTTGCCTGGATCGACGAGCAGAAGCGCCCGGGCGAAGCGGCTAGCGGTTGAGGGCCGCCGGGTAGCGGGTCACCTCGATCCCGCCGCGCCGGCGCAGCTGGATCCGGTCGTTTGGCTGGGCCTTGCGCACCTTCGGGCCCAGCACGGTGACCATGTTGATGTAGAGGGGTACCGGCCCGCCGCTGGCGTCGACCGAGCTCTGGCGCATCTCGAGCACGCCGACCTTGCGGTAGACGCAGGTGCCCTCCGCCTGGGTGCAGTTGGAGCCGTTGCTCTCGGAGATCTCGCCGCGGTCGAGGGCGTGGTGGCGGACGAAGTTGCCCTGGCGGACCGCGCCGGGCGAGTCGGCCAGGATCAGCCGGGCGCTGGTGCGGACCGCGTAGGGCAGATGTGAGATATCGGTTCGCATCGACGCGAACACCGAGAGCTGGTCACCTTCGCGCAGGCCATCGAGACGCTGGGAGTAGACCACACGGCGCTGCAGGTCGGGCCGCAGCCGGCGGTGAAGCCGCTGATCGGTCGAGCTGGTCTCGAAGTCGGCGGCGGTCGCCCCGCGGATCCGGATCGCGTTGATCCGGCCGCGGTCCTGCGGGATCGAGCCGTCGGGGCGCTGGCCTCCGACCATGATCAAGTCGCCGTGACCCGCGCCGGGGTGGTGGACGTCCGCGACCAGGTTGACGAAGCAGTCGTCGAGCTCGCACGGCAGCCGGCCCGGGTCGCCGATTCGCAGCCCCGCGTCGGTGAACACAAGCACGCAATGGTGCTCGTAGTCCGGCCGCTGCTGGCTGCAGGTCTCGCGCTCCGGCCTCGCCAACGGCAGTGCCGCAGGCCCGCCGGTGGTCGTGGCGTCAGGCGCGAGCAGCAACCGGGCCCTGATCCGAGGGGCGTAGTGGTAGACCGGCCCGACACAGCGCGGGCTGCTGAAGTTGCAGTTGTTCGTCAGCTGGATCTCGGCGGTGAGCCGCAGGCGGTCGCCCTGGACGAGGTCCGGGAGCCTGCTCGGCTGCATCGACATCACCACCCGCGGTTCGGCGCCGGGTCTGCGGGTTATCGGCAGGGTCTTGACCAGCTCGGAGCCGTTGCCCGTCGTCGCAACCCGGACGCCTGCGTCGTCGCCGCGCGGCGCGCCGAGCGCCCCGCCGGCGATCGCGATCGCTATCGCTATCGCCACGGCTGCGATCAGTACCGCGCGGCCTCCTCTCAACCCCATCGCGGGGCGATCCTACCCCCGCCGCCAGCGGTTTCTAGCTGTGGAACTCGGCCAGCCGCTCGGCCTCGGCGTCGAGCTGCGACCGCGCCGCGCGGCCGAGGCGCTCGAACGGCTCCAGCTTCACCCGGCCCTTTTCGAATCGCCAGATCCCGGCGACCTGTCCGTCGACGAGGAAGGTCGCCACCGACTGCGGGGTCTTGGTGCTGAACACCCGTGAGCGGTGGCGCTCGGGGAGGATCTGCGAGCGGCGGGCGTGGACGAGCAGGGTCGCATCCCAGACCGGCAGGAACCGGACCGGGGCGACGGTCTCGGGATCCGGGATCGGCAGCCGCGGCAGGTCGATGAGCTCCTCTCCGTCCTCGGCGCGAAAGCGCCGCAGCTCGATCGAGCCGAGAGCCCTCTGCACCGGGGCGATCGCGAGCCCCGCCCAGTCGGCGATCTCGGCCGTCGTCGAGGGCCCGAACCCGCGCAGATAACTTCGCACGAGCTCGACGGTGGCGGCTTCGCGGCGAAGCTTCGGTCGCGGTCCGATCCAATCGGAGGCCTCGACGAAGAGATCGGCGCGTCGGCGGTCCCAGGTGCCCGAGGGCGGGACGCGGATCAGCGAAAGCCAGGCGTTGATCCCGGAGATCCCGGGGGCGCCGAGTCCGACGGTCTCCTGCAGCAGCTTGCGGTCCACCGGCTCGCCGCCGAACAGGGGCCACGCGCGGGCCGCGGCGGCGGCCATGCCTTTGGCGTCGGCGGTCTGACGGCGCGTGCGCAGCCACTGCTCGCGGCGCGCGGGCGTGATCGCCTCGGCGAAGATCCACCAGTCGCGCGGCGAGAGCAGGTGGATCGTCGAGCGCAGCGAGGTGCCCTGGACCACGGTCCGCCGTTCGAGCGCCCGGGTCAGCTGATCGCGCTCGAAGCCCTCGAGCCGGCTCCAGAGACCGATATACATCGAGGGCGCGTACTGCGCCTGGATCCCGCCGATCCGCTCGAGCGCCTTCGGCAAGGAGAGCCGCCGGCGTTCGAGCAACAGCTGGCGCGCGAGCAGCACCCGGTTGAGCTCGCGCTCGCTGATCGTTCGGACGGGCTCCATTTTCGTCAACCTAGCGCCCGCTCACGCCGGCCACAGGTCGCCGTCGGCGATCTCGAGCAGGTTGCCGGCGGGATCGTTGAAGTAGAGCGAACGACGGCCGCCTTCCCACTCGTGCTCGTGGGTGATCTCGACCCCGGCGCCGAGCAGGCGCTCGCGCCAGGACTCGTAGGCCGCGGGATCGGCGGCGAGCAGGCAGGCGTGCCCCGGGCCGGTGGTGCCGTGATCGGCGATCGGGCCCGGGCGCTCGGCGAGCGTCTCGCGCTCGAACAGCAGCAGGACGCTGCCACCGGCCCGCAGGGCGATCCCACCGGGCCAGCGCGAGACCACGCACAGGCGGAGCAGCTCGCCGTAGAAGCGCTCGATCGCAGCGGTTTCCGAGGCCGCGTGGTAGAGGCTCGTCTCCAGAACCCCGGCGAGAGCGCCGGAGTCGGTTCGGTCGCTCATCCGATCGCCTCCGCCAGGGCCGCGTGACCGCCGGCAAGCACCGGCTCCCCGTGCGAGACCAGCACCCGCTTCACCGGCAGCTCGAGCAGCGGCGCAAGGAGTCCTCGCAGCCGATCGACCGTGAGCCCGGTTCCGAGGTAGCCGAGCCACGATTCCGGGCACAGCCGCAGGCCGCCGCCGGGCGCTCCCAGGATCCGGTCGCCGCAGACGAGCGCCCGGTGAGCGCCGATCCAATAGGCGACCTCGCCGGCGCCGCGCAGGTGGATCGTCTCGATTCCCTCGGGAAGCCGGGCGCGGGCGCGCGAGGTCGACGCCCGGTAGCGGTCGACGAGCTCACCGCGGCTGCGGCGATGAAAGCCGATCGTGGTCAGCGCCGCGCACCGATCGGCGCCGGCGATCTGCTCGTCCGTCCAGGGCCAGAAGCGCGGGTCCCGCGGGGCCAGCGCGTCGACGAAAACCGCGGCGCGGTCGAGCAGGCAGAGGACGCTGCCAACGGCGGGATCCCAGTCTCCGGGACTGTCCGGGGCGGCCCCCGGACGCCACTCCGGGTGTGCGGCGGTCCATCGCCAGAGGCCCGTGGCGATCTCGACCGGCTCGAACGTCGAGTCGTCGCTCACCGGCGCGCCGGACCGCCTGGCGGGATCGCCAGCAGGGCCCGCAGGCGCCGGCCCAGGCCGCCCTCGGCGAGCGCCCCGCGCAGCGCCCGGCGCTCGGCCGGACCGGGAGGCGCGCAGGGCTGGGCTCCGTAGCGATACTCCCGTAACCCCGCCGCGTAGCCGCGGATCGCGGCGCGGGCGGCGCCGGTCGCGCGGCGCTCGATCGCCAGCAGGGTCGTCCGCGGCCCGAGCTTCCATCCGACCCGCAGCAGCGCCGCGCGCAGCTCGGAGATCTGAACCTCGACGTCCTCCCCGCTCACCAGCCTGCGCCGGCGCCGCCAGGCGAGCGCCGCGGCGGCGAGCGCCGCCGTCGCCAGTGCGGCGAGGACGCCGATCCCGACGACGGCCCACGGACCGCCTCCGCCGTTCTCGACCACGGCCGCCTCACTCGCCTTCAGTTCGGGGCGCCCGCCGCCGTTCGGCTCCAGGGTGGTGGGGTTCGGCGCCGGTCCTCGGAATGCGGTCGCAAACTCGCCGCCGAGGCGCTGCGACTCGGCCGGGGCCGCGCCGGGTGTGGGATCGAAGGTCACCCAGCCGATGCCTCGGAAGTAGACCTCGACCCACGAGTGGGCGTCGAAGTCGTGGACCTCAAAGGCACCGGTGCTGGTGTTGAGCGAACCGGGCGCGAATCCCGATACGACGCGGGTCGGGATCCCGACCATTCTCAGCATCAGGGCCATCGTGCCCGCGAACTGCTGGCAATAGCCGGCGTGGTCGGCGAACAGGAACGCGGGCAGCGGGTAGGCGTGCTCGGGCACGCTCGGCGAATAGCCGTAGTCGCGCCGCAGATGGCCCTCGATCGCGCGCACGGCATCGTACGGCGTGCGCGCGTCGCCGACCCATCGCAGCGCCAGGCGGTAGGTGTCCGCGTATGGGGAGCCGAGCAGGCTCGAGGTCGCCTGCGGGTCGGGCTTGCCCCAGAGCGGCATCGAGATCGCCAGGCCGGTGCTCGTCGCAGGCTCGGCGGTCGAGGACGAGGCCGGCAGACCGAGCAGGGTCGAGCCTCCGAAGCGCCGGGTCGAGCGCGCCACCGGGGCGTCCCTGAGCTGCTCGGACGTCGGCTGGGGGACGTAGGAGACGATCGAGTACTGCTCGCCGCGCTCGAGCGGCGCGCCGATGTGGGTGAGCGTTCCGTCGTCGCTTTCAAGCGTGCCCTCGATGCCGTCGACGGAGTCGGTGATCCCGGCCCCGATCACAACGTCGCTGGTCAGAGCGCGGAACTCGAAGCTCGCGGCGGCGACCCAGCCGGGGTGGCGGCGCTCCAGCCCGGCGCCGGGGATTGCGGCGCGGGCACGCAATTCGGCGGTGGCGGCCGCGTCGCCGGGCGCGGCCCGCTGCCACCTATAGCCGTCGAAGCGATCGAGCACACTGGCCTTCCAGTACAGCGGCGTGTCGGTCTCGACCGTCATCAGGGTCGTCCCGTCGCGCGGCCAGTCGAGCGGGCCGTAGTCGTGGTTCCACTCGAAGCTGACGGTGCGCTCGGCGCCGAACCACGACCAGTTCTCGTAGTCCCACCACGCCGGCGCGTTGAGCTTCGCCACCAGCGGCAGCGCCAAGACGCCGGCCGCGAGCGCGACCGAGACCGCGGGTGCGCGCCGGCCCGCCGGCAGCCGCACGACCCAGAGCCAGGCGACCGAGAGGCCGAGCAGGACGATGCCCCAGAATGCCTCGGCGCCCGGGTTGTCGAGCGTCGCGGCGACCCCGTAACAGGCCAGTAAGACACCCAGCGCCGCAGCTCGCAGCCGACCCCGGTTGCGCGCCGGCCAGAAGGCGAGCGCGCCGGCGGCGGCGATCATCGCCGGGGCGCCGAGGACCAGGGTGAGGCGAACCCAGGGATCCGCGCCGCCGTAGGGAAGCTGGGCCTGCTCGATCCCTCCCATGCCGCCGCGAATCTGCTCGCGCAGCTCGTCCCAGTTGGCCGGCGACAGCAGATGGGCGGGGAGGCCGGCTGCGAGCAGCGCGGCGATCGCGGCGGCGGCCGCGGTGGCGATCGCCAACAACGTCGTCAGCGTCGACGGCCGGCGGCGGGCGAGCAGCCTCAAGGCGATCGCGCCGACGCAGACGACCCCCAGCGCCAGCGCCATGCGATCGGCCGAGGACGGCTCGACGAGCCGGGCCCAGAGCGCCATCGCGAAGCCGGCGAGCGCGAGGAAGAGCGGCAGCTCGATCAGCAGCGAGAGCGGCTGATCCCCGCTCGCTCGCGTCGGCGACCGACTCAGGGTCGGGAGAGCGGCGGGCGCCCGCTCGGAAACGGCAACACCACTCACGCGGCCCGCTCCAACGGCCGGCTCGCGCGGGCGCCGATCCGGCGGCCCTCGCACCCCGAGACCAGGAGCGCCGGGTTGCCCCGGCCGCTGACCGACGGGCCGACCAGGTACCGCGGCCCCGAGGCGGTTCGCAACCCGGTCGGCAGAGCGGGATGTGAGCGCGCCGTGACCCAGAACACTGCCCCCGCCCGTTGTGCCCTGGCAAGCCCGGGCGCGGTACGCGCCTCCTCGACCAGGGCGAGGCGGGCGTGCGCCTGCCCCCAGCCGCGCAACTCGGTCTCCAGCTCCGCCGCGCGGCGATCGCCGGGGAGCAGGAGGCCGCAACCGCCGGCCTGCGCCAGATGCCAGCAAAGCGAGGCGGCGGCACGGACCGCGGCGTCGAGAGCCTCGGGGCTCGACGGCCGCGACGCATCGAGGACCACCAGTGGAGCGGTATCGGCGCCGGCGACGAGTCGGCGCTCGATCAGCTCCCCGGTGCGCGCCACCGCCGGCCAGTGGATGCGCGATGCCGGACTGCCCTCGCGGTAGGCGCGCAGGCCGTCGACCTCGAGCTCGATCGCCCGACTGTCGAGGCGGCCCGCGGCACCGCCGTCCTCGAGACCGGCGAGCACGCTCGACCCGCCGGCGCCGCGCCCGGCGACGACGACGGCGTCGATCCTCGGAAGGACGAGCAGCTCCGGGATCTGGTCCGAGCTGACCACGCGGGTGAAGAGCCCGATCGGATCGCGAACGACCAGCCGTGCCGGCTCCAATCGCCGCCGTCCCCGGCCGCTCAGCCGCACCTCTACATCGAGCCGCCGCCTCCAGCCCGGCCCGACGGACACCGGCGCGTCGAGCACCGGATCCGTGAGCTCGCCGCCCGGCAACCGCAGCAGGCCTCCGACCGCCCGGATCTGAAGCCGGAACGGCTGCTCCTCCACAACTCTCGCCGGCCCCGGGGCGCGGATCAGCCGCGACGGCGTCGCCAGACCAACCCAGCCAACCGCGAGCACCGCCAATCCGAGCAGGCCGATCCCCGGGACCAGCAGGGACGGTGAGCCGAAGCCGAGCCCGGCGAGGATCAGCGCCGCGCCGAACCCGGCGGCGGTCGGCGCAGCGGGCATCGCCCCTTGCTCAGAGCGCCGGAACGCGCTCGAGCGCGTCGGCGATCACGGCGGCACCGTCGCCCTGGGCCGCCTCGGGTGCAAGCAGGAGCCGGTGGGCGAGCACGGCGGGCGCCAGCGCCTGGACGTCGTCTGGAAGCACATGGTCGCGGCCCTCGAGCGCCGCCAGCGCCTTCGCGGCGCGGAACAGCATCAGCACCGCGCGCGGGCTCGCCCCGAGCTCCACCCGCGTGTCGGTCCGGGTCGCCTCGCCGAGGGCCACGGCGTAGCGTCTCAGCGCCTCGCTGGCGTGGACCGCCGCGACCCCCGCCTGGGCGGCGCGGACGACGTTCACCTCGGCCACCGGGCCGAGGTCGTGAACGCGGTCATGGGTCGCGTGCTCCTCGAGCATCTCGGCCTCCGCGACCGGGCTCGGATAACCGAGCGAGACGCGAACCATGAAACGGTCGAGCTGCGCCTCCGGCAGCGGGTAGGTGCCCTCGTACTCGGCCGGGTTCTGCGTCGCGAGCACGACGAACGGGCGCGCGAGCTCGTGCTGGTGGCCGTCGACCGTCACGTGGCGCTCCTGCATGCACTCGAGCAGACCCGACTGGGTCTTCGGCGAGCTGCGATTGATCTCGTCGACGAGGACGACGTTGGCGAACACCGGGCCGGGGTGGAACTCGAATCGAGTCTCGCGCTGGTTGAACACGTTGGTGCCGACGATGTCGGTCGGCAGCAGGTCCGCTGTGCACTGGACGCGGGCATACTCGGCGTCGATCGAGCGGGCGAGCGCCCGCGCGAGCGCCGTCTTGCCGACGCCAGGGTAGTCCTCGATCAGCACGTGCCCCTCGGCGAGCAGGGCGACGAGCAGGTCACGGACGACCGCGTCGTCGACCTTGACCGCCAGCTTGATGTTGTCCTTCAGCCGCTGCCCGACTTCCGCCACGCCGGCTGGATCCAGCTCGGGAACCGTCGCCACAACTGAATGTTAAGGGTCCGTCGAGGGCGGCTAAAGGAGGGGGGCGGGCGGGCTAGCCGAAATGCCTTCCGGGGTTCCACCTCGGCGCTCGCTCCCCTGATGCGCCCCGGTCGCGCGACCCGTGGCGGCAGGCCATCCCGAGCCGACGGCAATCCATCACCGCGAGGCGGAAGTTAGAGGCCGGACCGGACGACGCTGTGAAGGGCCGGTCACGTCCCAGAACAAATAAATGCGGCCCGGGGGTGACTAGGCGCTGCCTGCCTCGCGCGTAGCCTTCGCACGATCAAAGCTTTGCCAGTCTCCTTCGAGAGGCCCGGCTGCTTGGCTTCCGCCGCCGTCTTCCTCTCTCCCGAACCGCATGTGGAACTTATGCATGGCTGCGGGGAAATGCAAGGGGGGCGGTGGCGACTAACCCGCAATCTGCGGGAAAACGCGTCTATCTCCGGGGCGCCGACGGCTCCTTCTGCGCCAGCTCACGCAGATTTCGCGCCGCTCGGCCGAGCAACAGCACGATCATCGTCCCCGCGATCGCGAGCCCGATCACGTCGAATACGGTCAGCTGCAGGTCGGCGATCACGAAGTCGAGTCCGGCGCCGAGCGCGACCACGGTGTTGAGCCCGATCAGGATCAGCCGGATCTCGGTCGGGCCGATGTACCCGTAACCGATCGAGAAGCGCCCGAAGGCGTAGCTCTCGAGATAGACGTTGATCGAGAGGATCAGGTAGGCGACCACGATCAGGGTTCCGATCGAGAGCAGCATCAGCGGCGAAAGCCCGAGGCCGATCCCGATCGCGGCGGTCGCGATTGCGTCGACGAGATGATCCAGGTAGTAGCCGTACGTGGGCCGCTCGATCCCGCGGACGCGCGCCAGGGTGCCGTCGAGGGAGTCCCCGAACCACTGCACGACCAGCATCGCGCTGGCGACCCAGAGCCACTCGATCGAGTCGTTGGAGAGCTGGTAGGCGACCGCGACTCCGAGCGCGGCCACGACTCCGAGCGCCGTCAGGTCGTTCGGCAGCACCGAGCTCGGCAGGCGAGCCGCGATCCAGCGCAGCAGGCGCTTCTCGGGCTTCGCCAGCAGAAAGCTCGGCTCCCGGGTCGCCTCGACCGATCGCTCCAGCCCCTGCTCACTCATCCTCCCCCCTTACCCGAACCGGCGCCTGCGGTTTCGCGTCCGGCTAGATTCGCGCTGATGAAGCGGGCGCGTCTCGGCCTCGCAGCGCTCGTCGTGCTCGTCGCGGCGGCGCCCGCGCAGGCGCTCGCGGCCAAGGAGGCGAAGTTGCGGGCGACGATCACCCGCACGAAGTACGGCGTCCCGCACATCAAGGCGAAGACCTGGCAGAGCCTCGGCTTCGGCTACGCCTACGCGTTTGCCGAAGACAACATCTGCACGATCGCGGACTCGTACGTGACCGTGAGCGCCGAGCGCTCGCGGTACTTCGGGCCCGAGGCGAGCTGGAAGTTCTCCGGCAACGGCGCCGTCAACGAGAACCTCGACTCCGACTTCTTCTACGCCCGCATCAACCAGTCCGGGATCGTCGAGGACCTGATCTCGCGGCCGCCGCCGGAGGGGCCGGCGCCGGAGCTGCGCAAGATCGTCCGCGGCTACGTCGCCGGCTACAACGCCTACCTGCGCGACACCGGCGTCAAGCGGATCCCCGATCCGCGCTGCCGCGGCGCCGATTGGGTCCGCCCGATCACCGCCCTGGACGTCTACCGCCGCTTTCACCAGCTCGGCAGCCTCGCCAGCTCGGGCGCCGCGATCACCGGGATCGGCGCCGCGGCGCCGGTCGTTGCGGCGCCGAAGGTCGGCGCCGCCGAGCAGGCGCAGCGTGACTCCGTCGACGCGCTCGCCAGCGGCGAGGCGGACGGCTTCTTCCCGCTCGACAGCGGTTCGAACGCGATCGGGCTCGGCAGCGAGGCGACCGCGAGCGGCAAGGGCATGGTGCTCGGCAATCCCCACTTCCCCTGGGACGGCGCCGAGCGCCTCTACCAGGCCCAGCTCACGATCCCGGGCAAGCTCGACGTCACCGGCGGCTCGCTCTACGGCGTCCCGGCGGTGCTGATCGGCCAGAACCGCTGGCTCGCCTGGTCGCACACGGTCGCCTCCGCGTGGCGATTCACGCCGTTCGAGCTCGCCCTCGTTCCCGGGGACCCCCACTCCTACCTGGTCGACGGCCAGCCGAAGCAGATGAAGGCGGTCGAGCTCACGGTCGAGGCAAAGACGGCGGCGGGGACGCTCGAGGAGCGGACCCGGACCCTGTATGAGACCGAGTACGGGCCGATGGTGACGTCGGTCCTCGGCCTGCCCCTGTTCCCGTGGACGCCGGTCACCGGCTTCGCGCTCGGCGACGTCAACTACGAGAACTTCCGCTACCTCAACCATTTCCTCGAGACCGACCGAGCCCGCTCGGTCCGTGCCTACGACAGGATCGAGCGCAGGATCCAGGGCATCCCCTGGGTCAACAGCATCGCCGCCGACCGCAAGGGGCGCGCCTATTACTCGATGGACGGCGCGATTCCCAACGTCCCCGACGAGAAGGCGACCGGCTGCTCGGGCGCCCTCGGCCTGACCGTGTTCCCGCTCACCGGGATCCCGATCCTCGACGGCTCGCGCTCGGCCTGCAACTGGGACACCGACTCGGACGCGGTCGTGCCCGGGATCTTCGGCCCGGCGGCGATCCCGCGACTGTTCCGCCGCGATTACGTCGAGAACGGCAACGACAGCCACTGGCTCTCCAACCCGGAGCAGCCGCTGACCGGCTACGCCCGGGTGATCGGCGACGAGGCGACCACCCGCTCGCTGCGAACTCGCCTCGGGTTGACGATGATCGAGCAGCGGATCGCCGGCTCGGACGGGCTCCGCGGCAAGGGCTTCACCCTGCGAAAGCTCGCCAAGGTCGCGCTCGGCAACCGCCAGTACGCCGGCGAGCTCTGGCGCGACGAGCTGGTCGCCTTCTGCGAGCAGAACCCGACCCTGGCCGGCTCATCGGGCCCCGTCGACGTCAGCGGAGCCTGCCCGGTGCTCGCGGCGTGGAACTTGCGCGACGACCTCAACTCGGCCGGCGCGATCCTCTTCCGCCGCTTCGTCTCACGCCTGCTGGGCAACTTCCAGTCGGTGCCAACGGGTGTCTCCAGCGGCACGGCGCCCGGCTCGGAGGCGATCTTCGACGTCCCCTTCTCGGCCGCCGATCCGGTTAACACGCCGCGCGGGCTGAACACCGCCAGCTCGCTGGTCGGCAAGGCGCTCGCCGACGCGGTCACCGACCTCGCCGGCGCCGGGATCCCGCTCGACGGCACCCTGCGCCAGTTCCAGTACGAGACCCGCGGCGGCAAGCGGATCCCGATCCACGGCGGTCCCGGCACGCTCGGCGTCTTCAACGCGATCAACGTGCCCTGGGACCCGAAGGCGGGCTATCCCAACGTCCCGCACGGCTCCAGCTTCATCGCCGCGATGACCTGGGCGAAGCGCGGGTGCCCGGTGCGCCAGCTCAGCTTCGTCACCTACGGCGAATCCGAGAACCAGTCCTCGCCACACGCGGGCGACTACACCAGGGCCTTCTCGCGCAAGCGCTGGAACAAGGTCCCCTTCTGCGAGGCCGAGATCCGCGCGCAGGCGGTCGAGCGCCAACGGGTCTCCGGCCGCTGAGCGCGGACGGCCACTAGCCTCCGCCTGATGGAGGGCAGACGGCAGGTGGCGCTGGTCACCGGCGCCTCGAGCGGGATCGGCGAAGCGACCGTGCGCGCACTCGCGGCGGCCGGCTACGAGACCGTCGCCGCCGCTCGCCGCCTGGAGCGATGCGAGCAGCTGGCGGCCGAGGTCGGCGGACGGGCGCTGGCGCTCGACGTCACCGACCCGGACTCGGTCGCCGCCCTCGTCGGCGAGCTGCCGCGGGTCGACGCGATCGTCCACAGCGCCGGCGGCGCCCTCGGGCTGGAGCCGGTGGCCGAGGCGGACGAGGCACGCTGGAGCGAGATGTTCGAGTCGAACGTGATCGGCGTCGTCCGCGTGACCAAGGCGCTGTTGCCGGTACTCCGCGAGGGCATCGACCCGGCGATCGTGATCGTCGGCTCGATCGCCGGGGTCGAGGTCTACGAGGGCGGCGGCGGCTACACCGCCGCCAAGCACGCCGCCCATGCGATCGCCCAGACGCTGCGGCTCGAGCTCCACCGCGAGGGCGTCCGGGTGACCGAGGTCGCCCCGGGGATGGCCGAAACCGAGTTCTCGCTCGTGCGCTTCGACGGCGACGCCGAGCGGGCCGCCGGGGTCTACGAGGGGATCGACCCGCTGACGGCCACGGACATCGCCGAGCTGATCGCCTTCTGCCTCACCCGGCCGGGGCGGGTCGACATCGACTACGTCTCGATCATGCCCACGGCTCAGGCGACGGCGAAGATCGCCCACCGGCGGCAGTGACGACCCTCTAGACGTCGCGGAGCTTGATCGGGCCCGAGGTGCCGCCGGTGACGAGCTGGCGGACCAGGGGCTCGTCGGAATCGAGCATCTCGGCGGCGGGGCCGCTGGAGACGACCAGGCCGTCGTGGATCACGGCGACGTGATCGGCGAGCTTGCGGGCGGCGCTCATGTTGTGGGTCGTGACCAGGAACGTGGCCCCGCTCTCGCGCTGGACGTCGCCGAGCATCTCGCAGAGCAATGAGAGACGAACGCCATCGATGCCCGAGTCGAAATCGTCGACGATCACGATCCGGGCGTCGAGCGCCATCGCCCGCGCGATCGCCACCCGCTTGCACTCCCCGGCCGAGAGCACGTCGGGCATCGACTCGGCTCGATCGCGGAGCCCGACCATCCCCAGGTGGGTCATCGTCGCCTCGTTCACCCGTGCCTCGGACCAGCGGTGGCGCTGCCGCAGGCCGAAGGCGACGTTCTCGTAGACGTTGAGCGAGAAGAAGAGGCCGCAGGTGAACGGCAGCGTCCCCTGGAGCACGACCGCCATCCGCTGGCGCAGGTCGTTGAGCTCGGTCTCGGAGATCTTGGCGAGGTTTCGGCCCTCAACCTCAACCTTCCCCTTCTCGGGGTGAATCAGCCCGACGATGTGGCTGATCGTGACCGTCTTGCCCGCGCCGGACGGGCCGAGCAGGACGGTGATCTCGCCCACCGGGACTTTGAGGTCGACCCCGCGGAGCACCTCCACGGCCCCGAACCGCTTAACCACGCCGGTGAGCTCGATCGCGGCCTGCGGCTGCCCGTCAACCGACATGGAATTGAGTGTAGGCGCTCTACCATCCGCGGCGATGCGAATCAACGAGCTCCTCGCCACCCAGCGACCCGTGTTCTCGGTCGAGTTCTTCCCGCCGAAGACCGAGACCGGGCTCGAGCTGCTGTTCGAAACCGTGGAGGCGCTGAAGCCGCTCGGGCCCGACTACGTCTCGGTCACCTACGGCGCCGGTGGCGCCACCCGGGACGGCACGGTCGAGATCGCCGAGCGGATCAAGCGCGATCACGGGATCGAGGTGATGGCGCACCTGAGCTGCGTCGGCGAGACCCGCGATGGCCTCGCCTCGATCCTCGAGCGCTTCGCCGCAATCGGGATCGACAACGTGCTCGCCCTGCGCGGCGATCCACCGCGCGGAGAGGACAACTTCGCTCCGCCCGAGGACGGGCTCTCCTCCGCGGCGGAGCTGACCGGCTTCATCACCGACAACCACGAATTCACGATCGGCGGCGCCTGCTTTCCGGAGGTCCACCCGGAGGCCGACGACCTCGCCTCCGACCTCGCGTACCTGAAGACCAAGGTCGACGCCGGCGCCAGCTTCCTGATCACGCAGCTGTTCTTCGACAACACCGCCTACTTCGATTTCGTCGCCGCCGCCCGCGAGGTCGGCATCGACGTCCCGATCATCCCAGGCGTGATCCCGATCACCAGCTTCGGCCAGGTGGCACGGATCTGCAAGCTCTGCGACGCGACGATCCCCGCCGAACTCGAAGCCTCGATGCAGGCGTTGGGCGGCGACGAGGAGGCGGAGGCGCTGCTCGGGGTCGCCTACGCGGCCCGCCAGTGCGAGGAGCTGCTCGCCGGCGGCGCTCCCGGGATCCACTTCTACGCTCTCAACCGCGCGCCGGCGACGCGAGCGGTGCTCGCCGCGCTGCAGGCGTCGCGCCCGTGGGAACGCGCCCAGCCCGCGGGATCCGTACGCACCGCGGACTAAGATCGCGCCCACGATGAAGGCCACGGAGGGCTCCTTTCGCTTCAACGGGCACCGGATCGCGTTCGCCGACTACGGCGAGGGCGACCGGGTGCTGGTTCTCGCCCACGGCCTGTTGATGAATCGCCATATGTACGACCAGCTCGCTCCGGAGATGGTCTCGCGCGGGTTCCGGGTGATCACCGTCGACCTGCTCGGTCACGGAGCGTCCGACAAGCCCGCCGACATGCGCGCCTACAACATGCCCGCGTTCGGCGACCAGCTCGCCGCGCTCGTCGACCACCTCGAGCTCGACCGGCCGATCGTCGGCGGCACCTCGCTGGGCGCCAACGCCGCGCTCGAGATGGCCAGTCGTCATCCGCGCGCCGCCCGCGGCCTCTTCATCGAGATGCCCGTGCTCGACAACGCCCTGATCGCCGCCGGGCTGATCTTCCTGCCGATCCTGCTCACGCTGCGGGTTGCAAAGCCGCTGCTGCGCGGGGTCGCCACGATCACGAACCGGATTCCACGCTCGCATTACCTCGTCGACCTGGCGCTCGACTGGACCCGCAGGCCTCCCGAATCGTCGGAGGCCGTGCTCGAGGGGATCCTCTTCGGGCGCACGGCGCCGCCGCGAGAGGAGCGCCAGCTGATCGGCCTGCCGGCGCTCGTGATCGGCCACCCGGCGGACCCGCTGCACCCGTTCACCGACTCGGACATGCTGGTTGAGGAGATGCCGCGGGCACGCCTCGTCAACGCCGAGTCGATCCTCGAGTGGCGGGTCAACCCAGGCCGTCTCGATGGCGAGCTGGCCGAGTTCATCGCCGGCGTCTACGCCGAAGAGCAGGCGGAAAGCGCGACCGGCGCCGCCACCTGAAACCGTTCCGGGCCTTGAGTTCGGCTGAAGGTTCTCCGCTACTCTGCGCCGTCGATGTCGAGTAAGAGCGAACGTGAACGCCGCCGCGAGGAGCGGCTGGCCGCCGAGCAGGCGGCAAAGGCCTCCGAGCGCCGCCGCCTGCTGCTCGGATACGTGGTCGCCGGCGCGCTGACGCTGGCCGTCGTCGTCGGCTTGTTCCTCGTGATCACGAGCGGCGGCGGGGACAAGACGAACCAGGTCAACGGCGAGGAGATTCCCGCGGCCGCCCATATCCAGGTCAACAGCGGCTTCCTCCACGACCTGACCCCGGACGGCCGCACGGGGATGCCGCCGCCGGCGCTGCAGCAGGGCGACCTTCAGACCGCGGCGAAGGAGGCCGGCTGCGAGCTGAAGCTCGATCTCGAGGACGAGGGCAACACCCACATCACCAAGGAGAGCGAGGTCCCCGACTACGGCACCAACCCGCCGACATCGGGCAACCACAACCCGCAGCAGCTCGCCGACGGCGCCTACAGCGTGATGCCCGACCCGTGGTACTTCGTCCACTCGATGGAGCACGGCAGGATCGAGATCCAGTACAGCCCGGACCTCCCGGAGCAGGACCAGCTCGCGCTCAAGGGCGTCTTCGACCAGCAGCCGGACGGGGTGCTCTTCTTCCCCAACACGGAGATGCCTTACGACGTCGCGGTCACCGCCTGGACGCAGCTGATGGGCTGCGACAAGTACGAGGGCCAGGCGACTCTGGACGCGATCCGCGACTTCCGCGACACCTATATCGGCCTCGGGCCGGAGCCGCTGCCGCTCTCCGTTCCGGGCTGAATCTCCCGCGAAACTCCTGCAAACCTGCAACTGTCAGGCGTGCGGCGAATCTTCGCCGGGCCAGGCGTGTTGGAGGAGTAGGTGCGATTGAAGCTGGGATACCTGCCCGTGGGGCTGGCCGCGTTGGCGCTCGCATGGGTTGCGGCGCCCGCGCTCTCCTCCCAGCCCTACATGCCCGGAGCCGTCGACTTCGAGCAGCCGCTGGCCGGCGTCCACCCGAGTGGCGATCTCGCGACCGCAAAGCGAGTTCGCTCGAACGCCCGGGCGGGCCGCGGCCCGGTCAGCTTTCGCTCCGCGGTGATCGCGGCGCCCGAGCGCTTCGACCTCGCCGGCCTCGCGCGGGAGCGACGGCCGTATGAGATCCGCGCCCGGGACTCAGGCGGCGACTGGAGCGAGTGGGTGGAGGCCGACGACGGCAACCCGGTCTACTTCGGCGGCGCCGATGTGATCCAGCTCCGGACCCGTGGCTTCCGGCCGGCGGGAACGCTGCATTACGTCAACGTCTCCGGGACCACGAGCACCGCCGAGGGGTTGCTGACCGGGGCTCGTGAGGCGATCAACTCCGCCTTCATCTCGGCGACCGCGGTCCTCGATCCGAGCGCCGCTGCGCTGCCGACCCGGCCGACGATCGTCACCCGCGCCCAGTGGGGAGCCGACCTCGAGACGGGCGGGTGCCCACCCCGCGTCCGCGCGTCATACGGAACGGTGAAGGCCGGCGTCATCCATCACACGGTGACCGCCAATGACTACGGCGAGGAGGAGGCGCCCGGGATCGTGCTCGGGATCTGCCGCTACCACCGCAACGCCAACGGCTGGAACGACATCGGCTACAACGCCCTCGTCGATCGCTTCGGCAACCTCTACACGGGCCGCGCCGGGGGGCTGAAGAAAGCCGTGATCGGCGCCCAGGCGCAGGGCTTCAACTCGCAGACGACGGCGATCGCCTCGATCGGCACCCACACGAAGCTGGCGCCGACGTCGGCCGCGGTGACCTCGATCGTCAACTTCCTCGCCTGGAAGCTCGCCGTTAGCGGCCTAAACGCGACCGGGAAGACGACGATCGTCTCAGCCGGCGGCGACCTGAGCCGCTACCCGGCCGGCCGCCGCGTGCGCCTCAACCGGGTGTTCGGCCACGGCACGGTCGGGCTCACCGCCTGCCCGGGCGAGGTCCTGAACGCGATGATCCCCCAGATCCGGCGCCGGATCCAGGCGCGGATCGACGAGTTCGGCGGCGTCACGCCGCCTCCGGACGAGACCCCGCCGGGCGGCGGGGTGACGCCGAAGTGAGGCGGGCTCAGCTCGCCCGGTAGGCCGGGAAGTAGTCGCCGGCGTCGCGGCCGGCGCTGAGCTCGTCGTAGGCCTTGGGGTCGCAGACGACCTCGTGCGTGTGGAAGGGGAGCTCCGAGTTGGCGAAGCCGCGCTTGAAGGTCTCGAGGCCGTCGCCCGGCTGGACGCCGCCGCCGAGGTTGAGCCGCAGCTCGAGCTCGTCGGCGAGGTCGAGCATCGCGGTGACGACGTTCTTGAACGGCGAAGCGTCGCGAGCGGCGTCCGCCGTGCCGCCGAGGTAGTAGTGCAGGATCGAGTCACTGGTGGCGGCGATCGCGGCAGCGCCCACCTCGCCGCCGCGGCGGCCGAGCAGCAGCCAGCTGCGCTCGAACGAAAGCACCGCGTCGATGTACTCGCTGCCGAAGAAGTAGCGCTCGCCGGCGTTCGCTCGCCGCATCGTCTGCTCGTAGGCGGCGGCGAAGGCGGCGCGGTCGGCGGCCTCGGAGGCGGGCCCGGGAATCGACTCGACCGCCCAGCCGTCGCGCTCGTTGGCGCGGATCTGCTCCGCCAGGCGAGGCCGGACCCGGCGCTCGATCGCGGGGTCGTGAACGAGGACCTTCGAGCGCTCGCGGGCGCCGGCCAGCCAGGGCTCGGACGCGATCCGCTCGCGCCCGAAGGCGCTGACCAGACCGGTCGCCGTCCAATCGACCTCACTCGGCGCGGGAGCCTCGCCCGGCCCGGAGACGCGGCCGCCGGGGTACGCGTACGGGGAGACGGCGTCGAGCCGCTCGTCGCCCTCGACCTGGCACACGATCATCGGCACCAGCGCGATGCGATCCGGCGACTCGATTCGCAGCGTGTGGGTGACTCCTTCGGCCTCGAGGAAGGAGCGGCAGCGAAACAGGTCGTCGCTCTCGGCCGCCGCGCCGCCGTCGGCGAGCAGCTCGGCCGCCGCTAGTCCCACCCTGTGAAGTCCTCCGCGAGCAGGCCCCAGACCTGGTTGTCGATGCGCTCGTCACCGCGGCGGATCGCTGCCCGCATCACGCCCTCGCAGCGAAACCCGAGGAAGGTGACGACCTTCTGCGCGGCCGCGTTGGTGGCCGGAATCTCGGCGTGGATCCGGTGCGCGTCGTACTCGGAGAAGGCCCGGTTGCAGGCCTGGCGCTCGGCCTCACGCGCAACTCCCTTGCCCCAAGCCCCGGGGTCGCCGACCAGGACCGCGAGCTCCGGGCCGAGCTGTCGGGTGAGGCCGAAGAGGGCGACGAAGCCGACCGCGTCGTCGGCACCGTCGATCGTGATCGCCCACTTGCGGTCCTCCGATCTGTCGATCGCGCGCTCGATCCAGCCGGCGGCGTCGTCGAGCGTGAACGACGTCCTGCTGCCGACCAGATCGGCGGTCACCCGCTCGTCGTTGAACCAGCGGTGCACGGCCTCGGCATCGCCGGGGCGAAAGTCGCGCAGGATCACCTCTGCCGGCACGGCCGACAAGCTACCCGTAGAGCCCGTGGCCGGTGACCAGCAGCCGCGCGGTTCGAGCCAGGATCCGCAGGTCGAGCCCGATCGAGCGGTGATCGACGTACCAGACGTCGAGCTCGATCCGCTCGTCCCAGGGGATCTCCGCCCTGCCGTTGACCTGAGCCCAGCCGGTGAGCCCGGGCTTGACCGCGAGCCGGCGACGCTGCTCGGGCGTGTATTCGTCGACCTGGGCGGCCAGGGTCGGCCGCGGTCCGACCACCGACATCTCGCCGCGAATGACGTTGATCAGGTTCGGCAGCTCGTCGAGCGAGAGGCGCCGCAGGAGGCCGCCCACGCGCGTCACCCGGGGATCGCCGGCGAGCACCGGTGTGCCGACGCCGACCGGGTCGTTGCCGGTGTGCATCGTGCGCAGCTTGTAGAGCTCGAACTCGACCCCGTCGCGCCCGACCCGCCGGGCGCGGTAGAGCACCGGCCCCCGCGAGTCGAGCTTGATCGCGATCGCGGCCAAGAGCAGCAGGGGTGAGGTGAGGACCAGCCCGATGCCGGCGACGATCAGGTCGAGCGCCCTGCTCACCGTGTTCCTTCCGCCTTCTCCCACGCCCCGGGCGTCCCGTGCCGGAGCCGGTCCCAGAGACCGGCGGCGATCGAGGCGGTGACCAAGACGTAGTAGCGGGCGATCCGCAGGGGCCTGATCGGCACCGCGCCGGCGAGCGCCGCGGCGAGCAGCAGGAGCAGCTGCGCGGCGAGGGTGAAGGCGTAGACGGGCGAGGCATCGAGCAGAGCCAGGTTCGTGATCAGGGCGACCAGGTGCAGCAGAGGCGAGGCGTAGCGCAGGCCGCGGTGGCTGGCGATCTCGAAGGCGTAGATCGCGCTGTAGCCGCGCGGCCAGAGCATCCCGTCGCGGACCACCTCGTCGAAGATCCCCCGCATCATCCGCCGCTTGCGCTCGAACTCGCCCTCGGTCGTCGCCACCATCTTCTCGTCGGCGATCGCCGCAGGTGCGTAGAGGGCGCGAAATCCGCGCTTCGTGAGCATGAACGGGAACGAGAGGTCGTGGCTGGCAGCCGGGCCCAGCGGCAGATAGGCCGAGGCGCGAACTGCATAGATCGCCCCGTTGCCGGCCGTGACGCCGCCGAGCGCCGACTCGCGCTCGCGGATCGCGAGCTCGTAGCGCCAGTAGACGCCCTCCTGGTTCGAGCCCCCCTGGTCGAGCAGCCGCGCCTGACCACAGACGTAGGCGACCTTGGCGTCGCCGAACGGCGCGATCAGCTCGCGCATCGCGTCGGGGCGCCAGCTCGCGTTCGCGTCGCTAAAGGCGAGCAGCTCGCCGCCGGCGCGCTCGACCGCGGCGTTCTGGGCCGGGACCTTGCCGGCGCGCGGCAGCTCGAGAACGAGGTCCGCGCCCGCCTCGCGTGCGCGCTCTGCGGTGGCGTCATCGCTGCCGTCGGAGGCGACGATCACCTCGAGCAGCTCGCGCGGGTAGTCGAGCGCGAGCGCGTTCGCGACCTTGGCCGCGATCACCTGCTCCTCGTCGTGGGCGGCGATGATCAGCGACACCGACGGCGAGCCGGTGGGCGAGGCCTCGGGGCGACGGCGACGTCCACGCGCGAGCGCGGCGATCAGCAGCGGGTAGCCGATGTGGGTGTAGGCCAGCAACCCGACGGCGATCCAGAAGAGAAGTTCGAGGACCTGCATCTGAAGCGATTATCCGGGCAGGAGCTCGTTGTAGACGTCGAGCGTGCGCTCGGCGATCTGCGTCCAGGAGTAGGGACCGGCGGCGGCGCGGGCCGCCGCGGAGGCGAGCTCGGCTCGGGCCTGCGGGTCCGCGAGCAGTTCCGAGAGGGCCGTGGCGAGCGCCGCCGGGTCGCCGGCGGGAACGAGGCGAAGGGCGCCGTCGCGTTCGCCGACCTCGGTGAAGCCGCCGATCGAGCTGGCGACGATCGCCTTGCCGAAGGCGAGCGCCGTGTAGAGGACCCCGGACTGCTCGATCCGGCGGTATGGCAGGGCGACGACGTCGGCGCGGCGAAAATAGGCCGGGATCTCGGGGTCGGTGATGAAGCGATCGACGAAACGCACGGTTCCCGGGCAGCGCTCGGCCAGGCGGCGCAGGGGCGAGAGGTCCATGCGCGGCATGCCGACGATCCACAGCTCGGCGCCGGAGGTGCGGCCGAAGGCCTCGATCAGGACGTCGACGCCCTTGTACGGCCGAACGAGGCCGAAGCAGAGGATGACCGGGCCCTCGACCGCGGCCAGCTCATCCGGCAGCGGGCGCTCGTCGGGCTGGCGCGTCAGGTGCTCGAAGGCGCCATGCGGGATCCGGTGCACCCTGGCCGGGTCGCCGAGCAGCTCGCGCAGCTCCGCCGTGCCGTGCTCGGAGTGCGCGATCACCGCGTCCATGCGCGAGAGCAGCGCCCGCTGGCGTTTGCGTGCCCGCGACGACGCCGGCAGCGGATAGTGAACGGTGAACACCCGCGGGCGCGGTGGGAGCAGGAACCGATCGAGATCGGGAACGCTCAGCCACTGCAGGTGAACGACGTCGGCGCCGGCGGCGTGGGCCCGCAGCCGCCGCATCCCCGGCACATGCTCGGCGAGCCGCAGGCTCCTGCGCCCGCGCGCCTCGAAACCACGGCCGGTCGAGCGGCGGTAGAAGAGCTCGGTGACCCGGTAGCCCTCCGGAGCGGCCACCGGGCCGTACTCGAAGCGGCTCGTGACCAGCTCGACCTCGGCGCCGGCGGCGGCCAGCGCCGCGCACAGGGCGCGGTCGTAGGGCGGCGTGAAGGCGGGGGGATCGACGACCTGGACGCGCATCAGGAACGATTCTTCCGATGGATCTCTCCTACTGCGTCGTGAACACCAACGGGCGGCAGCTGCTGCTCGCCTGCCTGGCCGCGATCCGCGACCACGGCGCCGCCGATCTCGAGACCGAGGTTCTGGTCGTCGACAACGCCTCGGACGACGGATCGGCCGACGCGGTCGAGGCCTGGAACGCCTCCGCCGACGGCCTCGGAGAGCGGCTGCGGTTGATCCGTGGCGAGCGCCGCGAGGGCAAGGCGGCCCTCGACAGCCTGCTGCTCGGCGAGGCGAGCGGCGAGCTCTGCCTGCTGCTCAACGAGGACTCCGAGCTCCGCCCCGGCGCGGTCGAAGCGCTGATCCGCGCGCTTCGTAGCGATCCGCGGGCCGCCGCCGCCGGCGCCTCGCTGCTCGATCCGCAAGGGCGACCACAACCGTGCGCATGGCGGCTACCGGGCCTGACCAGCTCGCTCGCGGGGGCGCTCTTCCTGCACCGCGTCGTTGTCGCCGAGAGCGGCGGCGCGAGCACTCGCGAGGTCGGCTGGGTGCAGTCGGCGGCGATGCTCGTCCGCAAACGGGCGGCCGAGCGGGTCGGCTACCTGGACCCGGCCTTCTTCGTCTACTCCGACGAGACCGATTTCTGCAAGCGCCTCCATGACGCCGGCTGGCGCATCCTCCACGTCCCCGGCGCCGAGGTCGTCCATCACGAGCAGCTGGCGACCGACGAGGCTGCGCGCGAGCGGCGGGTGGTCGAGTTTCACCGCGGCCGCGACCGTTACCTGCGCAAGCACCACGGCCCGGTCGTGGCCCTCGTCGCCCGGGCGCTCGGCGCCTGGACCTACGCGGTCCGGGCCGTGGGCGCGCTGGTCCTGCCCGGACACGACGCGAGCCTCTACTGGCTGCACGCGCGCCAGGCCCTTCGCCCCGAGCGCGGCGAAGGGCTGCGCGAGGCCGCCGATGCCTACAACTCGGCTCGGTCGCGGCGCAGCTGAACCAGGCCGAGGGCGAGGAAGAGGACACCGGTGGCGAGGTGGAGCACGGCGTCGCGCTCGTTGTTGGGGAAGCTGAACACGTAAGCCGGCTCGGTGCTCGCAAGCGCCCAGAGGCCGGTCGCGATCAGCGCTGCGGCGGCTGCGAAGGCGTACAGCAGCGCCCATGCGGGCCGGGAGGCGAAGATCAGGCCGGGGCCGAAGAGGAGCAGACCCGAGAGCGCGTGGACGCCGTTGAAGTCGACCCAGAGCACGGTCTGCGTCGGTGCCGAGTCGCCGAAGTGGAAGCTGGGCTCGGCGATGAACCCGGCCAGCGCCCAGCCGAGCTGAAAGAGGCAGATCGCGAGCACGCCCTTCTGCAGCAGCGTCCACGAACCCGTCGCGGTCGCGTTGAAGCCTGTGGGTGCGGGTGCTGCGTGTCCGGACATCTCGGCTTCGATCGTCCTCCGTGGGCAATAACCTAACGGCTACTAGGTTAGTCGATCGAAGGAAAGGCGGCGTGGCGACGCGGACGAGGATGAGCTCTGGCGCCCGGCGCGAGGTGATCGAGCGCGCGGCGACCGAGGTCTTCGCCGAGCTCGGCTACCAGGCGGCGACGATCGACGAGATCGCGGAGCGGTCAGGCGTCTCGGCGCCGGTGGTCTACGACCACTTCGCCTCGAAGAGCGACCTGCACGCACGCCTGCTCGAGAAGCACCTGGCCGAGATGCGCTCGGTATGGCGGGCGAACCTGAGCGGAGCGGAGGCTCCCGAGGTCCGCATTCCAAAAGCTCTCGACGCCTGGTTTGCCTATGTCGAGAGCCACCCCTACGCCTGGCGGATGATCTTTCGAGACACCTCCGGGGAGCCGGAGGTGCAGGCCGCACACCGCGAGATCCAGGCCCGGAGCCGGCTCGGGCTGCTGCCGCTGATCAGCACCCTGCCCGGGGCGGAGAAGGTCGCCGGCTCGGCCGGTGAGCTGGCCCAGGAGATGGCGATCGAGCTCTGGCGCTCGGCGATCGCCGGGCTTGCGCTGTGGTGGTACGAGCACCGCGAGATCCCCCGCGAACAGGTCGTCGCGGCGGCGATGAACGCGCTCTGGATCGGCCTCGAGCGCCTCGCGGAGGGGGATCGCTGGCGCGGCTCGAGTTGACCTAGAGCCGGTCCTCGTCGCGGCGGACCGCCTCGTAGACCTCGGCGGAGTAGCCGGCCGCCGTCTCGTCCTCGGCGGTCGGTGGCCGAGGCTGGTCGGCGAGCGCCTGCAGCCGCTCGCGCACGGCCGAGGGGCTGAGCATCGCCCGTAGGCCCGCTCGCTCCTCGCGGCTGAGAAAGCCGGCGGCGAGCAGGATCGCCGGCAGCGCGAGCCAGAGCAGGGTGCGGAGGGCGAAGCCGCCGAGCCCGTCAGTGGGCAGCAGCAGCTCGCCGGCGGCGACGGTCGCCGCGGTGACCCCGATCAGCAGCGCCAGGCGCCCCCACTCGTAGGGAACGGGAAAGAGCCGCTGGGTGAGCGCGTACATGAGCACAAGCACGACCAGATAGGAGGCGACGAGGGCGATCGCGGCGCCGACGAACCCCTGGGACGGGATCAGGATCAGGTTGAGGACGATGTTGACCGCGGTGCCGGCGATCGTCGCCGGGAGATTGAACTCGGTGCGGCCGGTGCGGCCGAGGATGACGACGAGAACGAGATACATCGCGTAGAGCGAGATCCCCGTCGCCAGCAGGCCGATCGCCTCGTAGGAGCGGAAGTACTCGGGTGCCGCCAGCAGGTCGACGATCCAGCGCGAGAGGAGCCAGAGGCCGGCGACGGCGAAGGCGCAGACGGCGGCGAACCAGGTGAAGACGAGGCTGTAGGCGCGGCGGGCGTCGTCGTCGTCGGCGATCGAGTAGGCGAGCGGCGGCCAGGCGAGCTGAAAGCCGCGCGCGAGCACGTTGATCGCCTGCGCGAACTTGATCGCCAGCGCGTACAGGCCCGCCTCGGCGAGCCCGGCGAGGCGGACGATCAGGATCCGGTCGATGAAGTTGAGCGAGTAGAGCGAGAGCTCGGCCGGCATCGTCGGCAGCCCGAAGCGGATCATCCGCCTCAGCAGGGCGGGCTCGAAGCGAAACGAGAGCCGGGCCCGCTGCTGCCACAGAAGCCAGGCGACGAACACCGCGCCGGTGCCGAAGGTGCCGAGCAGGATCCCGGCGGCGCCCTGGTCCTCGACCACGACGAGGAAGACGGTGACCGGGATCGTCGCCAGGACGTTGAGCACGGTGAGCCCGAAGTAGGCCCGGGCCCGCTCGTCAACCCGCAGCAGGGTGAGCGCGTACTCCCACAGCGTCAGCGTCCAGAGGCCGAGGATCGCCAGCCGCGCGAGCTCGGCGTCGGAACGCTCGAGCAGCGCCTCGGAGATCGGGACGGCGAACGGGAGCGCGATCAGGGCGGCCGCGGTCGTGGTCCAGAACAGGGCCGCGAACCCGGTCGAGACGACGCGGGCGCGGACCTCGCCGGCCGCGTAGTAGAAGCGCAGCAGCGCCTCGATCAGGCCGAGGCGGATGACGATGCTGGCGGCGACGACCGAGGCCAGCATCACCTCCGCGGCGCCGTAGTCGGCCGGCGAGAGGGCGCCGGTGTAGATCGGCAGCAGGCCGACCGCGATCAGCTTCGAGAGCACGCTCGAGGCCGTGTACGCGGCGCCGGTGGTCGCGAGGCGGCGCAGGTACTCGAACATCTAGGCGTCGATGGTGGCTGAGGGCTCGGCTGGAGAGGCGCGCAGGGCGACGCCGAGCCCGAGCAGGGCCCAGGTCGCGGGGTCGATCGTGAACCCGGTGTAACCGAAGCTGTCGAAGAGGATCGCGACGTAGCAGGCGGCGGCGACCGTTCGCGCCAGCGATGCCCCGGCGCCGCCGCCGATCATGGTCACGAGCGAGATCACCAGCAGCGCCCCGTAGACGAGCAGGCCGATCACCCCCTGCTCCGCGGCGACCGTGATCGGCTCGGAGTGCGAGACGGTCGTCCGGGCCGGCTCGATGTTCTCGAAGAAGGCGCGGCCGAAGGAGCCGGACCCGTAACCGGCGATCGGGCGGCCGACCTCCTCGCCGGCGTTCGGCGGCCGGGCGATCTGGCCACTGGGCTCCTCCGGCTCGAGGATCCCGAACAGAACCAGGCCGCCGCGGACGAGGTCGGAATGGCCGCTGTCGATGCTGCGGTCGGCCTGGATGTCGCTGGTCGGTGTGCCGCCGGCGATCAGCAGCGCCGCCAGGGTGACCGCTCCGAAGCTCGCGAACAGGGCCGCGCCGCGCCAGCGCCAGCGCAGCACCGCGACCGTGCCCAGCCCCGCGAGCAGGGCGGCGCAGCTGGTCAGCGAGTAGCTGAACGCCAGGGCGACGAGGCCGAGCGCGAACACGGCCGCCGCCAGCCCGAGGTCGCGGCGCCTGCCTCCCCAGGCGACGCAGGCGGCGAGCGCAGTGAGGCCCAGCGCCAGGTAGCGACCGAAGACGTTCGGGTCGAAGAAGATCGAGTTGACGCGGAAGTAGACGTGCAGCTCGTTGGCGTCGAAGAGCTCCGGGTTCAGGAACAGGTCGCGGGCGACGTACTGGTAGATGCCGACCAGCGCGCAGCCGGCGGTCACCGCCGCGACCGCGATCAGCGTTCGCCGCAGCAGCTCGCGCGACCACTCGACCTCGGCGAGCAGCGCGAACAGAACCGCGAACGGAGCGAGGAAGAAGCCGGCGTTCTCGATCGCGTTCGGGACGTCCTCCGAGTAGCTCGCCTGGATCGCGTAGAGGACGAGGGTGGCGGCGAGCACCCAGCGCAGCCGCGTCGACCACCGTTCCCGGGCTGCCGGGCCGGGAACGTTCCCGGTCGCGGTGACGATCACCCCGGCGGCGATCACGAGGTAGAGGGGGACGAGCAGGTTCGCGTTCTCACCGCCGATCTCGATCGGCACCCGTAGTGGCAGGACGGCGAAGGCCGCAATCGGGAACGCCTGCGGGTAGCGACGAAAGGCGACCACCAGCAGTGTCAATGCCGCGACGGCGACGACGAGCGCGCCGCCGACATGAGCGGCGCTGTCGCGGAAGTCGACCACCCTGGGCTCGTCCCAGACGTCGCCGGCGACCAGGATCGGGGCGATCACCAACGCCGCCGCCATCGCCGCGATCCGAGCGCGGCGGTCCTCGAGCACGAGCGCGGCGGCGGCCGAGCCGCAGGCGCCGAGTAGGCCGAGCAGCTCGAGCGGCGAGGTTGTCATCCGCCGCCGGCCGCGTCGCCGCTCTCGACCTGCGCGGGCAGGACCGTGATCCGCTGCGGCCAGATCATCTCCCGGTCCTCGCTCGGCAATTCGACCAGCAGGCGGTATCGCCCCGGCGCAGCGTTCTCGCCGTCGTCGGTGCGCCCGTCCCAGACGTAGGTCACGGGCCGGCGTTCGGCGAGCGCAACGTCGCCGTCGAGGGTCCGGATCAGGTCCTCGTGGCTGTCGACGATCCCGACCAGTGCCCCGCTGTCCGATTCGCGGACGAAGAAGCTGATCGAGACCTCGTTCGGAGCGGGGCCATCGGGACTGAACTCAGCCGGGTCGTTTGGCGCCGGCTCGGTGACCTCGAGCACGAGATCGGGCGTCCGCGCCCGGACAACGAGGATCGAGGTGACCAGGGTGGCCGCGAGCAGGCAGAAGAAGAGCGCCGCGCCGACCGAGACGCGGCTGTTCAAGCGCGGTCCTCGCCGGCGATTACGACCACGTCGGCGCCCGCGGCGAGGTCCCGTGAGTCGTGGTCGAGCGGCATCACTTCCTTCACCCCGAGGTCGCTCGCGACCTTCTGCGCCGCGGGCTTCTGGCCGTCCTCGTAGAGGACCTCGGTCTTCTTGATGCCCGGGGTCGTGTTCGTGATCGCGCCAACCGTGTAGCCACTCGCCTCGATGTCGGAGGCGACCTTGCCGGCGAGCCCGTTGATCGAGGTGCCGTTGAGGACCGCCACCTCGACATCGGCGGGGATGATCCGGCCGGTGTGCGGACCGCGCTCTGCTCCCTCGTCGGTGAGCACCTGCTGAGTGACGAAGATCGCGGCCCCACCGAGCAGCAGCGCGCTGGCGCCGATCGCGACCAGCACCCGCGGTCGGGTGACCCGGTCGACGAAGCGCCGCCAGTGCGGGTGCGGCTGCAACGCCGCCCGCTCCATCGTGATCCGCTCGAGCGCCGGTCGTTCATGCGTGACCCGGGTCGCGGCCGAGATCCCGCCCGCGGGGTCCGGCTCGGCGATCGCGGTCTCGCCCAAGATCGTCTCGAGCTCGGTCTCGGCGCGATCGAGTCGCTGCTCGCTGGTGGAGAGGTTCTCGGCCGGAAAGTCGGGCTCGCGCTCCATCCAGCCGCGGAGGCGCCGAACGTCGCGCCGCTGGGAGAGATAGAGCGGCAGAAGCAGCAGCGTCCCGAGCAAGGCCCCGAGCGCGATGAAGCCGCCGACCGTGTCGAAGATCTCGCCAACCTGCACGGTCGAGCCTGACTAGGAACCGAAGTCGGCGTTGTCCCTGCCGACCAGGAGCGCCAGCGGCGCGCCCCCGGCGCGGTCGCGGACCTCGCCGATCATCGGCGCCACCTCGGGCTCGCCGAGCTGGTCGGTGACCGCGGTAGCGAGGTCGTTCGCATCGGCCTCGTTGTCGGGCTCGAACATGATCGTCGTCTGGTCCAAGCCGGAGGCGGCATCGGTCTTCTCGCCGACGCCATAGCCCTTGATCGGCTGGATGACCTGCTTCGCGACCACGCCGGCGAGACCCTGGACGCCGGCGATCACGGTGCCGTCGGCGGCCTGCTCCTGGGTGGCGTTGAGGACCGCCACCTCCACCTTCTCCTGCTTCGGCTTGCCGCTGCCGTGCTTGCCGCCGGCGCTCTGGGCGCCGTCGTCGCCGCCGACGAGGCCGAAGCCGCTGGTCAGTACCGCGGCGGCGATCAGGCCTGCCGCGAGCACGGCGATCAGATAGCGCGGGTCGACCGGCAGCCGCCGGTCGACCGCCGCGAACCGGTCGGCGAGCGAGGCGCGGAGATCCTGGAACCAGAGTGCGATCCGGCTGGGCGGCGCCTCCTCCGGCTCCTCCGGCTCGATCTCCTCGCCGCGGGCCTCCGCCGCCGCAACCTCGGCCTCGACCGCTTCGTCGACGCGCTCCGGCGCCCGGCCCGCCCACTCGCGCAGCCGGCGGACCTCACGGGCCTGCTGGATGATCAGGAAGGCGAGGATCGCGAGGCCCAGGAAGGCGGCGACGCCGACGTAGGGCCCGATCCGGTCGATCAGGTCGGTCATAACTGGAGCGGGGAAGTCTTATCGATCAAGCGAGCGTGTGGCGCGCCGTACCCCCGCCACCCATGAGCTCGACCACGTGCTCGGCCAGCCCCGCCTCGTCGCCGGAAGCGACCAGCGCCAGCAGGCTGTCCACCGTTTCCTCGACCCAATCCGGGTCGAGGGGGCTCGAGCGCACGGCTCGCACGATCCGGTCAGCGGGCGTCTGCTGCGGTCGCTCGTCGCGGTTGAAGAGCTCCTCGTGGATCTTCTCCCCCGGGCGGACGCCGATGATCTCGATCGGGATGTCGGTCTCCGGCTCGTAGCCGGCGAGCCGGATCATGTTCCGCGCCAGGTCGACGATCTTCACCGGCTGGCCCATCTCGAGCACGAAGACGTCGCCGGATCCGGCGCCGAGGTCGCCGGCCTGAATCACGAGCTGGACCGCCTCCGGAATGGTCATGAAGTAGCGGGTCATCTCGGGATCGGTGACCGTCACCGGACCCCCGTGCTCGATCTGGCTGCGGAAGATCGGTACGACGCTGCCCGAGGAGGCGAGCACGTTGCCAAAGCGCACGATCGTGAATCGCGTCTCCGGGTTGCGCTCGCCGACGGCGGCGACGATCCACTCCGCCATCGCCTTGGTCGCCCCCATCACGGTGCGCGGGTTGACCGCCTTGTCGGTGGAGACGAGGACGAAGCGCTCGACCCCGGCCGCCGCCGCGGTCTTCGCCGTCACCTGGGTCGCGATCGCGTTGTTGCGCAGCGCCTCGAGCGGATTCGCCTCCATCAGGCCGACGTGCTTGTAGGCGGCCGCGTGGAAGACGACCTCGGGCTTGAACCGCTGCATCACCTCGAGCATCCGGTCGCCCTCCTTGCAATCGGCGAGCACCGATTCCACCCGGGTGAAGTGCCAGTGCGCGGTCATCTCCCGGTCGACCTCGAACAGGTTGTCCTCGGCGTGGTCGAGCAGGACCAGCAAGCGCGGTCGGACGCGGGCGATCTGACGGACGAGCTCGGAGCCGATCGAGCCGCCGGCCCCGGTGATCAGGACGCGCTTGTCCTCCAGGTAGGCACCGACCCGGTCGAGCTCCATCACCACGGGGTCGCGGCCGAGCACGTCCTCGACCCGGACCTCGCGCAGCTGCCGGGTGAGCTGGACGCCGCCGCGCAGGAGTTCGAACACGGTCGGCAGCGTGCGCACCTCGATCTCTCGCTCCCGGCAGGCGGCGACCACCTTGCCGCGCAGGACCCCGGGGGCGGAGGGGATCGCGATCACGACCTCGTCGGGCGAGTGGCGGTCGAGGATCGCGCCGATCTCGTCCGTCGTCCCCAGCACCTTGAGCCCGACCGCGCGCATGTTGCGCTTCGACGGGTCGTCGTCGACGAAGCCGATCGCGCGGGCGCCGATGTTCGGGTTCAGCTGCAGCTCGCGGACGACCATCTGGCCACCCGAGCCGGCGCCGATCACGAGCACGGTGCGAGAGCGGCGCTCGCGCCCGATCCGCTGCGGGCGCTCCGCCAGCGTGCGGCGGGCGAGCCTGGCGCCGCCGAGCAACGCGCAGGAGAGGATGAAGTCGAAAATCACGACCGATCGCGGCAGGCTGTCCGGGTACGGCTTGACGAGCACGAAGACCAACACCAGGAGCGCGCTGGCGACCGCCAGCGACCTGATCAGCGGCCAGAGGTCCGGGAGCCGGAAGTAGCGCCACCACTGGTGATGCTGGCCGAGCACCTCGAGCACGAGCGACTTGCCGATCGCGACGAAGGCGACCGAGCCGACCAGCATGGTCACGTAGCGCTCGGGGATCCGGCCGCCGTCGTCGAGGAAGCGGAGGAAGAAGGCGAGCGCGAAGGCGGCGGCGCAGAGCAGCGCGTCGGCGGCGAACTCGAGCGCCCGCCGCCTGTAGACGGGGTCGGTCAGGCGGTCCATCCGGAGCGAGTGTACGGCGGAAACGGGGGCACGGGCGGGTAACGTGTCCGCCCCGCATGGACCCGCTCAGCCTTCAGCTGGCGCTGCCGATCGCCTCGATCACCGAACCGATCGTCAACGCCGCCACCGACTTCATCGACGCCGTCGGTGTGATCGGCGTATTCATCCTGATGACGCTCGAGAGCGCCTGCATCCCGGTGCCCAGCGAGGCGATCATGTTGTTCGCCGGCTTCAACGTGTCGCAGGGCGACATGACGCTGATCGGGATCATCGTCGCCGGCGTCGCGGGCAACGTTGTCGGCTCCTGGATCGCCTACGCCGCCGGCTACTACGGACGGCTCGAGCTGCTCGACAAGAACCGCTTCATCCACATCAACCGCAAGCACCTCGATTGGGCCGACAACTGGTTTCAGCGCCACGGCGACGCGACCGTGTTCTTCGCTCGGATGCTGCCGATCGTCCGCACCTTCATCTCGCTCCCCGCCGGGGTCGCGAGGATGCCGTTCTGGCGCTTCACGGTGCTGACCACGCTTGGCTGCATCCCCTGGGTGACGGCGCTGGCGCTGATCGGTCGCGAGGTCGGCGACAACTGGGAGGACTGGCGCCACAACCTCGAGTACCTGGATTACGTCGTCGGAGCCGCGATCGTTGTCGGCCTCGCCTATCTGCTGATCCGCCGCCGACGCGATCCGAAACCGGCCTAGCCGGTGACTGCGGCGGCCGACGCTCCCGGCCTCAGCCTCGCCAGGGCGGCGGCCCTGGGCGTGGTCCAGGGCCCGACCGAGCTGCTCCCGGTCTCGAGCTCGGCCCACCTCTCGCTGCTGCCACGGCTCGCCGGCTGGGGCTGGGACGAGGTCGATCCGGAGACCCGGAAGAGCTTCGAGGTCGCCCTGCACGCGGGAACGGCCGCCGCGCTGCTGATCGGCCAGCGGCGCGAGATCGCCGCCGAGCTGGCCGCCTTCGATGCCCGCCGCGCGGCCGTCGTCGCGCTCTCCTTCCTGCCCCCGGCGGTCGCCGGATACACGCTCGAGCGCCAGATCGAGTCCCGCCTCGGCGGCCCGCGGACGATCGCGGCGGGGCTGGCTGCCGGCGCTTTGGCGATGCTCGCCGCCGACCGGCGGCCACAGGAGCGCGGACCGGGCGACGCCGGCACCGTCGACGGGCTCGCGCTCGGCCTCGCCCAGGCCGCGGCCCTGGTGCCCGGTGTCTCGCGCAACGGCGCCACCCTGACCGCCGCCAGAGCGCGCCGGTTCACCCGCGAGCACGCCAACCTGCTCTCCCGCACCGTCGCCCTGCCGGTGATCGTCGGCGCCACCGTGCTCAAGGGCACCCGCCTGCGCCGCCGCGGCGTCTCCGCGGGGCTCGGCCGGGCGATGGCCGCCGGCGTTGCCGCGTCGTTCGCGTCCACGCTTGCCTCGCAGCGTCTGATCGGCCTGGTCGAGCGCGATCGGGCGCTGTGGCCGTACGCGGCCTACCGGCTCGCGCTGGCGACCCTGGTGACCGTCAGAATGGCCGAGTGACGCGACCACGGACCCGCCGGTGAACGGCGCAGACGCATACGCCAAGGCCGGTGTCAGCCAGCGTGACGCCGACAGCGCGGTCGAGGCGCTGGTCCGCAGCCTGAAGCTGATCGAGACCGGCAAGCCCTCGCGCGTGGTGCCGCTGCCGGGCCACTACGCGAGCGTGCTGCGAATCGACGAGCGCACCGGGATCGCCTTCGGCACCGACGGCGTCGGCACGAAGATGCTCGTCGCCCAGCGGCTCGGCGACTTCACCACGATCGGGATCGACTGCATTGCGATGAACGTCAACGACCTGATCTGCGTCGGCGCCGAGCCGATCGCGATGCTCGACTTCATCCTCTGTCGCGAGGCCGACCCC
Organism: Solirubrobacterales bacterium; assembly: GCA_036561205.1. GTDB lineage: Bacteria > Actinomycetota > Thermoleophilia > Solirubrobacterales > 70-9 > WHSW01. The sequence goes on from DATBPT010000149.1 coordinate 34,701, forward strand.
GAGGTCTGCGGGGCGATCGGCGCCGGGCTGCGCAAGGGTGCCGAACGCGCCGGAATCGAGATCCCGGGTGGCGAGATCGCACAGGTCGGCGAGATCGTCTCGGGCTGGGAGCTCGGCGGCAGCGCGATCGGGCTCGTCGCCCTGGACGAGATCGTCGACGGCGGGCGGATCGAGCCCGGCGACGCGATCATCGGCTTGCCATCCTCGGGCCTGCACTCGAACGGCTACACGCTCGCCCGCCGAGCGCTGCGCGAGCTGCCGCTCGAGGACGGGCGCCTCGGCAGGCCGCTCGGCGAGATCCTGATCGCGCCGACCGAGATCTACGTCCCCGGGGTGCTCGAGCTGCTCGGCTCGGGCGTTGACGTGCGCGGCCTCGCCCACATCACCGGCGATGGGCTCAACAACCTGACCAGGCTCGCGGCCCCGGTCGGCTACGAGATCTCCGACCCACTCGAGGTGCCGCCGGTCTTCGAGCTGATCGCCGAGCTCGGCGAGGTCCCCGAGGACCAGATGTACGAGGTCTTCAACATGGGCTGCGGCTTCGTCTGCGTGCTCGCGGCCGCGGACGCCGAGCCGGCCCTGAAATTGCTCAGCGGCCACTATCCGGGCGCGAGGCAGATCGGCGTGGTCACCGACCGCGCCGGGGTCGTCGAACGCCTCTAGGACGCCCGGACGCCGGCGAACGTGCGCCGGTAGGCCGTCGGTGTCGTCGCAGTCGCGCGGCGGAAATGCTCGCGCAGCGAGGGTGCCGAGCCGAAGCCGGCGCGGGCGGCGACCTGCTCGACCGGGAGGTCGGTGTGCTCGAGCAGGCGCCGGGCCTCGAGCACGCGCTGGGTGTGCAGCCATTTGAGCGGCGTGGTCCCGGTCTCGGCGACGAACTTGCGCGCGAAGGTGCGCGGGCTGACCGAGGCGCGATCGGCGAGCGTGGCGACGTCGAGCGGCTCGGTCAGATGCTCGAGCGCCCACGCCCGCACGGCCTGCAGCGAGCCGTTGTCGTTGAGGGCGGGCAGCGCCCGCTCGATGAACTGCGCCTGGCCACCGGCCCGGTGCGGGGCGGCGACCATCGCCCGCGCGACCCGGGCGCCGACCCGCTCGCCGTGGTCGGAGCGGACCAGGTGAAGGCAGAGGTCGATCCCGGCGGAGAGGCCGGCCGAGGTCAGGACCTGGCCGTCGTCGACGTAGAGGGCGCCCGGGTCGACGTCGAGCCGCGGGAACAGCTCCGCGAGCTCGCCGGCGGCGAACCAGTGCGTCGTCACCCGGTGGCCGTCGAGGACGCCGGCGAAGGCGAGCGCGAATGCTCCGGTGCAGATCGAGACCATCCGGGTTCCCCGCGCCGCAGCCTCGCGCAGGGCCTCCAGCGCCGGCTCCGGGGGAGGCGCGAAGATGTCGATGTATCCGGGAACGATCACCGTCTCGGCCCGCTCGATCGCCTCCAGCCCGGCGAGCTCGCCGATCGAGAAGCCGGTCGTCGTAGAAACGCTGCCGGGCTCGACCGCGCAGGCGCTGAACTCGTATGCCGGCCGGCCCGATCGCCAGGCGAGGTCGAAGACCTCGGCGGCGGCGGAGAGGTCGAAGGCGACGAGGCCGTGGAGGCAGAGCGCGGCGATTCGGTGAGCTCGCTCACGGGACACTTGGCAGAATCCTAGCCTATATGGGCATTTCTGCCTCTTGCGGCCGTCGCCAGCGTGCGTGACGATGCCTGGCATGAAAATCGCCATCCTGATCTTCGACAAGCTCACCGCCCTCGACGCGATCGGCCCCTACGAGGTCCTTTCCCGCCTACCCGAAGCCGAGCTCAGCTTCGTCGCCAAGGAGGCCGGCAACAAGCGCACGGACACCGGTGCGCTCGGGATCAGCGCCGACCTGGCGATCGCCGAGCTCACCGACCCCGACATCGTCCTCGTCCCCGGCGGCGAGGGCAATCGGCCGCTGATGGAGGACGACGAGGTGCTCGACTGGCTGCGCGGCGTCCACGAGACGACCACCTGGACGACCTCGGTCTGCACGGGCTCCCTGGTGCTCGCCGCCGCCGGCATCCTCGAGGGCAGGCGCGCGACCAGCCACTGGGCCTATCGCGACCAGCTGCGCGAGTTCGGCGCCGAGCTTGTTGCCGAGCGGGTCGTGGTCGACGGCAAGATCGTCACCGCGGCCGGGGTCTCGGCCGGAATCGACATGGCCCTGCAGCTGACCGCGCTCGAGTTCGGCGAGGACCTAGCCCGGGGGATCCAGCTCGGGATCGAGTACGACCCCGAGCCGCCGTTCGACTCCGGCTCGCCCGAGAAGGCGCATCCGGACCTGGTAGAGCTCGTTCGCGGCGTCGCGTAGCGCCATCTGGACAAGCGCGCCGGTCATCATGCAGTTGCGAGGTTTGACAGCCTCGCAACGTGGCAGGGTTGACAATGACCGGTAGATGAGCGAATCGACGACAGGAGCCCCGGGCGCTCTCACCGGGACGGTGCTTTCCGGGCGCTACCGGCTCGAGTCGAAGCTCGGCAGCGGAGGCATGTCGACGGTCTACCTGGCCCGCGACGAGACGCTGGAGCGCTGGGTCGCGGCCAAGGTGCTGCACCGCGAGATCTCCGATCAACCCGATCAGATCGAGCGCTTTCGCCGCGAGGCGCGCGCCGTGGCGCAGGTCTCGCACCCGAACGTCGTCGCCGTGATCGACGCGGGCGAGGACGGCGGTCGCCCCTACATCGTCTTCGAGTACTGCGATGGCGAGACGCTGAAGCAGCGGATCGACCGCCAGGGGGGGCTGCCGCTCGACGAGGCCGCCGCCTACGCGATCGAGGTCGGGCGCGGGCTCGCCGCCGCGCACGCTCGCCGCCTGGTCCACCGCGACGTCAAGCCCCAGAACGTGCTCATCGACTCCGAGGGGCGGGCGAAGGTGACCGACTTCGGCATCGCCCGGGAGCTCGAGCAGGACGGGCTGACGAAGACGGGCCGGGTCCTGGGGACGACCGACTACGTCTCGCCCGAGCAGGCGATGGGCCAGCCCGTCGACGCTCGCTCCGACATCTACTCGCTCGGGATCCTGCTCTTCGAGATGCTCACCGGTGAGGTCCCGTTCAAGGCCGACAACCTGGTCGGCGTGGCGATGAAGCACGTCAACGAGCGGGTCCCCGACGTCCAGAAGCGCCGCCGCGACGTCTCCTCGGCGCTCGCCGCCGTGGTCGAGCGCTCGACCGAGAAGAAGCCCGACAAGCGCTACCCGGACATGAACTCGATGCTCGCCGACCTCGAGAACGCGCTCGAGGTCGAGGTCGCGCGCGCCGGCCACTCGACCGGCGAGGCGACCACCGTGCTCGATTCCGTGCCCCGCCGGCAGCGGCTGGTGACCTCGCGCCGGGTCTCGA
>DATBPT010000150.1:0-5083 GCA_036561205.1 Solirubrobacterales bacterium
CGACCGTCGCCCCGATCCCCGGACCCATGGCAACACCGATGAACAGCCCCATGCCGACGGCGGTCGCCGAGAGAGGCGCCGTCCAGCGCCGGTCGGTGACCGGGAGCGACGCCCAGCTCAACACGGTCCAGTCCGCGAACAGCGACCGCACCGAGGAGACCTGCCCCCGGGTCGGCAGCAGCCCGAGCAGCGGCTTCAAGCCGGCGGTCCTCCGATCGAGGCGCTGTGCAGGGCCTCGGGCGCCGGCGGCTCCGTCGGCGGCGGGTCGGTCGAAGGCGTCGCGGGCGGCGGCGCTGTCTGGGCCGGCGGTGCGGCGGGCGCGGCGGGCGGCGGTGCCGGCGGCGGCGTCGCCAGCGTCACCCGGCCGACGAGGTCGTTCCCGCACTGCCCGCAGTAGACGGCCCCGCGCGGGAAGAGCGCGCCGCAGACCGAGCACTCGCCGGCCGCGCCGGCCTGCTCGAGGCGCATCATCCGGTCGATCGCGCCGAGCTCGGCGTCCACCTGCTGCAGGCGGGCGGCCTGGCGAACAAGCAGGTCGAGGCGGAAGTGGTCGCGGATCGCCATCTCGTACGTGAGCCCGCCGAGGTCCCAGTGCAGCTTCGCCATCTCGCGGGCCAGCCCCTCGCGCCTGGTGGCGAGCTCACCGGTGCCGATCGCCGGCGGACCCGATGCCGTAGCGCCGGGCTGAGCTGCCCCCGTCTGGGCAGGGGGCGCGGCCGCGCCGGTCGCGGGGGTGGCGGCGGCAGGGGGCAGCGGGCGGCCATCGGGTCCGCGCTGCCGCATCTGGAAGTACGGCCGCATCCGCTCCCTGAACGACGGGGGGCTCACCTGATGACCTGTCCGCCGCCGGTGCCGCCGCCCGGCTCGACGCTGGGGTCGTCGGGCGGCGCCTCGCCCGGCGTCGCAACCGTGTCGGGAATGTTGTTGAGCTGCTCCTGGTAGGCGTCGCCGGTGGTGTTCTCGAGCGCCTGCAGGTCCTCGCTCGACGCCTCGACCGTGTCGCCGGGGCCGCCGCCGCCGCCGGAGCCGCCGCCGGAGCCGCCGCTGAGCAGGGCGCCACCGCCGGAACTGCCGCCGCCGCCGGCCGAGGCCTTGTCGGCCGAGACCTCGACCACCTGGGCGTCGGCGAACCCGCCGCCGAGGTCCTTGAGCGCCGCGTCCGCGTCGGCCTTCGAGTCGTAGACGCCCGAGTAGACGACGTAGGTGCCGGCGGGCAGGCTCGCGTAGAGGTCGGAGTCGAGCACGCCGAGGTCGCCGGCGCCCTGATCGGTCAGCTTCTGCTTCGTCGCATCGACGTCGGCCGCGGTCGTGCCCTCCTTCGGCAGGCTGCCGAGCTCGACCGTCCAGCCGTCCTTGCCCTCGGGCCACTCGCTCGTCACCTTGGTGTTGGAGACGGTCTCGCTCGAGCCCGCTCCGGCGCCCGCGGAAGTCGCCGCGGTGCCGTCGCCCACCTGGACGACGGGCGCCGGCGCCTGCGCGGGGTCGTCGCTTCCGCGTCCGAGCAGAACCCCAAGCAGGAGCATCGTGCCGAGCAGGGCGACCCCGATCACGGCGCCGACCGGCGAGGGCTCGTTCTGGCGCGCCGTCGCCGGCGGCGCAGCGGCGTTGCCGTCGCCGCCGGCATCGGCCGCGGGCGCCGGAGTCCCCGGCAGGTACTGCTCGAACGGCAGTCGCGCATCCCCGCGGCGGGCGCCGCACTCGAGGCAGTAGCGCTGGTCGACGTCGAGCGGCGTCGCGCAGACGGCGCACGAGTCGCCGGTCTCGCCCAGCTTGGCCATCGGGATCTGCTCGGTCGTCGTCGGCATCCGGATCTCCTATTCCTTCAGGAACGTCGGGGTGACGCTGACACTGATCTCAGCGCCTTCAGGGTCGCCAGCTGTGAAGAAGATGTGATACTCGTCCGGCTTCTTCGCGTCGGCCTTGAGCTTGTCGATCGCCCCGCGCCCGGCCGCGACGACCTGATCGCCCTCGGTTGCGACCGCGTAGACGTATACCGCCTTCAGGTCCTCGCCGCTGAGGTTCTCGACCGTTCCGGTGGCCTCGTAGATGCCGGAGACGGAGTCCTTGACCAGCTTCGCATCGGAGACCGAGACCTCCGGGATCTCGGGAAACGGTTCCGAAGCCTCGCCGACCTGGACCTTGACCGACTTCGGCGTCCCCTGGGGGGCGAAGATCTGGTCGTGCACCCACCAGACGTCGGCGCCGGGGCCGATCACCGGCACCCCGGTCAGCGTCGGGTCGGTGCCGGCGGTGTTGTTCTTGAACAGGGTCTTGCCCTTGGCGTCGCGGACGTCGAGCTGGATCGGCACGTTGATCAGGCCGGTCTGCGAGTTGTTCTTGAGCTCGACCGCGACCGTCGAGGTGTCGGGTCCCGGGATCACGGTCGCGGAGACGACGTCGACGTCGCTCGACTGGTGGGCGATCGCGATGTCCTCCTGCGCGATCAGCTTGTCGCCGTGCTTGCCGAGCTCGGCGCTGGTCGCCTGGGTCGACTGGCAGCCGGCCAGCGGCAGCGCGGCGATCCCGGAGAGCGCCAGTGCAATTGCCAGCCGAGCGATCAACCGAAGCTCCCGCTGACGTAGGCCCGGGTGCGCTCCTCGGCGGGGGCGCCGAAGACCTGACCGGCGGGGCCGTACTCGACCAGGTCGCCGAGGTACATGAACGCGACCTGGTCGGCGATCCGCTGCGCCTGCTGCAGGTTATGGGTGACGATCACGATCGCGACCTCGCCTCGCAGCTTCGTCACCGTCTCCTCGATCACCGCGGTCGAGAGCGGGTCGAGCGCCGAGCAGGGCTCGTCGAGCAGCAGCACCTCCGGCCGCACCGCCAGCGAGCGGGCGATGCAAAGCCGCTGCTGCTGTCCTCCCGAGAGCGCCAGCGCCGGATGGTTGAGGTTGTCCTTGACCTCGTCCAGCAGGCCCGCGCGCTGCAGTGACTCGATCACGACCGGCTCCAGCTCGCGGCGCCTGGGGCGCTTCGAGCCGCGGGCGCGGAGGCCGTAGGCGACGTTGTCGAAGATGCTCATCGGGAACGGGTTCGGCTGCTGGAACAGCATCCCGACGCGACGCCGCAGCGTGGTCACGTCGAGCAGGTCGACGTCCTCGCCGTCGAGCAGGATCCGTCCGCTGCGCGTGGCGCTCTCGGTCAGGTCGACGAGCCGGTTGAGCGAGCGCAGGAGCGTCGTCTTGCCACAGCCGGAGGGGCCGATCAAGGCCAGCACCTCGCCCTGGCGCACCGGCAGGGTCACCTCCTTGACCGCCAGCTTGGAGCCGTAGGCGATCGAGAGCTGATCGGCGCGCATCCGTTCGGTTGCCTGATAGGCGCCCCGCAGGGCAGGCGCCTGGCGAGGGGCGAATGTCGGCGTCGCCACGGCGCCGGGGGCCGGCGCAGCACCGAGCGACGGTTCGGTGGAGTGGCCGTTCTGGGGCGCGACCGTGGGCGGCACCATCGTCGGCGGCTCGTCGAGGACGATCCTGCGCACTGGCGGCGCCTGTCGCGGGTCGCGGGTCTGGTCGCTCATAGGTTCATCCCTTTGCTCGTCACTCCGTCATCCCCACCTTCATCGTCGCGGCGCGCGCCGCGCCGCCGCCGCTGCGACGCGCGATCAGTTCGACGATGAAGTTGAGCGCGATCACGATCAGCAACAGCACGAAGGCGGCCGCGTAGGCCTTCTGCGGCGCGTTGCCCTCACCCGCCGGAGAGTTGTTGTAGACGTAGCTGGTCATCGTGCTTCCGGTGCCGCGCAGATCGCCGATCACCGGCGTGTTCCCCACCCCCTGAAGCTGAAGCGAGGCCCCGAGCAGGATCACGACGATCGCCGTGTCGCCGATGATCCGCCCCATGCCGAGTGTGATCCCGGTCGCGATCCCGGGCCGCGCGGCGGGCAGCAGGATCCGGCGGATTGTCGAGGCGCGGTCCTTGCCCAGCGAGTAGGAGGCCTCGCGCACGGTCGAAGGGATCGCGTTCAGGGTCTCGCGGGTGGCGCCGATGATCAGCGGCAGGGCGATCAGCGACATCATTGCCCCGGCGGCGAAGAAGGAGCGCCCGAAGACGGCGCTGCCCTCGGCGGTGAAGGAGAGGAAGCCGAAGAAGCTCTGTTGGAAGATCAGCAGGCCGAAGATCGCGAGCACGATGCTCGGCGTCCCGGCGACGATCTCCACCCCCGACTCGACCGCGCGCGCGAGCCCGGCGGGACGCCCGTACTCGGTCAGCCAGACGGCGACCCCGATCCCGACCGGGGCGGCGATCACGGTGCCGAGGATGGTCAGGATCACCGTTCCGAGCAGCGGGTCGAGAAAGCCGCCGGTCTGCGACTGGTCGGAACCCGCGACCGGGTGGGTGGTGAGCAGCTCGGGCTGCAGGTACTGGATTCCGCGGTAGGCCATGTAGACGACGATCGAGCCGGCGAGCAGGCAGAGGGTGATCCCGGCGACCCAGGCGCCGACCACGGCCAGCTTGTCGAGCGGCTTCCAGGCGGGGCCCTCCTCCGCCGCGCGCGGCGCCGCGGCGCTCATCGGGCCTGCACCGTGTACCTGCGCAGCCGGTTGCGCACGTACCAGCCTGTGAACGAGAGCATCGCGCTCGAGAACAGGAGAATCGCCGCGAACGCGTACAGCGTCTGGCCGAACGGCTTCACCGAGAGGCCCTCGGCGTTGTCGACGATCGTCGCCGCCAGCGGCCGCGCGGGCTCGAGGAAGAAGGTGAAGCCGTCGAGCGGATTCGGCGCGAAGCCGACCGAGCCGGTGACCATCGAGAGCATGATCGCCTCGCCGAGTGCGCGGGCGGAAGCGAGCACCCCCGCGGCGACGATCGCCGGCCGCGCGGCGCGGATGCTGACCGTCCACAGGGCACGGGCGCGGTTGACGCCGAGCGCCGCCGCGCCCTCGGTCCAACTCGTCGGCACGGCCCGCAGGGCGTCGACCACGATCGCGACCATGATCGGCGTGATCATCACCGTCAGGATCAGGATCCCGACCAGGATCGAGGATCCGTCGAGCTGGATCACGTACTGGACCGACTCCTTCTGCTCGGCGGTGATGATGTGGTTGCCGACGAAGGGGACGAGGACGAGGATCCCGATCAG
>DATBPT010000151.1:0-2816 GCA_036561205.1 Solirubrobacterales bacterium
GCTGGCGGCCACCGTCGGCGCGATCCCGTTCGAGAACAGCTGCGGGCGCGAGCGCTGCTCGAGCACGGCGCACAGCGCCTCGCTCCCGGCGATGAAGCCGCCCGCCGCGCCGCCGAGCGCCTTGCCGAGGGTGCCGGTCACGATCACGCCGTCGGCGCCGAGCAGATCGAAGTGCTCGAGCACACCGCGACCACCGGCGCCCACGGCGCCGATCCCGTGTGAGTCGTCGACGACGAGCGTCGCGCCCCGCTCCGCGGCGACCGCGGCGAGCTCCGGGAGCGGCGCGAGGTCGCCCTCCATGCTGAAGACGCCGTCGGTGATGACCAGCTCGCGCGGCAGCGCCGGGGCCTCGGCGAGCACGCGGCGCAGGTCGTCGACGTCAGAGTGCTCGTACACAGCCTTGTGCGCCGGCCGGGCGAGGCGGATGCCGTCGATGATCGAGGCGTGGTTGAGGCGGTCGGAGAAGACCGCCGTCCGTTCGTCGCAGAGCGCGTCCAGGAGGGCGGCATTCGCGGTCCAACAGGAGACGAAGGAGAGCGCGGCCCCTGTATGCAGGAAGGCGGCGAGGTCGTGCTCGAGCTCCAGCTGCGGCTCGAACTTGCCGCAGATGAATCGCACCGAGGCGGTCCCGGCTCCGTAGCGCTCGAGCCCGGCCCGGCCGGCGGCGACGACCTCGGGGTGGTTGGCGAGCCCGAGGTAATCGTTGGAGCAGAGGCAGATGACCTCGCCCCGATCCTCGATCTCGACCACCGGGCCCTGCGGCGAGCGCAGCACCGGAATCCGCTTCAGGGTCCCGGATTCGCCCATCTCCGCCAGCTCCCGAGCCAGCTCGGCTTCGAGGCTCATCGCGACGGTGCCGCGAGCGCCGCCTCGATCGACTCGGCGACGATCGCGTAGACGCGGTCGAGCACCGCCGCCGGCAGCACCAGCGACGGCTGGATGTTGAGCGAGGTGGTCGAGGAGTCGGCGATCACGCCGCGGCGCAACATCTCGGTCGCGACCGCCTCCTGCAGAACGGAGTCGAGCTCCGCGGTGGCGCGGTCGCGGACGAACTCGATCGCCTGGAAGCAGCCGACGGCGCGCACGTCGCCGATCTGCTCGAAGCGCCGGCGAAGCTCGTCGAGCCGCTCGGCGGCGAGCGCCTCGAGCTCGGCGACGTTCTCGAGCACGGGCTGGGCGGCAAACAGGTCCAGCGTCGCCAGGGCGGCGGCGCAGGAGCCGGGCAGCCAGGCCCAGGTGCTACCGGTGGGCACGTCGTCGAAGCCGCCGAGCGCACGCTCGGAGCCGAGCAGCGCTCCGATCGGCATCACGCCGCCGCCGAGCGCCTTGCCGAGGCACATCAGGTCGGGCTCGACGCCCCAGCGGTCGACCGCGAACAGATGCCCGGCACGGCCGATCCCGGTCTTCACCTCGTCGGCGCAGAGCAGCCAGTCGTGCTCGCGGCAGAGCGCGGTCAGCGCCGGCCAGAACGAGTCCGGCGGCGCCACGCAGCCCCCCGAGCCGAGCACCGGCTCGATCACGACGCCGGCAACCTCGGCCGGGTCGAGGGCGTGGAAGAGCACGTGGTCGCGGATGTAGTCGACCGTCGCGTCGCCGCTGCCGCCTGGACGCGGCTCGCGAAATGGCGTGCGGTAACCGTGCGGGTAGGGCACGTGCACGAACCCCGGCACGAGGCCCCGCAGGCCGCGAGAGATCTCGGCCGCCTCGGCGCCGAGCGCCGCCGTCGTCGTCGACTCGCCGTGGTAGGAGCCGTGGAAGGCGAGGATCACGGGCCGACCGGTCGCGCGGCGCATGATCTTGATCGCGATCTCGACCGCCTCGGTCCCGTTGAGGGCGATGTCGTAGCGGCTCAGGCTCGCCGGGGCGACGGCCAGCAGGCGCTCGCCGAGCTCCGCGGTGAGCTCCGAGGCAAGCGCGTGAGTGTCCTCGTTGCCGAAGGTCTCGAGCGCCTCGATCGCGGGCGCGAGCAGCTCGGGCCGGCCGGCGCCGAGCGGCACCGAGGCCGAGGCCGAGGCGCAGTCGAGGTAGAGGTTGCCGTCGACGTCGGCCGCGGTCCAGCCGCGCTTGGAGGCCAGGGCCAGCGGCGCCAGGTGGTTCGCGGTGCCCGGGTAGGCGGTCGCCGAGATCCGCGCCAGGATCTCGCGGCTGCGCGGGCCCGGCGGCTCGACCACGATCGCCGGCGCCTCGATCTTGTCCCACTCGCTGGGGTACAGCGGGCTCACCGGCGCAAGCCTCGCAGGAGCGACGCCGGCCGCCGCGCCTCGCGCAGGACCTCGCGAGCGCAATTGCGGCCGTTGGCGCCGGTGACGCCGCCCCCCGGGTGGGTCCCAGCCCCGCAGAGCCAGAGCCCGTGGATCGGAGTCCGGTAGTCGGCCCAGCCGCGCACCGGGCGCAGGTTGAAGAGCTGGTCGAAGGCCATCTCGCCGTGCAGCGCGTGCCCACCCCAGATCCCCAGCAACGCCTCCAGATCGGGCGGCGCCAGCACCTGGCGCTCGATGATCGACCCGGGCAGGTTGGGGAAGTAGGCCCCGAGTTTCTCGATCGCGCGGTCGGCGACCGGGTCGCGAAGCTCGTCCCAGGAGCCCTCGGCGAGCGTGTAGGGCTGGGAGTTGACGTCGATCGTGACCACGTGCTTGCCCGCCGGCGCCAGCGACGGGTCGTGGACGGTCGGAAAGCAGAGCTCGACATGCGGATCGGCCGCCGGGCGGCCGGCCCGGGCGTCGGCCTGGCCGGCGTCCATCGCCGCGACCCACGGATTGACCTCGACGATCCCTCGGTGGTATGGCTGCACCCCGGCGCCCTCGATCGCCGCGGCG
>DATBPT010000152.1:0-8246 GCA_036561205.1 Solirubrobacterales bacterium
AACTTGAAATTGAGCGTCCTTTCTCTATATTCGGACCTCTCAACCGGGCCTTAGCGCCCCATCGGGGCGAGTCGCAGGCCCGGATCCACGTTCACCGAACCCTCCCCCGAACCAACGAATTCATGCCTATTGCCTTTAAAGAGTGGGCCGTAACGGTCCGCGCGCTTTCCGAGGGAGAGCAGCTGGTCACCCTTCGCAAGGGCGGTATCCGCGAAGAGGACAAGCATTTCGAGCTCGAGCACGAGCAGTTCTTCCTCTATCCGACCTTCGATCACCAGCGCAACGACCTGGTCCGGGAGTCGCATCATCCCGAGCTGCGCCGTGCGCTCGAGGAGGGCGTCTGGCCCGACGAGGAGCCGCCGCCGCGGGCGCTGCTCCAGGACGGCGGCATCCCGCAGCCCGACCGGGTCCGGATCCGTGCCTGGGCCGAGGTCTCCGACCACTTCGAGACCGACGATCCGAGAATCGTCGACGCGCTCTCGCCCTACCACGTGTGGACGCAGGACTACGCGACCAAGCGCCTGCGCTGGAAGCGCACCCATCCGCTGCACGTCCTGCTGCTGCGGGTGCACAGGATCCCGCGCCCGGTGACCGTCCGCGTCCGCGACGAGTACCACGGTTGCCGCTCCTGGGTCGAGATCGATCGCGACCTTCCCTTCGAGGGCACGCCGGTGATGGCCGACGACGAGTTCGACCGCGCCGCGGCCGCAATCCGCGAGATCTGCCAGGCCGAGCCCGCCCTGGCCTGACGCCCGAAATCAGGCCATAGCCTCCCTCAGCTTCGACCGGCGCGTCTCCAGGGCGCGGCGGGCCCTCGTGCTCGGGATCGGCGGCGGCGGCGACGTCGTCGGGGCGCTCTCGGTCGCGCGCCGCTGCGAGGAGCTGGGCACGCCGTTCGTGCTCGGCGGCGTCGCCTGGGAGCGGCTGCCGATCGATCCGAAGCCCGGACCGCGGCCGGTGAGCGAGATCAGCAACGGCGACCCGCTGGGAAAGCACGCGATCCTCGCCGGCGCGGAGACCTCGACCCCCGAGGGCGTGCTGTTCTCGGAGTCGCACGTCGCCAACCATCTGCGCAACCCGACCGTGCTGATCGACATCACCGATGGCGCCGCCGGCGCCGCCGAGGGGATCGGCGCCGCCGCCGGCCTGCTCGGCTGTGATCTCGTCGTCTACGTCGACATCGGCGGCGACGCGATCGCCACCGGGTCGGAGCCGGGGCTCGGGAGCCCGCTTTGCGACGCGGTCATGCTCGCGGCGGGCCTGCGGCTTGGGGCCCGGCTCGACGGCGTCGCCGCGGTCGTCGGCGCCGGCTGCGACGGCGAGCTGACGATCGAGGAGGTGCTCGAGCGGGTCGCGGCGCTGGCCGCCGCCGACGCCTGGATCGGCAGCTCGAGCATCAGCTCCACGCAGGCCGAGGAGATCGAGCGGGCGGCGCTCGCCTCCGGCACCGAGGCGAGCATGCAGGTCGTCCGCTGCGCTCGCGGCGAGCTCGGCGAGGCCGAGATCCGCGGCGGGCGCCGACGCGTCGTGCTCGGCCCGGTCGGCGCCCTGGGCTTCTACTTCGATCTCGCCGCGGCGGCGGCCGAGCTGCCGCTGGCGGCGGCGGTCAGCGAGGCCGAGCGGCTCGAGGACGGCCGCGCTGCCCTCAACGAGCTCGGGATCTCGACCGAGCTCGACTACGAGCGCGAGCGCGCGGCGCAGCCGGCCCCGGAATAAACCGCCGAGAACCGGCGCATCGCCGCCGAGCGGCGGTTACAGTCGCCGCGCGTGAGAGGGGTAGGCAAGCTGATCGGCGCAGCGATCGCGGCTGTCGCGCTGGCGCTGCCGTGCGCGGCCGCGGCGGCTCCGAGCCCGGGCGCTTACGGCGACGTCGACGCCGGCGGCTTTCTCAACATCCTGCCCCCGGGTCAGGGGCAGAGCGTCAACGCGGCTCAGATCGCCGGCTTCCTCGCCACCGGGGCGCGCCCCCCGCACGACTCCGACCAGCTGCAGATGTACGAGGACCTGGTCTACGCGACGCCGGGGCTGAAGAAGTCGCAGCTCGGCGACTACTACAAGGACGCGACCTTCGGGGTCGAGCCGCAGAACGTCGAGCGCACCTACAGCCCCCGCGACGACGTCACCATCGTCCGCGACCAGTTCGGCGTCCCGCGGATCTACGGCAGCACTCGGGCCGGGGCGATGTTCGGCGCCGGCTACGTCGCCGCCGAGGACCGGATGTTCTTCATCGACGCGCTGCGCCACGCGGGGCGGGCCCAGCTGGCCTCGTTCGCCGGCGGCTCGGAGGGCAACCGGGCGATGGACCGCTCGGTCTGGGCGGATACCCCGTACCGCGATGACTCGGAGCTTCAGGTCCAGTACGACCTCGCCGACGAGGCCTACGGCGCCGCCGGAGCCCAGGTCGCGCAGGACGTCGACAACTACGTCGCCGGGATCAACCACCGGATCGCCGAGATCCGCGCCAACCCGCTGCTGATGCCCGGCGAGTACCCGCTGCTCGGCCACCCGAGCGGCCCCGAGGACTGGAAGGTCACCGACGTGATCTCGATCGCCTCGCTGGTCGCCGGGATCTTCGGCAAGGGCGGCGGCAACGAGGTCAATTCGGCGCTCGTGCTCGAGGCGGCGCAGAAGCGGTTCGGAAAGCGGGCCGGCAGGCGCGTGTTCGCCGACTTCCGCCGCGCCAACGACCCCGAGGCGCCGACCACCGTGCACGGCCGGCACTTCCCCTACATGCCGGTGCCCGAGCACGCCCAGGCGGCGCTGCCGGATCCCGGGACGACGGTGAAGCAGGACGTGCTCGCCTCCTCGAGCGCGCGCCCGGAGCCGGCCGCGGCCGAGGACGCCCTGCCCGACATCGGCGAGTTGCTGAACGCCGCCGCCTCGATGCAGGGATCGTCGAACGCGCTCCTGGTCTCCCGGGCCGAGTCCAAGGGCGGTGCCCCGGTCGCCGTCTTCGGGCCCCAGGTGTCGTACTACACGCCGCAGATCCTGATGGAGGAGGAGCTGCACGCTCCCGGCGGCCCGACCGGCCCGCCGATCGACGCCCGCGGCACCGCCTTCCCGGGGACCAACCTCTACGTCCAGCTCGGCCATGGCCGCGACTACGCCTGGTCGGCGACCTCGGCGGGCCAGGACATCGTCGACAGCTTCGCGGTCAAGCTCTGCAACACCGACGGCTCGAAGCCGACGCTCGAGTCGATGGGCTACATGTTCCATGGCAGCTGCCGGCCGATCGACGTGCTCGAGCGGGTCAACACCTGGTCGCAGTCGGCAGGCGACATGACCCCGTCGGGCTCGGAGACCTACCGGGCCGAGCGCACGGCGCTCGGGATCGTCACCCATAGGGCCGAGATCAAGGGCAAGCCGTACGCGTTCACGAGGCTGCGGGCGACCTACTACCACGAGGTCGACTCGGCGCTCGGCTTCGCCGACTTCAACAACCCGAAGAAGATGCAGTCGCCGCAGGGGTTCATGAGGGCGGCCTGCCGGATCCAGTACACGTTCAACTGGTTCTTCATCAACCACGAGCACATCGCCTACTTCAACTCGGGGATCAACCCGGTGCGCTCGCCGAGGGCCCATCCCGACCTGCCGACCCCGGCGAAGGACGAGTGGCAGGGCTTCATCCCGCCCTCGCAGGCGCTGCTCTCCGGGGCGCCGATCGACCAGACCGACGTCAGCCCGAGGACCAACTTCTCCGCCCAGGAGCCGTGCGCCGCCCACCCGCAGGTGGTCGACCAGCGGTACCTGACGAGCTGGAACAACAAGCAGGCGCCGGGCTTCCGGGCCCCCGACGACGACTACTCGCGCGGGCCCGCGTTCCGTTCCTCGATGCTCGACGACCGGATCCGGCCGCGGATCAAGGGCTCGAACAGGATCACGCCGCCGAAGCTCGTCGACGCGATGGAGGACGCCGGCACCGTCGATCTGCGCGGCGACGTCGCGCTTCCCTACGCGCTCGAGCTGATCGGCAACGCCGGCGGACCCGAGGTCAGGCGGGCGGTGAAGACGCTGCGGGCCTGGCAACGGTCGGGATCGCACCGCCGTGACAAGAACGGCGACGGCGTCTACGACCAGGCCGAGGCGGTGCGGATCATGGACGCCTGGTGGCCGCGCTGGCTGCAGGCCGAGTTCAAGCCCGAGCTCGGCAGCGACCTGTTCGACTCGGTCGAGTCGATGATCGGCTTCCACGACGCACCCGGCCCGATCGGCTCGTCCTTCATCTCGGGCTGGTACGGCTACGTCAACAAGGACCTGCGGATGATCCTCGGCAAGCGCGTGCGGGGCGAGTTCTCGCGCGTCTACTGCGGTGGCGGCTCGGTGGCCAAGTGCCGCCGGGCGCTGGTCAAGTCGCTGACCGCGGCGCTCGCCCACACCTCCGACGCGGAGCTCTACCCCGACGGCTCCTGCGAGGGCGGCGACGTCCAATGGTGCAACGACGCCGTCCGCCACACGGCGACCGGGGCGATCACCCAACCGCCGATCCACTGGATCAACCGGCCGACCTTCCAGCAGGTCGTCCAGATCAAATAGCGCCCGCGGGTCGGCGGGGCGGTCGGCCGGCCCAGCTACGCTGACGCGGCTTTGGCCTGGGTCGAGACCGAGTCGCTGAGCTTCACCGCCCGCCACGAGACGGAGGACGACGCCTGCGCGCAGCGGACCCTCGACCGGCTCGAGGATCTGCGCCTGCGGCTCGAGGACCGCTTCGACGACGCCCCCGGCGGGATCACGGTCATCGTCCACCCTTCCCCGGGCTGGCTCGCGGCCGCGCACCCGTTCCTGCCCGGCGCCCGCCTCGCCGCCGCGCCGGCCGGCCGTCGCTACCTGGCCGGCTGGGCGATGGCCTCGGAGCTGCACATCCTCAACGATGAGTACACCGACCGGCGCGCGGCCGGCGACGACTCGCTGGCGGCGCTGCGCGGGACCGCGGAGCGCCTCTACGCCCAGATCGTGATCGCCGCCAACAACGACCGGCTGCCGCCGCCCTGGGGTCCGCGCAGGTTCGCGCGCTATCTCCGCTGGGCCTGGCTGATCGAGGGCGGCGCCCAGTACTTCGCCGGCCAGACCTCGCTCTTTCGCGCCGCGGTCAACACCCGCATGCGCCAGGGCAAGCCGCCCGCGTTCCCGCCCTCGGCGCGCGACGCGATCATCCTCGGCGGCACCGTCTTCGACCTGCTCGAACGCGAGCGCGGCCCCGATGCCTGCTCGATCCTGGTCTCGCGCCTGCGCCGTGAGGGCGCCGACCACGCGATCGAGCTCGCCTTCGACGAGCGCTTCCGCCACGTCGAGCAGGAGTGGCGCCGCTATCTGCGCGAGGACGTGCCCCGCTCGGGGACGCTCGCCGAGCTCGAGGATCACGACCCCTTCGCCTGAGGGCGAGTCAGCCGAGCGGGCAGATGCGGAGCGGATGGTCGTAGAACATCCGCCACGGCAGGGTCGCCGCCCGATCGTCACTCGGGATCCGCAACTCCGACCACTCGCCCGGCTCGGCCGAGCCCAGCTGGGCGCTCGGGGACTCGACCACGAACCGCGCCAGACCGATCGCCGCCGGATCCGAGCTCGCCGCGCTGACGAGCGCGCCGCCGGGCGGCAGCGCGACCGCTCCGGGCGCCTCGGGCAAATCTCGACAGGAGCCCTCGGATTGCGGCGCGGGGCTGGGTTCGAGGTCGATGTCGAGCGCCCCGACGAGGACGACGTCATCGACGCGACGGGCCGTGACGTCCGCATCCTGCACCTGTTCGAGCGAGCTCGCGAGCGAGCCGATCCGCCGCGCGGTTTCGGCGTAGACCGACGGGCTGATGACCAGCGGAGGCGCGCCGACCGCGTGCGCCGCCGGGTCATAGGCGGAGACGTAGGCGGGATCCGCATTCGCCCCCGCCAGCTCCAGCATCGCGAACTCGCTCCGCGTCAGCGCCGACTCGTCGGCGAGACTGTCGCCGCCGTCGAACAGCCGGGCGATGTTCGCCGGCAGCGCGATCGCCACCAGCACCGCGAGAGCCGCGATCGCCAGGGTGGTCGGCTTGATCCGGCGCAGCGCGTCACCGGCGACCAGCAGCAGGAGCACGGCACCGACGAACACGTAGCGAGACGAGTCGGCGGGGCGATCGGCGAGCCCGATCAGCGCCCAATAGACCAGGAGCGCCGTCAGCGGCGGCCAGATCGTCCGCGGGATCCCGCCCCTGAAGGCACGGAAGCCAAGCAGGCAGACGACCACGATCGCCAGCACGGTCGCCAGCGGGTCCTGGACGACGAACCGTGTCGCGATCCCGGTTGCGGGCGCGAACGTCCCGGTCAGCGCCACCAGCACCCCGCCGAGGGAATCGATCACCGAGGGGATCAGCGAGCCGAGGCCCCCGGAGGTGATCCCGTTGAGGTCGTACTGGAGCGCCCACGCGTACCAGGCCGCGAACAGGACGGCCGGGATCGCGACCACCCAGATCCGCCGCCAGCGGTCCGGCGCGATCAGGATCCCGACGGCGATGCCCGCGATGAACGCGAGGCCGACCTCGACCAGGGCGACCGAGGCGATCAGCAGCACGCAGGCGACGAGATCGGCGCGGCGCCCACCCCGCTCGAAAGCGAGCAGGGCGCCGAGCCCGGCGGCGAGCGAGCCGACCGTATGCAGGTCGAAGGCCCAGATCATCACCTCCCAGGCCGCACCCAGAAAGGCCAGCAGGGTGGCGAGCAGGAGCGCGGCCGGATCGCCGATCCGGGCGCGTGCAAGCTCGAAGAAGAGCCCGACGCAGAGCATCACCACCAGCACCTCGAGCACGCGGAAGGCCGCATAGTCGGTGCCGAAGGCGGCGAACATCGCCTCGTAGATGAGCTTGCCGGCGGGCTGGAGGTGACCGTTGTGCGGCGCCAGCACGTACTCGAGCGTCAGCGAGTGGTAGTCGACCGCGGGCGTCGCGAGATCGGCGACGCGGCCGACGTAGTTGAGCTCGTCCGCGGTGAAGCTGGTGCCGGCGCCGGCGACGAGGATCAGGGCCGAGGCGCCGGCGATCACCGGGGCGAGCACCAGCCATGGGCGCCGCCCCAGTCTGTCCAGGGCTGCGCTCAGGTGATCACCTGGGAGAAGGCCCAGACGATCAGGGCGCCGATCGCCAGCGCGATCAGGATCCCGAGCAGCAGCCGCAGCGGGCGCTCTCCGGCCGGCTCGGCCTGATCGCCGATCGCCTGCTCGCCGGTGTCGGCGAGCAGCGCCCTGGCGACCTCCGCCGCCGCTGCGGGAACGAGGATGTCGCGCGGGCCGCCGGCGAGGAAGTCGGGCACGTCGAAGCCGCGGGTGCGGCGCTCGAAGCTCGGGATCCCCTCCTCGAGCAGGATCCCCTGGATCAGCTGAGCCTCGGCGAGGTTGCTGGCGAAGCCGACCTTGACCGGTTCGCCGCCGGTGTACTCGGGCTTCACCTTGCGCGCCTTCTCGTGGGCCTCGGTGATCGGCTCCTGCTCGCCGCGGCCGACGTAGACGAGCGGCATCTCGCAGTCCGAGCAAAAGCGCTCCGAGAGCGGGTACCTGCGGGCGCAGGTGGGACAGGCAAGCGGCTCGATCGACTCATCCGACAACGAGCTCCACCTCCTCGACCTCGGTGCCGTCGATGCGAAAGGCGCGAACCACCGGCTCTTCGCCGGCGAGCGAGCAGATCACCCAGACCACGCCCGGCCACCAGCGGGCCAGGTTGACGTCCGTCTGCGACGGCGTCGCCTCGCTGTTGGGATGCGAGTGGTAGATCGCGCCGATCTCGTCGCCGCGGGACTCGATCTCGTTGCTGATCCGGATCTGGTCACGGGAGTCGATCTGAAATCGCATCGGGCTCTCGAACTCGTTGCGAGCGCGAAAGTGCGCGGTGAAGCGCCCGTCGCGCGCGGCGATCATCCCACAGCACTCGTTCGGCGCCTCGTCGCGGGCCTGGGCGATCAGCTCGGCCAGCATTTCCGCTGAGATCTGCATCGGGCGCGAGGCTACTGGCTGGCGCAGCGTGGATCTGAAGCGTGGCTAGCTGTCGAGAGTGCCACTTGACTATCACAGTGGCAGGTACTACTGTGTGACTTGATGACACAGTCGAAGCAGCTGACCCCCTTCCGTGCCGACCCCGACGACGAATTGCCCGTCGGCGTCCAGCTCGAGTGGCGGCTGCGGGCGCTGATCTCCGCCGGCCGGCTCGCCTCCGGTGAGCGGATGCCGAGCGTGCGCACGATGGCCGAGTGGGCGCAGGTGAACGTGAACACGGTTCGCGCCGTCTACGCGC
>DATBPT010000153.1:0-11273 GCA_036561205.1 Solirubrobacterales bacterium
AGCAGGATCGTTCCCAGCGGGGTGGTCACGGCGACCGCGCGCGCATCGGGGATCGAATGCGACATGTGCACCATCTCGAGCTCGAACGGTCCCGCCTGGATCTTCTCGCCGACCTCGATCACCTCGAGCGGCGCATCGCGGATCTTGTGCTCCTCGAGCTTCGACCGCACGAGACCGATCGTCAGGGGACCGCTGTAGATCGCCGGCGGCAGGCCGATCTCCCGGAGCACGTACGGCAGCGCACCGACGTGATCCTCGTGGCCGTGTGTGAGCACGATCGCCTCGATCTCGTCGGCGCGCTCGCGCAGATACGAGAAGTCGGGCAGGACCAGGTCGATGCCGAGCATCTCGGCGGTCGGGAACATGAGCCCGGTGTCGACGACGACGATTCGACCGCCGTACTCGACCACGGTCATGTTCTTGCCGATCTCTCCGAGGCCCCCGAGCGGGAGCAGGCGCACCGAGTCGTTCAACGGACTGCCGCGCCGCCGTCCCCGACCAGCAGCCCCTGGCGCTCGAGGGCCGCTCTGATCGCCTCGCGTTCGGCGGCGGAGGCGGGGACCATCGGCAGTCGCATGTGGGCGTCGACGACGCCCAGAAGCTCGAGCGCGGTCTTCACCGGGATCGGGTTCGCGGTCACGGTCATCGCCCCGTAGATGGGGCCGAGCTCGGCGTCGATCTCCGCCGCCCGCGCCGGGTCGCCGGAGGTCGCCGCATCGTAGAGCTCGCGCATCCGGGGCCCGATCAGATGCGAGGCGACGAGGATGCCTCCGGGACCCCCGAAGGCAAGCGTGCGGGCGAAGACCTCGTCGTTGCCGGCGAGGACGTCGATGCCCTCGACCGGGCCGAGGTCGTCGTTGTTCGCTTGCTTGACGGCGACGATGTTGTCGTGCGTAGCCGCGAGCTCGGTCAGCAGCTGCGGGCCGATGTTGACCACGCAGCGCGAGGGGATGTTGTAGAGCACCACCGGGGTATCCCCCGCGGCCTCCGAGATCTCGGCGTAATGGGCGCGGATCCCCGCCTCATTCGGCTTGTTGTAGTACGGGGTGACGACGAGCACGGCGTGGGCGCCGACGTCGCGGGCCTTGCGGGTCAGGTTGGCCGCCTGCGCGGTGTCGTTCGAGCCCGTGCCGGCGATCACGGTCGCCGCGTCACCGACCTCGTCGAGGACGGCGTCGAACAGGCGCACCTTCTCGTCGTCGGTGAGCGTCGGCGACTCGCCCGTGGTCCCGGCGATCACGAGGCCGTGCGAGCCGTTGTTAACCAGGTAGCGGGCGAGCCCGCGCGCCGAATCGAGGTCGACCGCTCCATCGGGGTCGAACGGCGTCACCATCGCCGTGATCACTCCGCGGATCTCGGTCATGCGGGCAGCGTAACGCGTGCGTGGCCGCTCAGCCGGCGAACACCGGCGGCCGGCGCTCGATCCACGGCTGCACCCGCTCGAGCTGCGCCGCGACGTCGATCAGCAGGTCCTCGCGCCCGAAGGCGGCGATCAACTGGACCCCGACCGGGAGCCCGTCGGCGGTCCAGTGCAGCGGCAGCGAGATCGCCGGCTGGCCGGTGGAGTTGAAGATCGCCGTGAAGGCGCCCGCCGGGACCGCGCGCCGGAACGCGTCCAGCGGGTCGGCGACGTGCTGGTCGTACGTGCCCAGCGGCACCGGGGGCTCGGCCATCGTCGGCGTCAGCAACAGGTCGTAACCGGTCTCGAACCAGGCCGCGATCCCGCGGGCGACGAGCTGGTGCAGGCCGACGTCGGCGAGGTAGCGGGCGCTGGAGCGCTCGCGGCCGACCTCGGCCAGCGCCCAGGTCAGCGGCTCGACGTCGTCGGCGGTGACCTCGCGCCCGACGATCGCCCCGAGCTGGTCGAGGGTCGCCGCCTGACCCGCGGCCCAGCGGGTCATGAACGAGTCCTCGAGGTCGAGCGTCTCGGCGAGCTGGGGATCGACCGGGGAGGCGTCCTCGACCGAGTGGCCGAGCGACTCGAGCAGCTTCACCGCGCCGTCGACGGCCGCGATGCACTCCGGATGGGAATCGAGCCCCGGCACCGGCGGGTCGGACTGGACCCCGATGCGGAGCTTGCGCTCTGCCTCCAGTTCCTCAACGTAGGGACGCAGCGGCGGCGGGGCGACATAGGGATCGCCGGGCGCCGCGCCCTCGACGGCGTCGAGGATCGCCGCCGTGTCGCGGACCGTGTGCGTGAGCGCAAGCTCAACCGTGAGCCCGCTCATGTTGTCGCCGACAAGAGGGCCCTCGGAGGTCCGCTGGCGGGTCGGCTTCAGGCCGACGAGCCCGCAGATGCTTGCCGGGATCCGGATCGAGCCGCCGCCGTCGTTGGCGTGGGCGACGCTGACCATCCCCGAGGCGACCGCGGCGCCCGAGCCGCCGCTCGAGCCGCCGGTGGTGTGGTCGGTGTTCCAGGGGTTGCGGCTGGCGCCGTACGCCTCCGGCTCGGTCGTCGGCAGGATGCCGAGCTCGGGCGTGTTGGTCTTGCCGATGACGACGAAGCCGGCAGCCCGAAAGCGCTCCGCGAGGATGGTGTCGACCGGGGCCCGGAAGCCCGCCTCCTTGAGCAGCCGCATGCCGAGGTGATAGGGCTGTCCGGCGTAGGCGGCGCCGAGGTCCTTGAACAGAAACGGCACCCCCTTGAACGGGCCGTCGGGAAGATCGGGGGACGCCGCCTCCTCGCGGCCCTGCTCGAAGAGCTCGTGGATGACCGCGTTGACCTCCGGGTTGACCGCCTCGACCCGCGCGATCGCCTCCTCGACCAGCTCCTCCGGCGAGGCCTCGCCGGAGCGCACCAGCTCGGCCTGTGCGGTGGCGTCCATGGTTGCCAGGTCAGTCTTCACGGCTTCTCCTTCTCAGAGTAGGGCCTCGAGCCCCACGGTCAGCGGTTGGTCGAGCTCGCCGACGCGGCGCACGGCGAGCAGCACTCCGGGCATGAACGAGCTCCGGTCGATCGAGTCGTGGCGAATGCTGAGCGTCTGGCCCTCGCCTCCCAGCAGCACCTCCTGGTGGGCAACGAGGCCCGGCAGCCGCACGGAGTGGATCGGCTGATGCAGGTTGCCGCCGGCCTCGGCGATCAGCTCCGCGGTGCGCTTCGCGGTCCCCGAGGGTGCGTCCAGCTTGCGGTCGTGATGGAGCTCGACGATCTCGGCCTCGGGCATGTGGCGGGCCGCCTCGGCGGCGAAGCGCATCATCAGCACGGCGCCGATCGCGAAGTTGGGAGCAAAGAGGACGTTGGCCCCGGCACCCGCTTCGCGAGCCTCCTCGGCCGCGGCGCGGATCGCCGCGACGTCCCAGCCGCTGGTCCCGACGACGGCGTGCACGCCCGCCGCGATCGAGGCCCGGATGTTGTCCTCGGCGGCGTCCGGGGTCGAGAAGTCGACGACCACGTCCAGGGGCTCGAGCCAAGCGGCGTCGACGGGCTGCTCGAGGGCCGGGTCGGCGCGCCCTGCTAGCTCCATGTCGTCGGCGCCCTCGATCGCCTCGCAGACGGTCGCCCCCATACGCCCCGCCGCCCCCGAAACGCCGACGCGGATCACGCTACAAGGGCCTCCGAGACGTGCGCGGCGGCGGTGCGGAAGCAGTCCTCGTCCGGACCGACGCAGGCCGCCGCGAGCCCGGCCGGGTCATAGAGCTCGGACGCCAGCGCGGCGACCTCGTCCGAGCTCACGGCATCGACGCGCTCGAGCATCTCGTCGAGCGAGAGCAGCGGAATGTCGAAGAGGATGCTGCGGGCGAGCCGGCCCATGCGGGCGCCGGTCGCCTCGAGCCCGAGCACCATCCGCCCCTTGACGTGCTCCTTGGCCCGCGCAAGTTCCTCCTCGCCGACGCCCTCGTCGCGGAGCTTGACCAGCTCGCGGCCGATGATCTCACAGGCCTCGCCGACGTTGTCAGCGCGGGTGCCGACGTACATGGCGACGAAGCCGCGGTCGACGAACTCGTGCGTATAGGAGCCCACCGAGTAGGCGAGGCCCCGCTTCTCGCGCACCTCGCGGAACAGCCGCGACGAGACCGAGCCGCCGAAGATCGTGTCGAGGATGCCGAGCGCGAAGCGGCGCTCGTCGGCGCGCGCGATCCCCGGTCCGCCGAAGCAGATGTGGAACTGCTCGGTCTCCTTCGAGTAGAAGCTCAGACGCGCCTGCTCGACGCCGGCGTCGCCGTTCGGCGCCGAGGCGGCCGGCGACTGCGCCGGATTCAGAAAGCGTTCTGAGAGCTCGATGATGCGGGCGTGCTCGAGGTGCCCGGCAGCCGCGACGACGATGTTGTCGGCGGTGTAGCGCGCGTCGTGGTACGAGGCGATCTCGGGAACGGGAATGCCGCCGATCACCTCGGCCTTGCCGAGCACCCGGCGGCCGAGCGGATGGTCGCCGTAGATCGCCTCGGCGAGCACGTCGTGAACCCGATCCTGGGGCTCGTCCTCGTACATCGCAATCTCCTCCAGCACCACCTCGCGCTCGGAGTCGATCTCGTCCGGCGGCAGCGACGGCGCCAGCAGCATCTCGGCCATCAGGTCGAACGCCTCGTCGGTGTGCTCGTCGAGGAAGCGGGCATGCAGATGCGTGGTCTCCTTGCCAGTGGCGGCGTTGGTGGCCGCGCCCATGCCGTCGAAGAGCTCCGAGATCTCGATCGCCGAGTGCCGCTCGGTGCCCTTGAACAGCAGGTGCTCGAGGAAATGCGAGACGCCGGCTTGCGCCGGCGTCTCATCGCGTGATCCGGTTTTGACCCATAGCCCGAGGGCCACCGAGCGAACGGAGGGAACGACCTCCGTCGCCACCCGCAGGCCCGAGTCGAGCGTGGTCAGCTCGACGCCTTCCGGCAGGTCCGTCACGAGAGGCGCTCGCGCCCCCGGCCGCCACGGCCCTCGCGGCCGCCCTCGCGGCCGCCACGGCCTCCGTCACGGCCTCCGCGACCGCCATCGCGGCCTCCGCGGCCTCCGCGACCGCCGCCGCCGCCCATGGTCGGGTCGCCGGTGCCGAGCTTCTGCATCTCCTCGGGCGTCTTGCCGGCGATCGCCGGGTCCTCGGTGAGGCGCAGGCCGATGCGGCCGCGTTCCTTGTCGACCTCGGCCACGGTGACGTCGATCTCATCGCCCTGTGAGAGCACGCTCTCGACCGTGTCGACCCGTTCTCCGGGCTTCACGTTGGAGATGTGAAGGAGCCCGTCGGTGCCCTTTACCAACTCGACGAAGGCGCCGAAGGTCGTCGTCTTGACCACCTTGGCGTTCGGGAAATGGTCGCCGACCTCGGCCTCGCGCGTCATCGACTCGATCCGCTTGATCACGCCGTCGACCAGAGCGCCGCTGGGCGCGTAGACGCGGACCGTGCCGTCGTCGTCGATATCGATCTCGGCCTCGAACTCCTCCTGCATGCCGCGGATCGTCTCGCCGCCCTTGCCGATCACGGCCCCGATCTTCTCGGGGTCGATCTTGATCGTCTCGATCGCGGGCGCGTACGGCGAGAGCTCGTCGCGTGGCCCGTCGATCGCCTCGGCCATCTTGTCGAGGATGAACAGGCGTCCCTTGCGGGCCTGCTCGAGGGCGTCGGTGAGGATCTCGAAGGTGACGCCGGTGATCTTGATGTCCATCTGCAGGGCGGTGATCCCGTCGGCGCTGCCGGCAACCTTGAAGTCCATGTCGCCGAGGTGATCCTCGACGCCGGCGATGTCGGTGAGCACGATGTAGTCGTCGCCCTCCTTGATCAGCCCCATGGCGACGCCCGCGACCGCGTAGCTGACCGGGACGCCGGCCGCCTGTAGCGCCATCGACGATGCGCAGACCGAGCCCATCGACGAGGAGCCGTTGGACTCGAGCGTGTCGGAGACCGCCCGGATCACGTAGGGGAACTCGTCCTCATCCGGGATCGTCGGCACCAGGGCCCGCTCGGCGAGCGCGCCGTGGCCGATGTCGCGGCGCTTGGGGCCGCGCATGAACCCGGCCTCCCCGACCGAGAAGGGCGGGAAGTTGTAGTGGTGCCAGAAGCGCTTCGTCTCCTGGAGGCCGAGGTTGTCGACCTTCATGTCCATGCGGGTCGTCCCGAGCGCAACGCTCGAGAGGATCTGGGTCTCGCCGCGCGTGAACAGCGCCGAGCCGTGGACCCGCGGGGCGACGTCGACCTCGGTCTCGATCGGACGGATCTCGTCCTGGGCACGACCGTCGGGCCGCTTCTTGTCGACCGCGATCCGCCTGCGGATGATGTCCTTCTCCAGCTTCGCGAACGCGCGCGCGACCTCGGGGGCCTTCTCCGGGTCGACCTCCTCGCCGTTCTCGCCGGCGGCGAGCGCGGCCAGAGCGTCCTCCTCGACGGCCTTGATCGCGTCCTGGCGCGCCAGCTTCTCAGGCACCTGGGTCGCCTCGTCGAGCTTCGCGCCGTAGTCCGCCTGGACCTTCTCGAGCAGGCTCTCGTCGAGCTCTGGAGCCTCGACTTCGACCTTCTCCTTGCCGGCCTTCTCGCGCAACTCCTCCATCGCCCCGACCAGCGTCTTGATCTCGGCGTGGGCGATGTCGAGCGCATCCAGGACCTCGGCCTCGCTGACGCCGTTGGCGCCGCATTCGACCATCAGGATCGCCTCGTCGGATCCGGAGACGATCAGGTCCATCTCGAGCTCGGGGAGGGTCTCCTCCTCGGGATTGACGACGAAGTCCCCGTCGAGCTTGCCGATCCGCACGGCGCCGACGTGCTTGGCGACCGGGATCGGGGAGATCGCGAGCGCCGCGGAGGCGCCGTTCATCGCCAGGATGTCGTACGGGTGGACGTGGTCCACCGACATCGGCTGGGCGACGAGCTGGGTCTCGAAGTGCCAGCCCTTGGGAAAGAGGGGTCGGATCGGCCGGTCGATCATGCGCGCGGTCAGCGTCGCCTTCTCGCCCGCTCGAGCCTCGCGACGGAAGAACGAGCCCGGGACCTTGCCCGCGGCGTAGTGCTTCTCCTCGACGTCCACCGTCAGCGGCAGGAAATCGACATCGCGCAGGTTGCCCATCGTGGCGGTGCAGAGCACCATCGTGTCGCCGGCGCGGACTACGACGGCTCCGCCCGCCTGGCGGGCGAGCTTGCCGGTCTCGAAGGAGATCTCCTTACCTCCGACCTCACACGAGACGCGGGTTACGTCAAACATACTCATGTATTTACTTGTCCTTTCAACCGCCCGGATGGCGGCCTTTTTTCACAGAACTCTCGTTCTCTAACGGTTGCGATGTTACAAGGCGCGCAGATCGCCGAGCCTGCGACTGAGGTCGCCCTCGACCAGCGCTCCGGCGGCGAAGCCGGTTGGCGTGCCGGTGACTCCGGCCCGGATGCCGCTCTCGAAGTCGCGCCGCAGGCGCGCGGCCACCTCGTCCGAGCGCCGGTCGAGCTCGAAACGGTCGAGATCGAGGCCCTGAGCTCGGGCGCGCGCCCACAGATGCGGGTCGTCGATCTGACCCCGGTCGGCGTAGATCGAGTCGACGAAGGCCCAGAAGGCATCCTCGCGCTGCCGTGATGCGGCCTCGGCGGCGGCGTGCAGGGCCGGCGACCGCGGCCGCTTCGAGGCGATCGCGAAGTGCCGTACGCAGAGGCGCAGGTCGAGGGTCGAGATCGTCGCCCAGGCGGCGGCGCAGTGGGGGCAGCCGAGATCGAGGTAGACGATCACCTCGGCGCCCTCGCCACGCACGTGGTCGCCGGGCCCGACCGGCGGCACGACGGCGCTCGTCAGCTCAGTCAGAGATCTGTTCCAGTGCGTCGAAGATCAGGTTGGCGCCCGGGATCGTCTGCGGCGTCGGCTCCGCGTGCGACCAGCGCACGACCCCGCTCTCGTCGATCAGCACCAGGGAGCGGTTCGGGGTCCCCCAGTCCTCCAGATAAGCGCCGTAGGCGCGCGAGACCTCCCCCTTGGGGTGAAAGTCGGCCAGCAGCGTCATTTCCAGGCCCAGCTGCTTGCGGAAGGCGTTGTGAGACCAGCTGCCGTCGGTCGAGATCCCGAGCAGCTCGGCTCCCGCCTCGGCGATCTGCGGCAGCACCTCCTGGTAGATCGAGAGCTGGTCCGAGCAGACCGGGCTGAAGTCGTTCGGGTAGAAGGCGAGCACGACCCGGCGTCCTTCGAAGTCGGTGAGCGCGACCGGCTGGCCGCGGTGGTTCGGGAGCGTGAACCCGGGAGCCTTGGCGCCGGGCTCGATCACGGCCGGAGCGCGCTAGCGGCGCAGGCCGAGGTCGGCGACCAGGGCGCGGTAGCGCTCGACGTCGGAGCGCTCGAGGTAGCGCAGCAGGCGGCGGCGCTTGCCGACCAGCATCAACAGGCCGCGGCGCGAGTGGTGGTCCTTCACATGCCCGCGCAGGTGCTCGGTGAGCTCGTTGATGCGCTCGGTGAGCAGGGCGACCTGGACCTCGGCCGAGCCGGTGTCTCCGTCCGACCGGCCGTACTTGCCGATCAGCTCCTGCTTCTTTTCCTTGGTCAGGCCCATCGCGTGAAAAAGCCGCGGCCGTCAGGGTCGCGGCGGAGAGAAATTAGCACAGAGCTCTCGCGCCGCCTCGACGTCGCGGTGCATCTGCGCGACCAGTTCCTCGACCCCGGGAAAGCGCTTTTCGCCGCGCAACCGGGCGATGAACGCGATCCTCAGCGTGCGGCCATAGAGGTCGGCGTCGTGGTCGAGCAGATAGGACTCGATCAGCACCCCGCGCCCGGTCTCGAACGTCGGCCTGACGCCGACGTTGACGGCGGCCGGGATCCCGTCGGCAAAGGCCGCGTAGACGCCGTGCCCGGGGTAGACGTACTCCTCCGAGGGGACCACGTTGGCGGTCGGGAAGCCGAGCGTGCGGCCGCGCTTGTCGCCCTCGACCACGGTTCCCTCGAGTAGGAACGGCGCTCCGAGGCAGCGCATCGCGCCGTCGACGTCGCCTGCGGTGACCTGGGCCCGGATCCGGGTCGAGGAGACGATCTCGCCGTCGACTTCGACCAGCGGCACCACCCGGGTCTCGAACTCCGAGTGCCCGCGCAGCATCTCCGGATCGCCCTTGGCCTTCTTGCCGAAGCGGAAGTTCTCGCCGACCGAAACCCTGGTCGCGCCCAGCTTCTCGATCAGGATCCGCGAGCAGAACTCCTCTGCCTCGATCTCCGAGAACCCCTCGTCGAAGGGGATGATCACCAGCTCCTCCACCCCGAGCCCCTCGATCACGTCCCGCTTGATCGCGAACGGCATGATCAGCTTCGGAGCCGCCTCCGGGTGGATCACGCTCAGCGGGTGGGGCTCGAAGGTGAGCACGGTGTCGGCGCCGCCGATCACCTTCCGGTGACCGACGTGAACGCCGTCGAAGGTGCCGATAGCGACGTCACGCGGGCGCTGGGCGACCTCCGGCAGGGGCGTGACGGCAATGTTCATGGCGGCGAACTCTGGCAGCTAGAGGCGGGCGAGCGCGTCCGCGATCGCCAGCGGCGCCGCCTCGTCGGCCTCTTCGACGCTGAACGGCCCGATCGCCGTTCGCCGTAGCTCGGTGCAGTAGGCGTCGCCGAGGTCGGCGATCAGGCTGCGGACGTACGTGCCCGACGAGCACTCGATCTCGAACTCGCGCTCGGCGCCGGTCACGGCGAGCTGCTCGAACCGGTGGACGCTGACCAGCCGCGGGGGCATCTCCAGCTCCTCCCCGCGCCGGGCGCGTTTGTAGGCGCGCTCACCGCGGATCCTGATCGCCGAGTACGCCGGCGGCCGCTGGCGGATCTCCCCGGTCGGCAGCGCCAGTGGGCCCTCCGGTACGACGCCCGTCTCCGTGATCTCGCCGTCGCGGTCGCCGGTGGTCGAGACTGCGCCGAAGCGCGCCCGCACGCGGTACGTCTTGCGCAGCTCCATGAACCGGCGCTGCTCGCGCGTCGCCTCGCGCCCGAGGAGCACGATCAAGAGTCCGGTCGCGAACGGGTCGAGCGTGCCCGCGTGCCCGCCCTTGGTTCCGAGGGCGTGCCGCAGCCGGGCGACGACGTCGTGCGACGTGATCCCGGCCGGCTTGTCGGCGAGCACCACGACACCGCGCGCCG
Organism: Solirubrobacterales bacterium; assembly: GCA_036561205.1. Lineage (GTDB taxonomy): Bacteria > Actinomycetota > Thermoleophilia > Solirubrobacterales > 70-9 > WHSW01. Next base: position 9,997 of record DATBPT010000153.1, read on the forward strand.
CGGGCTCGCCGGCACCGCCCGGCGCCGCCCGGTCAGGCACCGAGCTGGCTGGCAACCTCGGCGCGCAGGAACTCGACCAGCTCCGGGTACGGCAGGTCGCTGCCGAAGCCGGCGGCGCGCCGGTGGCCTCCACCGCCCTGCTCACGGGCGATCGCCGAGACGTCGACGGCGGTCGAGCGCAGGCTGACCTTTCGCGCCGAGCGGCCGCCGTCGGTCTTGTCGCGGATCATCGCCGCGACCTCGACCCCCTCGAGCGCGCGCAGGAAGTCGATGATGCCCTCGGTCAGCACCTCGCCGGCGCCGGTCTGCTCGTAGTCCTCGGCGCTGATATAGGTGACCGCGAAGCGGCCCTCGTCGAAGAGCTCGATCTTCTCCAGCGCGCGCGCCGTCAACCGCCACTTCTCGATCGGGACCCGCTCGTAGAGGCGCCGGTAGATGTCGTTGACGTCCACCCCCGCCTCGATCAGCTCGGCCGCCATCCGGTGCGACGCCGGCCGCGTGTTCTCGTACATGAACTTGCCCGTGTCGGTGATCAGGCCGACGTAGAGCGCCCGGGCGATCTCGGGCGTGATCTCGGCGCCCAATCGCTTCGCGACCTCGAGCACGATTTCGGCCGTGCAGGAGGCCTCGGTGTCGACCAGGTTCGCGGTCCCGAAGCGGGTGTTGTCGTGGTGGTGGTCGATGTTCACCAGGCGGGCGCCGTCGCGCTGCAGGAAGCTGACCGGCATCCGGTCGATGTTGCCGCAGTCGAGGAAGACGAGCGTGCGGTCGACGACGTCGGCGGGCGGCTCGTGGAAGAGCTCCTCCAGGGGCAGGAAGCGGTACTCGACCGCGAGCGGGAACTCCTTTGCCGCCAGGAACATGACCGAGTCCTTGCCCAGCTGGTCGAGCACGTGGTGCATGGCGAGCAGCGACCCGAGCGCGTCGCCGTCGGGACCCTCGTGCGTGGTCAGCAGGAAGCGATCCGCCGAGCGCAGCTCGTCGACGACGCTGTCGAGGTCCGAGGCAAGGGTGGCCGCGGTCTCGCTCACGCGTCCTCGTCCTCCAGCAGCCGGCTGACGCGGATGCCGCGCTCGAGACTGTCGTCGTAGTGGAACTTGAGCGTCGGCGTGTGCTTGATCCGCACCTCGCGCGCGATCGCGGCCTGCAGCTTGCCGTGCGAGGAGGCGAGCGCGGCCAGCGTGTCCTCGCGCTCGGACTCGTCGCCGAGCACGCTCACGTACACGCGCGCCGAGCGCAGGTCCGGGCTTGTCTTCACCGCTGTCACCGTCACGAAT
>DATBPT010000154.1:0-15000 GCA_036561205.1 Solirubrobacterales bacterium
GCGATCCTTCCCTGGCGCCCGGCGGAGAAGGCGACTGGGCGGATGTTCTGCGACATCAAGGTGCCGGGCGGGGAGCCCTATGAGGGCGATCCACGGTGGATCCTGCGGCGGGCGCTGAAGCGCGCGGAGGACCTGGGCTTCGACGCCTACAACATCGGCCCCGAGCTCGAGTACTTCTACTTCAAGGACTCAAAGCCGCCGAGCGGCACCCCGGAGATCCTCGACGAGGGCGGCTACTTCGACCTGACCACGCTCGACGCCGGCTCCGACGTTCGCCGCGAGACGATCCTGGCGCTGGAGCAGCTCGGCATCCACGTCGAGTACGCCCACCACGAGGTCGGGCCCTCCCAGCACGAGGTCGACATGCGCTACAAGGACGCGCTGGCGATGTCGGACGACTGCATGACGTACCGGATCACGGTCAAGGAGTACGCGATGAAGTTCGGCATGCACGCGACCTTCATGCCGAAGCCGCTGTTCGGCGAGAACGGCTCCGGGATGCACGTGCACCAGTCGCTCTCGGCCGGGGGCAGGAACGCCTTCTACGACGCCGACGATCAGTACTTCCTCTCCGACACGGCGAAGGCGTTCATCGCCGGCCAGCTGCGCCACGCGCGCGAGATCGCGCCCCTGTTCGCGCAGTGGGTCAACTCATACAAGCGCCTCGTGCCCGGCTACGAGGCGCCGGTCTATCTGGCCTGGTCGCGGCGCAACCGCTCGGCGCTGATCCGGGTGCCGCTCTACCACCCGGGCAAGGAGGCCGCGACCCGGGCCGAGCTGCGCTGCCCCGACCCGAGCTGCAACCCCTACCTCTGCTTCGCCGGCATGCTGCACGCCGGGCTCGAGGGGATCGAGCACGGTTACGAGCTGCCCGAGCCGATGGAGCAGAACCTCTACCACCTGACCCCCGAGGAACGCGCCCAGCGCGGGATCGAGCAGCTGCCGGAGACGCTCGGCGAGGCGATCGAGATCGCCGCCGAGTCGGAGCTCGTGCTGCGGATCCTCGGCGAGCACACGTTCAAGCGCTTCATCGAGATCAAGCGCGAGGAGTGGGAGGAGTACCGGGTCCAGGTGACGCCCTGGGAGCTCGACCGCTTCCTGGCGATCCTCTGAGCGCCGCTCAGCGCCGGGCGCGGAGCGGCAGCCTCAGGCGCAGGTTCTCGATCCGGGTCGAGAAGCTCCCGTTCGAAGCGCGCGCGTAGGGCAGGTCGTTGCCGAGCAGCTCGAGCTTGATCGTGTGGCCGGGCCTGAATCTCCAGGCGGCCGGATGGAGCTGCCAGACGTCCGGGCCCTGGCGCTTGGGGCGGAAGCTGCCGCGAGCGACGAGCAGCTGGGTCTCGCCGCCGGGCGCCACGTCCCAGAGCCGTGCGGCTACCTGCGAGCTCGACGGCTCGGCTCCGCTGATCTCGAGCGTGGCGCGGATCCTCGGCGCTCCGATCAAGGTCGCGGCGTGACCGGGGCGAATCGTCTTCGTGACCACGGCCGTACCCGGGGCCTGGGCGGCGTCGACGACCACGCAGGCGTCGCCGCCGCCGGTCACCGGGTCGATCTTCAGACCGACCGCGGGGTCGCCTCCGCTCGAGCTGATCGTCTGCGGCTCGTTCGCCGCGATCCGCATCGCCCCTCGCGAGAGCGCCGCGAAGCTGGTCGCCTGCATCGGCCGACGGGAGCGCTTCGAGCGCGGGCAGCTCTGCACGTACGCGGTCACACCCTCGGCCGGCGCCCGCCTGGCGCCGCGCAGGTTGTGGTCCATCCAGGCGCGGATCATGCGGATCAGCCGGCGGCGCTCGTTCGGCTTGTTCGAGGCTCGCTGGTGGCCGAAGTCGCCGAGCAGGACCGAGGTCGGCACCTCGGGGAACTTCTTCCGCGTCCGGTTGGCGAACCGAAGCGACTCGTCGGCGGGGAAGAGGTCGTCGGTGAAGCCGGACGCCAGCAGCAGCGGCGACGGCCCCTTGCGGCCGGTGGGGACGTAGTAGGCCGAGTGGTAGCGGATCAGCAGCGCGACGATCCCCTGGGCGACCGCGTCGTCGTAGGGCTCGCCGGCGGAGGTCCGGGCGACCCACTCGGCGACGTCGGCCTCCGGGTCGAGGCCGGGTGGCGCCAGGAAGCCCATCGGGCGTCCGGGGATGAACGGCTCGCCCGACGGCTGGCCGGGACCGGTCGCGAACTGGGCCGCGGCGAAGATCGCGTTGACGAAGGTCGCCTTCTCGACCCCGACGGGTGAGGTCGCCTTGGCCACGTTGGTGATCCCGGTCGCCGAGACGCGCCCGTTCGGGGCCGCGGCGGAGACGAGATCGCTCCAGGGGATCACCGGCGCCGCCGCCGCGATCCGCAACGGGGTGCCCGCGGGGCTGAGCCAGGGCACGAGCGAGCCGTCCGGCAGCATCACCCGGTCGCGCAGCGCCGCCAGCATCAGCGACTGGCCGCCGCCGTAGCTGTCGCCGGTGACCCCGATCCGGCGCGGGTCGGCGGTGCCGTCGTCGACCAGGAGACCGATCAGCTGCTGGATGTCGCGGACCTCGTAGCGGACGTCGGCGAGGTGGATGTAGCCGCTCGCGCAGGCGGCCGGGTTGGCGAGCCGCGCGTCGGGCGTCCCGCAGGAGCCCCAGAGCCCGCGCGCGGTGAAGGTGAGCACCGCATAGCCCCGGCGCGCCCAGGCGTACGCGTTGGCGGTGTAGGCGGTCTCCTTCGGGTTCAGGTACTCGTACTTGGAGTTGCCGAAGCCGTGGACCAGGACCACGAGCGGCAACGGCCGGCCGGCCGGAGCGCTCGGCAGGGTGACGGTGGTGTCGAGCGGCACTTCGTCCCAGGTCCCGACCAGGCCTGAGCAGACGTAGACGCCCTCGGCCGGGCCGCAATCGGCGAGCCCGAGCGGGCCGTCGGCGGCCACGGCGCCGGTCGGTGACGCCGCCAGGGCGACCAGGGTGAGCGCCGACAATGCGGCGACGCGCTTTCGCATCCCATCAGTCTCCCGTCCAGGCGTCTCGTCCGCGCCACTAAAGGAATTGGCCCCGCGAGGCCGATTAGTGGATCAGTGGCGGAAGTTCCGGTCTACCGCGGGAAGTTCGGCGAGCGCGAGGCGGCTCGCCTGCTCTGGCGCGCCGGCTTCGGGCCGAAGCCCGGCGAGGCGGCAAAGCTCGCGCGGCGCTTCAACCTCAGCGGAGCGGTCCACTCGCTGACCCGCCCCAAGGACAAGGAGCACCTGAAGGGCCCGGCGCCCGTGGACGAGGACGGGCTGCCGATCGCCCCCTTCGATGCCTACGGGCACGACATGCTCTGGTGGCTGGATCGGATGGTGCGCACGAACCACCCGCTGGTCGAGCGGATGGCGCTGATCTGGCACGACTGGTTCGCGACCGCCGACGTCGACTCGCAGCAGCTCTCGATCCAACAGGCTCAGCTGTTCGAGCGCCGCTGGATGGGTCCGTTCCCCGACCTGCTGCTCGACGTCACCGTGAACCCGGCGATGTTGATCTGGCTCTCCGGACTCGATAACCAGAAGCGGGCCCCGAACGAGAACTACGGCCGCGAGATGATGGAGCTGTTCACGCTCGGCGCCTCCGACGACTCCGGCTTTCCCTACTCCGAGGACGACGTGCGCGAACAGGCCCGGGCGCTGACCGGCTGGGACGCCGATTGGCAGGACGACGTCGGCTACGTCAACTTCCACTTCGACGCCAAACGCCACGACACCGGCTCGAAGACGATCTTCGGCCAGACCGGGAACTTCGACTGGACCGACTCCTGCCGCCTCTGCATCTCCCACTCCGCGCACAAGACGTTCTTCATCAACAAGCTCTGGAGCTACTTCATCCCGACGCCGCCGCCGGCGAAGACCCGAAAGGCGCTCGAGCGGCTCTACGTCAAGCACGACCACGCGGTCCGGCCGGTGGTCGAGGCGATCCTCATGCACCCGGCCTTCTACCGGGGCCCGGCGATGGTGAAGCCGCCGGTCGTCTACATCGCCGGCCTCCTGCGCGCGCGGCGGCGCGCGGTGCAGAGCGATTGGGCGTGGGTCGCCGATATGGCGGGCCAGCGGCTGTTCCGGCCGCCGAACGTCTCCGGCTGGAACGACGCCCGCTGGATGGACACCTCGACCTTCCGCGGCCGCTGGATCGCCGCCAACGAGATCGCCGGCTACGACGCGATCGACGATCAGGCCCCATACGACGCCGCCGAGGGCGCGAAGCCCGCGGTGCGCACGGCGCTGCGCTTCTGGGGCGACCCGCTGGTCAGCGCCGCGACCCGCAAGAGCCTCGAACGCTACGCCGGCGCCGTCGCCGCCTCGGCGACCGCCGACTGGCAGCAGGACACCTTCCGCCTGCTGCGCCAGAACGCGCTCCGGATCCTGATCGCCACTTCCCCCGAGATGCAGACCTGCTGAGGAGCTGCCGAACCATGGCTTGCAACCACTGCGAGGAGTTCTCCCGCTCTCACCTGGTCCGCAAGGCGGTCGCCGAGGCCGGGCGCGGCCTGCCCGAGATCGAGCCGGGGATGCCGGCGCCCGCCGGTACCGGGCTCAGCCGGCGCTCCTTCATGCTGCGCTCGAGCGCGGCGATGCTCTCCGTCTACGGCGCCTCGAAGCTGCGGCTCGGCGACCTGCAGGCGGGAATCGCGCAGGCCGCCGGTGGCAACGAGCGGGTCCTGGTCTCGATCTTCCTCGACGGCGGCATCGACTCGCTCTCGGTTCTGGCGCCGACGACCGACCCGCTCTATCACTCGCTGCGCCCGACGCTGGCGCTGCCTGCCGGCGCCGGAACCGCATTCACCGAGGACTCGCGGTTGCGCTGGAACCCCGCCGCCGCGGCCTTCGACACGCTGCATCGCGCCGGGAAGATCTCGGTCCTGCCCGGGGTCGGCTACTCGAGCCCCGACCAGTCGCACTTCACCTCCCGCCACTACTGGGAGGTCGGCGGCCTGCTCCCGCACGAGGTCACCGGGTGGATCGGCAGGTTGATCGACCGGATCGGGACGCCGGATAATCCGCTTCAGGGACTCTCGCTCGACGGTTCGCTGTCGCCGGCGCTGGCCACCGCCTCGCTCCCGGTCGCCGCGATCGACGGCCCCTCGTACGACCTCTGGGCGCGAGGCGTCTGGGGCGAGCCGGAGGACCTGATGTTCGGCTCCGTCGGCGAGCTCGGCCGCGCCGGCGCCAGGACCAAGGACGCGGGCCTGAAGACCGCCGGGGGCGCCGCCGCCCAGGCGATGCAGCTGAAGGCGCAGCTCGAGCCCTTCTCGGGCGAGGAGATCACGCCTCCGGTCGCCTACCCCGAGGGCGACGGCGAGTGGTTCGGGCGCGGGCTCTCGTCGCTGGCGGCGATGCTCGCCGCGGGCCTGCCGATCCGCTGCGCGGCGCTCTCGGCCCCGGGCTCGTTCGACACCCACGACAACCAGGCCGAGAGCTTCGACGCGGACCTGAAGACGTCGGTCGACACGATCGCCGCCTTCCAGGCCGACCTCGAGGCGCGCGGGCTCGCCGATCGTGTGATCACGCTGGTGTGGTCGGAGTTCGGGCGCCGGCCGGAGGAAAACGACTCCGGCACCGACCACGGCGCCGGCGGCGCCGCCTACGTGATCGGCACCCAGGTCAAGGGCCAGATGATCGGCGAGTTCCCGGGCCTCGCCCAGCTCGACGCCGACGACAACCTGCGCGCGACCTCGGACTTCCGCGGCCTGTACTGCTCGATCGTCGAGCAGTGGTTCGGCGTCGACGCCGCTGCCGTGATCCCGGACGCGGGCTCGTTCGCGCGCGCGACCCTGATCGGCTGATGGGCGCGCGGGCGGTCGCCGCCGTGCTCAGCTTCGGGCTGCTCGCCGCGGCGCCGGCTGATTCGGCCGAGCAGGTACCGGACCGGGTTATGGCCCGCGGGTCGGAGTTCAACATCGTGCTCTCGAAGGCGAAGCTGAAGCCCGGCCGGGTGATCGTGCAGTTCGTCAACGCCGGCGAGGATCCGCACGACCTGCGACTGCAACGGGTCGGCGACGAGACCGAGTTCGGGGTCGGCGAGATCGGCCCCGGAGAGGTCGAGAATCTCGACACGCGGCTGAAGAAGCACTCCACCTACGTGCTCTGGTGCTCGCTCTCGGACCATCGCCAGCGCGGCATGGAGGCCACGCTGCGGACTCGCAAGCGCCGGGCTTAGCGCTCGCGCAAGCGCTTGATCGCGCCGACGGTCGCCGTCTTCGCGTTGAAGGCGCCGGTCATCACCCGGTCTGCGGTCGTGCCCTGCTGAGGCAGAAGGCCGAGCTGCTGGGCGATCAGGACGCCGTTCGTGTAGGCGTTGTTCTCGACGATCTTCCCGTCCTCGACCCGGAGCATGTCGCAGCCCTCCATTTCGATCCGCGCGCCCGTGGGGGCCAGACCCTGGAAGCGGCCGGGCCCGAGGAACGTCCCGGTAGCCCGCCAGCGGCAGGCGGCGTTCTTGCCGCTCGCGGCAAGCTCGAGGATCTGGAAGTCCCAGTCGGGGAAGGCCTCGTACATGCCGGTGAAAAAGGCCTTGATTTCGGCCGGCGCCTTCATGTCGGCGATCCCGTGGATCACGTCCCGCGATCCGGGCTTCCACAACGCCACGGCGCGATCGAGGTCCTTGTCGGCGATCGCGCCGAAATACGCCTTGGCGATCTGTGCGGTGGTCTTCCGTTTCTCGGTCTTCGTGTCGGTGGCTGCCATGACCAGCAATCTATCCGGCGAGGGGCGGGAGCGCTCGCTCCCGCCCCCCTCCGGTACGCGTGCGATCAGCCGAAGACGGCCGCCCCCAGCAGGCAGGCATCGCCGGCGCCGTAGATACCGTCGCCACCGGCGAGGGTGCCGTTCTTGGCGTACTGGGTGACCAGCCCGCGCAGAATCGTCCCGCTCGGGGAGATCGCGTCGAACTGGTTGCGGAATCCATTCGCGTTGTTGGTCCCGGCGCTGTCGTCGTACAGCTCCCGATCCTCCTCCAGAGTGCTCGGGTCGAGGAACGGATCGCCGGCGAGGCTGTCGTCCCCGGCGCTGAACACCGAACCGGCCTCAGTCGTCGAGATGTACGTGAACGCGTACGTCTGCGGTCCGCTGGTGTCCGTGAAGCACTTGCCGTAGATCGTGAACGGTCCACGTGTGACCAGCGTCTGCGGGGGCGCCGCCGCCGCGGCGGCATCGAAGTTCGGGCCGCTCGTCGCGCTCACCTTCTTCACAGGGCTGAGGGACACATCGGAGAGCTTGTCGGTGCTCAGCGACTCGGCCTGCACCTTGGCGCCGCCGACCGCTCCGTCGGCGATCTTTCCGCCGGTGACCGCGCCCTCGGCGATCTTCTCGCTGGTGACGGCGCCGTTCTTGAGCGCCTTCGCGGTGACGGCGCCCTTCTTCAGCGCCCTCTTGGTGACCGCGCCCTTCTTGATGTCGTTCTTGTCGACGGTGTTCTTGCCGGGCAGCGCTACCGCCGAGCCGGCGATCGCGAACACAAGCGCGATACAGGCGACGATCAGTCCCGCCGAGGGACGATGAGTGGACTTCACTAGAAGTACCTCCTGGATTGGGGTTGGACGCGGGCCTGCCGCCCGCGCTCGGCGACCCTACCGGTCGCCGCGGTCAGTCGAGGGAGGCGTCGAGCTCACTCGGCTCGGTCACTGGTGCGCGACAGCTGAACCGCTCGCAAACGTACGCCGCCGGCCGCCCCTCAACCGAGAGGCGCTCGAGCATCAGCTCCGGCCGCTCGCTGCCCTCGGCGCCGCCGGCGAGCACGAGATGGGGGCGCAGCCGCGAGCGGACGACGCGGGCGAGCTCGTCGAGCTCATTACCGCCCTCGGGGGAGACCAGCGCGACCTCCCGGACCGGCGCCAGGTGGAAGTCGATCGCGCGCAGCAGGTGGGCGACGGCCTGGGGGTGACTCGCCGCGACGCGGCCGAAGAGGCGAAAGACCGATTCGGCGTGCCCGGCATAGGAATGCTCGCCGGTGAGCGCGGCGAGGCGCAGGAGCCCGTAGGCCGCGGACGAGCTCCCCGAGGGGATCGGGTGGTCGTCGATGTCCTTGCGGCGCGCGATCAGCTCCTCGTGGTCGTTCGAGGTGGTGAAGAAGCCGCCGCGATCGGGGTCGGCGAAGCGCGCGATGAGCGTGTCGGCGGTCTCCCGGGCGGCATCGAACCAGCGCACCTCGAAGGTCGCTTCGTAGAGGACGAGCAGCGCCTCGAGCAGGTATGCGTGGTCCTCGAGGTAGGCGTTGAGCTTCGCCTCGCCGTTGTTGTAGGTGCGCAGCAGCCGGCCGTCGGCGTCGCGCATCTCGGTCCAGATGAAATCGGCGCAGGCCCGGGCGGCATCGAGATAGTCGTCGCGGCCGAGGACCGCGCCGGCGTCGGCGAGGGCGGCGATCGCGAGCGCGTTCCAGGAGAGGATGCGCTTGTCGTCGAGCCCCGGCCAAACGCGCTTTGTGCGGGCCTCGTAGAGCGCGGCGCGGGCGCGGTCGAGTCCGGGCGGCTCCGGGGCGTCGATCCGGCCGATCCGGTTGAGGATGTTGGCGCCCTCGAAGTTGCCCTCTTCGCTGACGCCGTAATAGGCGATCACGGTGTCGGCCAAATCCGCCAGGCCCGCCTGGTCGAGCGTCGAGCGGATCTCCGCCGGGGTCCAGACGTAGAACTTGCCCTCGACGCCCTCGGAGTCGGCGTCGAGCGCCGAGAAGAAGGCGCCCTCGGGGCCGCGCATCTCACGCAGCGCCCAGTCGAGCGTGCGCTCGACGACGTCGCGCCAGCGCTCGTGGCCGAGCGCCTGATACCCGTGCAGGTAGGCGCGCGCGAGCAGCCCGTTGTCGTAGAGCATCTTCTCGAAGTGGGGCACGAGCCAGATCCCGTCGACCGAGTAGCGAGCGAAGCCGCCGCCGATCTGGTCGTGGATCCCGCCGGCCGCCATCGCATCGAGGGTGACCTCGACCGGGCCGGGCTCGCCAACGCTGAGCATCAGCTCGAGCGCCGATGCGGGCGGGAACTTCGGCGGGCCGCCGATCCCGCCGTGGTCCATGTCGGTGGCGCCGCGCAGCTTGCTGACCGCGTTCTCGACCACGCCGCGGCTGAGCTCCTCCTCGGCGGGTTCGATCCGCCCGACCGCTCCGAGCTGGGTGCGGATCCTGGTCGCGGCCTCGCCGATCTTGTCGCGCTCGGTCTGCCAGGACTGGGCGACCGCCTCCATCACCATGCGGAAGCTGGGCATCCCGTGGCGCTGCTCGGGCGGGAAGTAGGTGCCGCCGTAGAACGGCACGCCCTCCGGGTCGCAGAACGCGGTCAGCGGCCAGCCCCCTTGCCCGGTCATCCCCTGGACCGCCTCCATGTAGATCGCATCGACGTCCGGGCGCTCCTCGCGGTCGACCTTGACCGGAACGAAGCGCTCGTTCATCAACCGCGCCGTCTCCGGGTCCTCGAACGACTCACGCTCCATCACGTGGCACCAGTGGCACGCCGAGTAGCCGATCGAGAGCAGGATCGGCCGGTCGAGCTCGCGCGCCCGCCCCAGCGCCTCGGGGCCCCACGCGTACCAGTCGACCGGGTTGTCCTTGTGCTGGAGCAGGTACGGGCTGGTCTCGTTTGCGAGCCGGTTGGCCATCACCGCTCAGGCTAACGAGCGCCTGATCGCAGCCTCGAGCAAGATCAGCTCGGCTGGACGTTCGAGCTCCAGGGTCCTGACGGCCTTACTCACGACGGAGCTCCTTCGCCAGCTCGCCCAGCGCCGCGGTCGCCTCGCCGATCCCGGCGCCGGTCTGCTGCATGTAGAGCTTCGCGGCCTTGCGCGTATCGCCCTGTTCGAGGAGCAGGCGGACCTCGTCGGAGACCGGCGGGGCGGCCTTCGCGTCGAGCTCCCAGTCGGCGGCCCCCGTCTGCTGAAAGAGAACCGCGACCCGCCGCTCGAGCTCCTCGATCCGGGCTCGGAGCTCTGCGAGCTCGTCGCTCATGCCCTCAGTATGCGCAGGGCAGCTCGCCGGCGCGCTCGATCCACGCCCGCAGCCGCGGGTGCTCGTCGCCGAGCGGCTGGTGCTGTTCGAGGATCAGGTGGAAGGGCTCGATGTCGGCCGGATCGCGACGCAGCGCGTACTTGAGGAACGGGTAGGCGACGAAGTCGGCAGCTCCGAGCTCGCCGAGCAGATGGTCGTTCGCGCTCAGCAGGTCCTCGAAGCGGTCCAGGCGGGCCCGCATCTCGGCGCCCATGGCGGCGATCAGCGCCTGATCGGGGCTGCCGCCGTCGAGCTCTGCCTCGATCGCGTTCGGAGCCTGCTTGTAGACGCGCTCGAACCACTCGACGAACACCTCGACCGCGGCCCGCCGGGCGGGGTCGGACGGGAACAGCGGCGGGTCCGGGGTGCGGCGCTCGAGGTGGCGGAGGATCGCGACCGAGTCGTGGATCACCTCGCCCGCGTCCTCGATCACCGGCACCAGGCCCTGGCCGCTGATCGCCTCGACCGGAGCGCGGTTGGAGTACTCGATCAGCACCGACTGCGCCTCGATGCCCTTGTGGGCGAGCGCCAGCCCGACGCGCTCGCAGTTGGTCGACCACTCGGCCCGGTACAAGCGCACCGCCGGCCCTCCCGCCATCAACCGCCCCCGGCGCTAGGCGGAGGTCAGGTCTCGGGCGAAGGCCTCGAGCGCGTCGGCGAAGGTCTGCAGGTCCTGCTCGGTGTGGGCGATCGAGATCGTCCACTCCTCCTCGACGCCCGGGGTCATGAAGACGCCGTGGTTCATGTGGTAAAGCCAGGCCAGCTTCGAGAGCTCCTCGTCGACCTTCGTCAGGTAGTCGCGATACTCGCGCAGCGGCTCCGCCGAGAAGACGACGCAGCCCTTGGCGCCGAGGCCCTGCGTGTAGCAGGGCAGGCCGTACTGCTCGATGATCTCGTCGCAGCGGCCGAGCAGCCACTGATTCGACGTCTCCAGCTTCTCGTAGGCGTCGTCGTCGAGCACCTTGGTCAGCGTCGCCTCGGCGGCCGCCATCACCATCGGGTTGCCGTTGAAGGTGCCGTACTGGACCACCGTGTTGTCCGCGATCGCGGCACCGATCTCAGCGGTCATGCCGATCGCGCCGCCCGGGTAGCCGCCGCAGATCGCCTTCGCCAAGGTGATCATGTCCGGGGTGACCCCGGAGCGCTTGGTGGCGCCGCCACGTCCGATCGTCGCGCCGGTCTTCACCTCGTCGAAGATCAGCTTCACGCCGTGAGCGGTGCAGAGCTCGCGCACCCGGTCGAGATAGCCCTCGACCGGCGGGATGATGTTGATGTTCATCATCGCCGGCTCCATGATCAGCCCGGCGACCTTGCCCTCGAGCTTGTCGAGGACGCTGGCCAGCGCCTCGGCGTCGTTGAAGGGCACCGCGCGGGTGAGCTCGGTCAGCGCCAGCGGGTAGCCGGCGCCGTAGGGGACCGAGCGCGGATCGTCGCGGTCGCCGAGCGCCTCGAGCGGCGGGTAGACGCTGACCATGACCGAGTCGTGGTGGCCGTGGTAGGAGCCCTCGATCTTCAGGATCAGGTCGCGACCGGTCACCCCGCGGGCGAGGTGGACCGCATCCATCGTCGACTCGGTGCCCGAGTTGGTGAACCGCCACTGGGGCAGGCCGAAGCGGTCGGCGAGCTCCTCGGCGACGACGATCGAGCCGTCCGTGGGAGCGGCGAAGTGGGTTCCGAGGTCGATTCGCGCCTTGACCGCGGCGCCGACGGTCGGGTTGGCATGGCCGATCGCCATCACCCCGAAGCCGTTGTGGAAGTCGACATACTCGTGCCCGTCGACGTCCCAGACGCGCGCACCGTCGCCGCGCTCGAGGTAGACGGGCCAGGGCTCGCTCATCTGAAACGAGGACGGCACCCCACCCGGCATCACCTGGACCCCGCGGTCGAAGCGCTGCTTGGACTGCTGCGTGCGCTCGGTGAGCTTGGCCAGCTCGCGCCCCGTCAACTTGGCGACGCGCTCGCGGTCGATCGTGGATGTGGCGGGTGTGGGCGATTCGACTGTCATGGCCCGGAGCGTAGCGGCCGCCGTGGGACCGCTTCGTCCAAGCCGGCCGCATCCGGTTGGACTCGCAGGCGCCGCCAGATCGCTCCCAGAGCGTCGATCTCCTGAGGTTCCAGCCGGTTGAGGAAGTGGCGGCGTACGCCGGCGAGGTGGTCGGGCCTGGTCGCGGCGAGCAGCTCGCGGCCCGAGTCCGTGAGCAGGGCAAAGTAGCCGCGGCCGTCGTCGCTGCAGCGCTCGCGGGCGATCAGGCCCTGGCGCTCGAGCCGGTCGACGAGGCGGGTGATGCCGCTGCGGCTGAGCAGCAGGCGCTCGGCGAGCTCGCCCATCCGCAGCCGGTGGCCCTCGGCATCGCCGAGGTACATCAGCACCTCGTAGGAGCTCAACGGCAGACCGTGAGCGCGCTCGAGCTCGCCGTCGAGCTCGGCGACCAGCCGGCTGTGGGTCTCGAGCATCCCGCGCCAGGCGGCGAGCTCGCGTTCGGAAAGCAGGGAGGGGGAGTGATCCATCGCTTCGAGGGTAACAGTGCTTGCAGGCGCAACTATATGATATAGTTGACCGGTCAACTAACTGGGGTCTGATCCCCTTTGAGGAGAGGCAATGAAGCTCGAGGGCATTCACCACATCACCGCGATCACCGGCGAGGCGCAGCGCAACGTCGACTTCTACGCCGGCACGCTCGGCCTGCGGATGGTGAAGAAGACCGTGAACCAGGACGCTCCGAGCGTCTACCACCTCTTCTATGCCGACGAGCACGGCAGTCCCGGCTCCGACATCACCTTCTTCGAGTTCCCCGGCGCCGCCGCGGGCCGGGCGGGGGCCGGGATGGTCCACCGGATCATCTGGCGGGTCGCCTCGAGCGAGGCGCTCGACTTCTGGGAGCAGCGCCTCGCCGGCGCCGGAGTCGAGACCGGCCGCGAGGGCGAGGGCCTGCGGTTCGCCGACCCGGAGGGCCTCGGGCACGAGCTCGTCGTCGCCCAGGTTCCCGACCAGCCGCTGATCGCGGACCACCCCGAGGTACCGGGCGAGCTGGCGCTGCAGGGCTTCCACGCCGCGCGCGCCTACGCCGCCGACCCCGATCGCAGCGTGGCGCTGCTCGAGAGCCTCGAGTTCGAGCCCGCCGGCGACGGCTGGGAGGCCCGCGGCGATTCCCGCGGCGGCCTCTGGGCCTACGACGAGCCGCCGGCCGAGCCCGGGATCGAGGGCGCCGGCACGGTGCACCACATCGCCTGGGCCTCGGAGATGGACGACCACACGGGGTGGCGCGAGCGCGCGGTCGCCGGCGGCGCCCATCCGACCCCGGTCATCGACCGTTTCTGGTTTCGCTCGATCTACTTCCGCGAGCCCAGCGGCGTGCTGTTCGAGATCGCGACCCTCGGCCCCGGCTTCGGCGTCGACGAGGATCCCGAGCACCTGGGCGAGAAGCTGATCCTGCCGCCGTTCCTGGAGGATCAGCGCGAGCAGATCGAGGCCGTGCTGACGCCGGTGGTCAATCCGCGCGCCGGCGCGCGGGCGTGAGGCGCCGGGCCTGAGATGGCCGACGGCCTTGTCCATCGCCTGCGCGAGCCGGCGGCCGAGCCCCAGGGGGCGCTGGTGCTCAACCACGGTCGCGGGGCCGACGAGAACGACCTCTTCGGCCTCCTCGACGCGCTGGATCCGGAGCGGCGGCTGCTGGGCGTCACCACCGGCGCTCCGCTGACCAACGTCCCGCCCGGTGGCCGCCACTGGTACCTGGTGCCGCGGGTCGGCTACCCGGACCCGGTCACTTTCGCCGGCAGCTACAGGGCCCTGACCGGCTTCCTCGACGGCCTGCTCGCCGAGCGCGGGATCGATTGGGACCGGACCGTGATCGGCGGCTTCTCGATGGGGGCGGTGATGTCGTACGCGACCGCGCTCGGAACCGGGCGCCCGTCGCCGCGAGCGCTGCTCGCCTTCAGCGGCTTCATCCCCACGGTCGAGGGCTGGAGCGCCGACCTCGACGGACGCGAGGGCCTGCCCGCGCTCATCCACCACGGGCGCAACGACCCGGTGATCTCGGTCGAGTTCGCGCGCCAGGCGAGCCGGCTGCTCTCCGGCGCCAAGCTCGAGGTCGATTACCTGGAGAGCGACGCCGGTCACTGGCTGCCGCCCGAGGTGATCCCGCGGGCCGCGGCGCTGGTCTCCGCGGGCGTCGCCGCGAAGCCGAAGTAGCCGTCCCACTAGCCTGTTGGGGAGATGCCCTTACTGCGCCTGATCGAGGGGAAGGCGCCGGCTTCGGAGCCGCGTCCCACCTCCGCCTTCGATGTCCCGGTCGATGCCGGGCCGACCGACGAGGAGGCGCTCGACGCCTACTCGCGCGCGGTCTCCGGGGTGGCCGAGCGACTCTCGGCCTCGGTCGCCAGCCTCCGGGTCCAGCAACGCACGCGGCGCGGGCGAGTGCAGGCCGGCGCCGGCAGCGGCGTCGTGCTCACCCATGACGGCTTCCTGCTCACCTCCGCCCACGTGGTCGGCTCCAGTGACGGTGGCAGCGCCCGCTTCACCGACGGCCGCGAGCTGCGGTTCACGGTCGTCGGGCGCGACCCGCTCTCCGACCTGGCCGTCATTCGCACCGAGGGCGGCGAGCTGGTGCCGGCCGAGCTCGGCGACGCCGAGGCCCTGCGCGTGGGCCAGCTCGTGGTCGCGATCGGCAACCCGCACGGGTTCGAGGGCTCGGTGACCGCGGGCGTCGTCTCGGCCCTCGGCCGGGCGCTGCCGACGGCTGCCGGTCGCGGCGTGCGGGTGATCGACAACGTGATCCAGACCGACGCGGCGCTCAACCCCGGCAACTCCGGCGGCGCGCTCGCCGACGGCCGCGGCCGGGTGGTCGGCGTCAACACCGCGGTCGCCGGCGTCGGCCTCGGCCTCGCGGTGCCGGTGAGCGCGACAACGCAGCGGATCATCGCCGCGCTGATCTCCGAGGGCCGGGTGCGCCGCGCCTACCTCGGGATCGCCGGCGGACCGGCGCCGCTGCCGCCGCGCGCCCGCGCCGCCGCCGCGGCCGAGCGCGGGGTGGAGGTGGTCGAGATCGTCGAC
>DATBPT010000155.1:0-26248 GCA_036561205.1 Solirubrobacterales bacterium
CGCCGGGTCGAGCACGAGCTCGAGGGCGCCGATGCGGTGCTCTTCGTCGTCAACGGCGAGCAGGGGATCGGACCCGGCGATCGGTTCATCGCCTCGCACCTGCTGAAGGCCGATCCCGACGTGCCGGTGATCTGCGCGGTCAACAAGATCGACCGCCTGAGCGCGGCCGAGACCACGGCGGTGCTCGTTGCCGCCGGCGAGCTGGCGATAGTCGACGAGATCTTTCCGGTCTCGGCCAAGCGCGGGACCGGGGTCGGGCCGCTGACCGCGCGCCTCGCCGAGCTCGTTCCCGAGGGGCCGCTGCTCTATCCCCCCGAGGATCGCTCAGACCAGCCGAGCCAGGTCCACCTGGCGGAGCTGATCCGCGAGCAGGTCCTGCGCCGAACCCACGAGGAGCTCCCGCACGCGGTCGAGGTCGCGGTCGAGGAGGTCACCGAGCGCGAGGACGGGCTGATCGAGGTCCGCGCCCAGGTCTGGGCGGAGACGGAATCGCAGAAGGCGATCCTGATCGGCAAAGGCGGACGGATGATTCGCGACATCGGCACTGCCGCGCGCAAGGAGCTCGAGCGCGAGCTCGGGTCCAAGATTTTCCTCGACCTCACCGTCCGCGTGCGCGAGCAGTGGCGCCGCGACGAGGGGCTGCTGGACCGGCTGGGGATCGACTGAGGCGGAGTCCGAAGGACGAAGCCGAGGCGCGCCGCCGTTGAGGCGCCTGCTTCTGCCCCCTTTACGATGCTCCGATGAGCGAGGCGGTCAAGTTCGACGCGAACGGCCTGGTCCCATGCGTGGCCCAGGACTGGAGCACCGGCGAGGTGCTGACCCTGGCGTACATGAATGCCGAGGCGCTGCGGCTCACTCGCGAGACCCGCGAGGTGCACTTCTTCAGCCGCTCGCGTGGCGAGCTGTGGCGAAAGGGCGAGACCTCCGGCAACGTCCTGCGCCTGCGCCAGCTGCGCTACGACTGTGACGGCGATTCGCTCGTCGCCCTGGTCGAGCCGGCCGGCCCGCCATGTCACACCGGCGCCCGCTCCTGTTTCTACCGCGACCTCGAGGGCACCGCCGACGGCACCGTCGACGGCCCCGCGGTCGAGGGTGAGCCGGAGCCCGGCGCGCACGAGGCGCTGGCGGCGCTCGAGCGCACCCTGCGCGAGCGTCGCGATCAGCGCCCGGAGGGCTCCTACACAGTCGAGCTGCTCTCCGACCCCGAGCGGATCGGCGACAAGGTTCGCGAGGAGGCCGACGAGGTCGCCCGCGCGGCGGCGAGCGAATCCGACCAACGGCTGGCCGAGGAGGCAGCGGACGTGCTCTACCACCTTGAGGTGCTGATGCTCTCGCGCGATCTGTCGCTCGCCGCCGCCCTGGAGGTCCTCAATGGCCGTCGCCGCTGAGCCCTCGCCGGCGATCGAGCCCGGACTCGACCGGGCTCGCGAGCTGGCCCGCGAAGCCGACGTGGTCCCGGTCTCCTACCGCTTCGTCGACGACTGCGAGACCCCGGTCTCGGCGTTCCTGAAGCTGCGCGACGCCTTTCCCGGATCTTCGTTCCTGCTCGAGTCGGCCGAGCAGGGACGGCTCGGGCGCTACTCGTTCCTCGGCTTCCGCCCGCGGCTCGAGCTGCGCTGGGCCGAGGGCACGATGACCCAGGTGCGCGACGGCGAGCTGGTCAAGAGCGACGTCGCCGACCCCTACGCGGCGGTCGCCGAGACGCTCGCCGGGTTCACGGTCGCCGAGCCCGAGCGCCTGCCCCCCTTCGCCGGCGGTGCGGTCGGCTTCTTCGGCTACGACCTGGTCCGGACCGTGGAGCCGCTGGGGCCGCCGAACCCCGATCCGCTCGGGCTCCCGGATCTGGCCCTGATGGTCTGCGAGTTGATGCTCGCCTTCGACCACCTCAAGCACGAGGTGACGGTTCTCGGATACGCCTTCTGCGATCGCGACGGGGCCGCGATCGAGACGGCCTACGACCACGCCCTCGCGGTCATCGACGAGGCTCGCGCGACCCTGCGCGGCCCGGTGCCGCCGCCCCGACCCCGGCCCGAGGACGCCGGCGACGGCCCTGCGGCGCCCGAGTCGTTCGAGCCCGAGGGGGTCGAGGGCCCATGGCGCTCGAACGTCAGCCGCGAGCACTTCGAGGCCAACGTCGCCAGGATCGTCGAGTACACCCACGCGGGCGACGCCTTCCAGGTCGTCCCCTCGCAACGATTCAGCGCCCCGGCAACGGTCGAGGCGTTCTCGATCTACCGCGGCCTGCGGACGGTGAACCCGTCGCCGTACATGTACTTCCTCGAGTTCGGCGACTTCCAGATCGCCGGCGCCTCGCCCGAGCCGCTGGTGAAGGTGAGCGGGCGGCGGGCCGAGACCCGGCCGATCGCCGGCACCTACCCGCGCGGCGCGAACGAGGATGAGGACCGCGCCCAGGCGAAGGCGTTGCTCGACGACCCCAAGGAGCGCGCCGAGCACGTGATGCTGGTCGACCTCGGCCGCAACGACCTCGGCCGGGTCTGCGCCTACGGGACGGTGAACGTGGACGACTACATGGCGGTCGAGACCTACTCGCACGTCTTCCACATCGTCAGCCAGGTCTCCGGCACCCTACGCGAGGGCGTCGGGGCGCTCGACGTGCTGCGATCGACGCTGCCGGCGGGCACGCTCTCGGGGGCGCCCAAGGTTCGCGCGATGCAGATCATCGACGAGCTCGAGCCGCACAAGCGCTGCTCCTACGGCGGTGCGATCGGCTACCTCAGCTTCACCGGTGACCTCGACACCGCGATCCACATCCGCACCGCCGTGGTCAAGGACGGCCGGGTCCACGTGCAGGCGGGCGGCGGCACGGTCGCCGACGCGAAGCCCGAGTACGAGTACCGCGAGTCGGTATCGAAGGCGAGGGCGATGTTCGAGGCGGTGGCGCTCGCCGAGGCGCAGGCGGAGTGGGGTTGACCATGCGCGTGCTCGTGATCGACAACTACGACTCCTTCACCTACAACCTGGTCCAGTACCTGGGCGAGCTCGGCTCCGAGGTCGAGGTGATCCGCAACGACAAGGGGACGGTCGCCGAGCTGCTCGAGCGCCGGCCCGACCGCCTGGTGATCTCGCCCGGCCCCTGCACCCCGGCCGACGCCGGGATCTCGATCGAGGCGTCGCGGGCCTTTCCCGAGGCGGGCATCGCCACGCTCGGGGTCTGCCTCGGACACCAGGCGATGGTCGAGGCCTTCGGCGGGCGGACGGTCCGCGGCGCGCCGATCCACGGCAAGGACGCGGAGATCTCCCACGACGGCGCCGGTGTCTTCTCCGGTCTCCCGAACCCGCTTCGCGGCGGTCGCTACCACTCCCTGATCGCCGACCCCGAGCTGCCCGCCGAGCTCGAGCGCACCGCCTCATACGAGGACGTGGTGATGGCCGTCCGCCACCGCTCGCTTCCCGCGGTCGGGGTCCAATTCCACCCCGAGTCGGTGCTGACGCCGGACGGCAAGGCGCTGCTCGCGAACTTCCTCGGGACGGATTGATCCGATGCCGAACGAGATCCTCACGCGCGCGATCGACGAGGTGGCCGACGGCAGCCACCTGACCGCCGACCACGCCTCGGCGGTGCTCGACGAGATCATGCACGGCCGCTCGAGCGATGTCGAGACGGCCGCCTTCCTGATCGCGCTGCGGGCGAAGGGGGAGACGGTGCCGGAGCTGGTCGGGCTGGCGCAGACGATGCGCCGCCTTGCGGCGTCGGTGGAGACCGTCCGCGCCGATCTGGTCGACACCGCCGGCACCGGCGGCGGGCCCTCGACCTTCAACATCTCGACCGCGGCGGCGCTGGTTGCCGCGGCGGCCGGTTGCGCTGTCGCCAAGCACGGCAATCGCTCGAACACCAGCCGCTCGGGTTCGGCCGACCTGCTCGAGGCGCTCGGGATCGAGATCGAGCTCGACCCTGCCGCGGTCGCCCGCTGCATCGAGGAGCTGGGCTTCGGATTCATGTTCGCTCCCCGCCATCACGCGGCGATGCGCCACGTGGTGCCGGTGCGCAAGGAGCTCGGGGTGCGGACGATCTTCAACTTCCTCGGCCCGTTGACCAACCCGGCGGGGGCGACGCGACAGCTGCTCGGAGTCTCGGATCGCCGCTATCAGGAGACGATCGCCGAAGCCCTGCTCGGGCTCGGGTGCGAGCGGGCCCTCGTGGTCTGCTCCGACGACGGCGTCGACGAGATCAGCGTCAGCGGCCGCACCCGGGTCGTCGAGGTGGCCGACGGCCGGACCGAGGAGTGGTTCCTGACCCCGGAGGATCTCGGGATCGAGCGCGCCGAGCTGGCGGCGATCGCCGGCGGCAGCCCGGCGGACAACGCCGCCGTCGTCCGCGGCGTGTTCTCGGGGGATCCGGGGGCGCCGCGGGACGTGATCCTGCTGAATGCGGGAGCGGCGATCCTCGCCGCCGGGGCCGCCCACGATCTCGCCGCGGGCGTCGAGCGGGCTCGCGAGGTGATCGACTCCGGCGCCGCGCTCGGAGTCCTCGAGCGCCTCAGCCGTCTCACCCAAGAACTGGCGGCTTGACTACCCTCACCTGCAGATGAGCAAGCTCGACGAGCTCGTGGGGGCAGCGAGGGAGGATGTGGAGCGCCGCAAGCGGCAGGTCCCGGTGGAGGATCTGCGCGACGCTGTCGGCACGCTGAGCGGGTCGCGGCCGTTCAGCGAGGCGCTCGTCCGCCCGGGGCTCTCGCTGATCGCCGAGTTCAAGCGCCGTTCGCCCAGCTCGGGCGAGATCGCCGCCGGCGCGACGATCGCCGAGGTCGTCGCGGCCTATGAGCGCGGCGGGGCGGCGGCGCTCTCGGTGCTCACCGATGGGCGCAACTTCGGTGGCTCGCTCGACGACCTGAGAGCCGCGCGGGCCGCCTGCGGCCTGCCGATCCTGCGCAAGGACTTCATCGTCGACCTCTACCAGCTCTACGAGGCGGCGGTCAACGGCGCCGACGCAGTACTGCTGATCGTCGCCGCGCTCGAGGACGACACCCTGCGGCGCCTCTACGAGGAGGCGAAGCTGCTCGACCTCGACTGCCTGGTGGAGGTTCACGACGAGGCCGACCTCGAGCGCGCGCTCGAGCTTGGCGCCGACGTGATCGGGATCAACAACCGCAACCTCGGCGATTTGACCGTGGACCTGGAGACGACGACGCAGCTGATCGTCGACGTGCCCGCAGGCAAGACGGTCGTCGCGGAATCCGGCTACGACCGCTGGGAGCAGCTCTCGGAGCTGGAGCGGATCGGCTGCGACGCGGTCCTGATCGGCGAGATGCTGATGCGCTCCGGCGACCCGGAGATCGCCGTCCGCGAGCTGACCATGGACGAGGAGCGCACCCGCGAGCACTACATGGATCGTGCGCCCCAGGGCCGCGACGATTCTTAGCCGCGCTTACGGTTCGCGTTAGGGCTCTTTAGGAAGGCCGGGGCATGCTCCCGGCCATGAAGAAACTGATCAAGACACCGTTCGCCTCCGCGCTCGCCGGAGGACTGATCGTCGCGGTCGTCGGACTGGTCGCGATCGGCACCGGGCTCGTCGACAGCGGCGGCACGACCACGACCACGACCACGCTCCCGGCGACGGCGCCGCAGACCGCGCTCGCCTCGTCCGACGGCGGCAGGGCGCTGACCGTGAACCAGATCTACAGCCAGGACTCGCCCGGCGTCGTCTACATCACGGCCGAGCAGAAGGCGCAACCGTCCCCGTTCAACCCCTTCGGCCAGTCGCAGGGCGGAACCGCGACCGGGTCCGGCTTCGTGATCGACAACGACGGCCACATCCTGACCAACAACCACGTCGTCGCGGGATCGGACAACGTCACCGTCCGCGTCGGCGGCGAAGACGGCCAGACCTTCGACGCCAAGGTCGTCGGCAGCGATCCCTCCACCGATGTCGCGGTGCTCGAGGTCAACTCCGGCTCCGAGCAGCTCCAGCCCCTCGAGCTCGGCTCCTCGGCCGGGGTCAAGGTCGGCGACCCGGTGGTCGCGATCGGCAACCCCTTCGGTCTCGACCGCACGGCCACCGCCGGGATCGTCTCCGCGGTCCAGCGCCAGATCGCTGCCCCGAACGGGTTCACGATCGAAAACGCGATCCAGACCGATGCGCCGATCAACCCCGGCAACTCGGGCGGGCCGCTGCTCGACTCCGAGGGCAAGGTGATCGGGATCAACTCCCAGATCGAGTCCGGCGGCCAGAGCACCGGCAACGTCGGGATCGGCTTCGCGGTCCCGATCGACACCGCCCAGGAGATCGCCCAGGAGCTGATCTCGACCGGCCAGGTCCAACACGCCTACATGGGCATCAGCGGCGCCGACCTGACGCCGCAGATCGCCGACGTGCTCAACCTCGACGCGAACAGCGGCGCGCTTGTCCAGGCGGTGGTGCCGAACAGTCCCGCGGCGAAGGCCGGGATCGAGGCCGGCGACGCGACCGTCTCCGTGGCCGGGCAGCGGATCCGCGCCGGCGGCGACGTGATCACCGCGGTCGACGGCAACCCCGTGTCGGGCATGGACGACGTGATCGCCGCGGTCGACGGGAAGAAGCCCGGCGATTCGCTCGAGCTCACCCTGCTGCGCGGCGGCGACCAGCGCACGGTCACGGTCCAGCTCGCCGAAAGACCTGCCCAAGCGGGCGGATAGAGGAACCCCTCCCAGGGAACCCCGATGCGCACCGGGCCGGCGAAAGCCGGCCCGGTCGCGTCGGGGCCGGCGAAAGGGGCGGCCCGCGGGCGTCAGGTGCCGCGGTCGGTCTCGAGCCCGTGGCGCATCGTGTTCTCGCTCACCACCCGGGCGCGGGTGAACTGGAGCAGGTAGTCGGGGCCGCCGGCCTGGAAGCCGATCCCGGAGAGCCGGTTGCCGCCGAAGGGCTGGCGCCCGACCATCGCCCCGGTGGTCGAGCGGTTGACGTACAGGTTGCCCGCCGGTACGGCCTCCGCGACCGCGGCGATCGTCTTCGGGTCGCGGGAGAAAAGGCCTGCGGTGAGCGCGTAAGGAAGCGAGTCGACGATCGCCAGCGCCTCCTCGGTGCTCGCCACCTGCTCGACGCAGAGCAGCGGCCCGAAGATCTCCTCGCGCAGGGCCTCGGAGTCGGCGGGCAGCGCCGTGGCCACGGTCGGGGGGCTGAACCAACCCTCGCCGGGAAGCTCCCGGGACGCCGTCGCGATCCGCCCGCTGCGCGCGGCCTGCTCGCGGTAGCCGTCGACGCGGTCACGGGCCTCGGCCTCGATCAGCGGCGGCACGTCGGTGGCGAAGCCCTCGGCCTGGCCGACGATCAGGGCGTCGGTGGCGCCGGCGAGCCGTTCCACCAGCGTTTCGGCGATCGCTTCGTGGACGAGCACCCGGGACGCCGCCGAGCATTTCTGGCCCGCGTAGCCAAAGGCCGAGTCGACGATCGCCGGCACCGCGTCGTCGAGGTCGGCGTCGGAGTCGACGATGACGCAGTTCTTGCCGCCCATCTCGGCGATCACCCGCTTCACGTGGGCCTGCCCCGGAGGCGTCTCGGCCGCCGCGCGCACGATCTCGAGCCCGACCGCGCCCGACCCCGTGAAGGCGATCAGGTTGACCCGCGGATCGCGGACCAGCGCCGCGCCGACGTCGCCCTCGCCCGGCAGCAGCGAGAGCGCCGCCGGTGGGACCCCGGCGCCGTGAAGCGCCTCGACCAGCGCCAGGGAGCTGCCCGGCGACTGCTCGGCCGGCTTCAGGATCACCGAGTTGCCGGCCGCCAGCGCCGCCGCGGTCATCCCCGCCGGGATCGCGAGCGGGAAGTTCCAGGGCGCGATCACGGCGGCGACCCCGTGCGGGTCGTAGCGCATCTCGTTGCGCTCGCCCGGCGCCTGCTCGAGCCCGGGCGGGTGCTCGAGCGCCGCCGCGCCGAGCGCGTAGTACTCGAGGAAGTCGATTGCCTCGCAGACGTCCGCGTCGGCCTCCGGCCATGGCTTCGCGCACTCGCGAACCTGGAGCGCGGCCAGCTCGCCGCGGCGGCCGCGCAGTGTCTCCGCGGCGGCGCTCAGCGCCGCGGCTCGCTCGCCGCCGCTGCGCCGGCTCCACTCGGCCAGCCCACCGGCCGCCGCCTCCACCGCCGCTGCCGCCTCGGCCGCCCCGGCTCTGCCCGCGACGGCGACGGTCCGGGCCGGATCGCCGGGATCGGCGGACTCGAGCCCCGACTCAGCGCCGCGCTCGCCCCCGATCAGCACCGGGATCGCGAGCGGCAGGCGGCGGTCGAGCGCCGTGAGCTCGGCGACCAGGCCGTCCCGCAGGTCGGCGCGGCGCAGCTCCAGGGTCGGCTCGTTGCGAAAGCTCACGGTTCTGCGAGCAGCTCTTCGACCGGCACCCCACCGTGGTGTGCGCGCAGGAACGAGTCGTTGGCGGTGTTCTCGAGCAGCCTGCGGACCAGATAGGCCATGCCGGCGACCAGGTCGCCGACCGGGCAGTAGGCGCGGACGCGCAGCTGATCGGCACGCAGCGCCTCGGCGAGCTCGTCGCCGAGGCCGCGAAGCACCTGGAGCTCGAGGTCGCCGTCGCCGCCGCCGCCGAGCCGGTTGTAGGCGATCGCGTGGGCGACCGAGCGCAGGTTGTGGGAGGCGACGTTCACCCGCACCAGCGGTCGCGCGTCGAGCAGGCGGCGAGTCAGCTGCTCGAAGTTGCGATCGCAGTCGCCCTTGTCCTCGAACACGGGCGGGCTCCAGCCGTGTTGGCGCGCCTCGACCACCTCGTGATCCCAATAGGCGCCCTTGACCAGCCGCACGACCAGCGGTGCGGCGCGGGCCGTCGACCGCGACCATTCGAGCATGCGTTCCAGCTGTGCGGGGGAGTCGCGCAGGTAGGCCTGCAGGACGACGCCCGCCGACGGTCCCTCGGCGAACTCGGGCTCGGCCAGCAGCCCGAGCACCAGCTCGGCCGTGGTCTCGAGCGAGTCCACGGACTCCATGTCGACGTGCAGGTGCGCCCCGAGATCGCGGGCCCGGCGCAGAAGTGGCCGCAACCTCGCCGCGGCGTCCTCGCGACCGACGTCGGGCGCCTGCGGCCGCATCAGCGGGGTCAGCGCGGTGACCTTGACCGAGAGGTTGACCCGCGGCACGGCGCCGACGGAGTCGCGCTCGAGCCATTCGCGCCGCGGCCATTGTGGCGCCGCCTCGGAGAGCGTTTCGAGAGCCTCGTCGCAGCGGGCGGCGTAGCGATCGGCCTCGTCCGTGGTCACGGTCGCCTCGCCGAGCAGGTCGACCGAGCTTGCGATCCCTTGACGCCACAGTCCGGTCAGCGTTCGCAGGGCGTCGCCCGGCGACTCGCCGACGATGAAGCGGTGCGCCATGTGCCGAACGCCGGCGGCGGTCGCCGAGCCGAGCGCCTTGCGCCCGGGCGCACTGCCGGCGAGCCGCATCGCGGCGTCGATCGACGGCGGCCGCTCCGGCACCTGGTCCAGGTAGGCGATCAGGTGCGAGCTCAGGTCGTCAACCGAGCGGCAGGCGGGCGTCACGTCGACGAGCCGGAACAGCGCCGCCGCAAGCTGGGCGTCCTGGGCGGTCAGCTGCATCGCCTTCTGATCGAGTGAGCGCAGCGGATGGCGGGCCGGCGAGGGGAAGTTGCCCGCGAGCTCGCGGCCGATCCGCTGCACCTCCGCCTCGAGCTTCGCGGGTGGCGTTTCGAGTCCCCCTGATCCGGGCCCGATCATCGATCCCTACGCTACTCCGAGCCGATGCGAGTCAAGTTTTGCGGCATAACCAGGATCGACGACGCGCGCGAGGCCGTCCGCCTCGGCGCCTGGGCGATCGGCCTCAACCACTGGGCGGATAGCCCCCGTCGCTGCGATCCCGAGACGGCCGTGGCGATCAGCGCCGAGCTTCGCCGCAAGGTCGAGGTCGTCGGCGTGTTCGTCAACGCGACGCTCGACGAGATCGCCACAGCGGCCGAGGACGAGCAGCTTTCGATGATCCAGCTGCACGGCGACGAGGGCCCGGCCTTCTGCCAGGAGGCGGCGCGGCGAACCGGCTGCAAGGTGATCAAGGCGATCCGCGTCCGGACGAGCGCCGAGATCCAGGCGGCGGAGGCCTTCCGCACCGACTACCACCTGCTCGATGCCCACCGGCCCGGCACCCCGGGCGGCAGCGGCGCCAGCTTCGACTGGGAGCTCGTCCGCGGGCATCGATCGGAGATCCCGATGATCCTCGCCGGCGGCCTCAACGCCGGCAACGTCGCCGCCGCGATCGAGATCGCCCGTCCGGCGGCCGTCGACGTCGCCAGCGGCATCGAGACGGCCCCGGGGATCAAGGATCACGAGCTGATGGCCGCCTTCGCCGCCGCCGCCGGGCTGCAGATCCCCGCCGCCGGGGCGGCAAGCGCATGAGCTCCACGCCGGCGGGCGCGGCAGGAGGGATCGGCGCCACCGTGGGGGTGGACGAGCGTTTCGGCCCTTACGGCGGCCGCTTCGTCCCCGAGGTCCTGATCGCGGCCCTGGACGAGCTGACCCTGGCCTGGGCCGCCGCCCGCGACGACGAGGCGTTCGCCGCCGAGCTCGGCCGCCTGCTGTCCGACTTCGTCGGCCGGCCGACGCCGCTCTACCTCGCCGAGCGGCTCTCCGAGCGCGTCGGCCGCCGCGTCTACCTGAAGCGCGAGGACCTGGCGCACACCGGAGCTCACAAGATCAACAACGCCGTCGGACAGGCCCTGCTCGCGAGGCGTATGGGCAAGACTCGGGTGATCGCCGAGACGGGCGCCGGTCAGCATGGCGTCGCGGCCGCCACGGCCTGCGCGCTGCTGGGCCTCGAATGCGTCGTCTACATGGGCACCGAGGACATGCGCCGCCAGGCTCCGAACGTCGAGCGCATGCGCTTGCTCGGGGCCGAGGTGGCGCCGGTGGAGGCGGGCGCGAGGACGCTGAAGGAGGCGGTCAGCGCCGCGATCCGCGACTGGGTCGCCAACATTGCGACGACCCACTACATAATCGGCTCGGCCGTCGGCCCGGCGCCCTACCCGGCGCTCGTCCGGGACCTGCAGCTCGTGATCGGCTCGGAGGCGCGCGAGCAGGCGCTCGCGGCCGAGGGAGCCCTGCCCGCGCGGGTGATCGCCTGCGTCGGCGGCGGCTCGAACGCGATCGGCACCTTCGTCCCCTTTGTCGACGACGCCGAGGTCGAGCTGATCGGAGTCGAGGCGGCCGGGGAGGGGATCGACAGTGGCCGCACCGGAGCGTCGCTGACCGCGGGCAGGACCGGTGTCCTGCACGGAGCGCTCTCCGCTGTGCTCGCCGACGAGGAGGGCCAGATCCTCGAGGCGCATTCGGTCTCCGCGGGGCTCGACTACCCGGGCGTCGGGCCCCAGCACGCCCAGCTTCGCGACAGCGGCCGGGTGCGCTACGAGGCGGTCACCGACGACCGTGCGCTGAGCGCCTTCCGCGAGCTCGCCCGGCTCGAGGGCATCATCCCGGCGCTGGAGCCCTCACACGCGATCGCCTGGCTGCTCGACTCTAAGAGGGGTCAGACCCCTCTTAGAGAGGGTTACGACATCGTCACGTTGTCCGGCCGCGGCGACAAGGACCTGGCCGAGGTCGTCGGGCTGCTCGGCGATGACTGAGATCGCCGCCGCGTTCGCGGCGGCGCGGGAGCAGGGGCGGGCGGCGCTGATGCCGTACATGATGGGCGGCTTCCCCGACCGCAAGACGTCGGCGGCGGTCGCCGACGCCTACGCCGAGGCCGGAGCCGACCTGGTCGAGCTCGGGATCCCCTACTCGGACCCGCTCGCCGACGGCCCCGTGATCCACGCTGCCGGGACGCGCGCCCTGGCCGCCGGCGCGACGCTCGACTCCGTGCTCGCCGACTGCGAGCGGATCGCAGCCCGGGTCCCTGTCGTGCCGATGGCCTACGCCAACATGATCCTGGCCCGCGGCCCGCAGCGCTTTGCCCGCGCGCTGGCCGACGCCGGCGCCGCCGGGGCGATCGTCCCCGACCTGCCGCTGGAGGAGGGTGGGGA
This sequence comes from Solirubrobacterales bacterium, assembly GCA_036561205.1. GTDB lineage: Bacteria > Actinomycetota > Thermoleophilia > Solirubrobacterales > 70-9 > WHSW01. Next base: position 11,953 of record DATBPT010000155.1, read on the forward strand.
GGTGAGCGCCGAGCTGCGCGCTGCCGGGCTGGCGCTGATCCCGCTCGTCGCGCCGACGACCCCGCCGCAGCGCCGGGCGCGGATCTGCGCCGCGGCCGAGGGGTTCGTCTACCTCGTCTCCGACACCCGCACGACCGGTGAGCGCGAGGAGCTGCCGGCCGCGCTCGCCGAGCTCGTCTCGGCGACCAAGGCCGATGCCCCGGTCCCGGTCGCGGTCGGCTTCGGCATCGGCACCCCGGCGCAGGCCGCCCAGGTCGGCGCGGTCGCCGACGGGGTGATCGTCGGCACCCGCCTCGTGCGGGCCGTCTCCGAATCCGCCTCAACCCAAGAAGCAGCCGCCGCGGTAGCGTCGTTCATAGCCGACTGCCGCGAGCGTATGTCCGCGGGTGGCGTGGGGACCCAGTCCGACGCCGACGGCGTTTAGCCGGAGGCGCGCGGGCGGTCCCCGCGACAGGACCCGCGGCCAGGACGCTCCGATACTCTGCCCGCGGTGCGACTACTGGTTTTCACCGTCATCGGCCTGATCGCGATGATGATCGCCTACGCGTTCTCGCTCGGCGGCACGCTCGCCGCGCTGATCCTGCTCTTCATCCTCTTCAACGGCATCCTTGACCGTTGGGCGAAGCCGTTGCTGGACTGGATCCGGGCCTGAGCCTGGCGCCTCTCTCCGGCTCGTTCGCTGCCACGCGCCAAGCGTTGCATCGAGTCGCCGAGGAGATCGTCGCTGCGGCGCGCAAGCCCGACAACGAGATCGCCCTCGCCCAGACGCCCGGCGGCTTCGGCACGCCGCCGTTCGAGCACCAGGGCCGGACGGTCCAGGTGCGCGTCGAGGGCGCCGAGATCGTCGTCGACGAGGACGGCTCGCCGCGCCGCGCGCCACTCGTCTCGGTCGCCGAGGCCGCCGCCTTCGTCGGCGCCGGTCTGTTCCCGAAGGGCCCGCCCGGCGATCGAACGGAGCTCGGTGTCGACCCCGGCTCGGCGGCGGCGCTGGGCGAGTTCTATGCCTTCGCGGCCCGCACCCTGGAGGCCCTGCTGGCGACGGTCGCGCCCGCGGACGAGCCCTCGCCGATCAGCCTCTGGCCCGAGCACTTCGACCTCGCCTGCGAGGCCGGTCCCGAAAGCCTCGGGCGCCGAGCCACCTACGGCGCCTCGCCCGGCGACGCGGAGCACCCCGAGCCCTACGTCTACGTCGGGCCCTGGCAACCCCAGACCTCGGGCGGAATCTGGAACGCGACCGCCTTCGCCGGCGCCGAGCTCGGCTACGCCGAGCTGCTCGCCGCCGAGGACCCCGAAGGGCTGGCGGTCGACTTCTTCACCGTCCGCCGGGAGGCGCTTGCGGACTGATCGATGAGCCCGCGGGTATCGTCCCCCGGGTGCGACTCGGAGTGCTTACCGGAGGAGGCGACTGTCCCGGGTTGAACGCGGTCATCCGTGCGATCGTGCGCAAGGGCGTCGCCGAGTACGGGCACGAGTTCGTCGGCTACCGCGACGGCTGGCGAGGCCCGATCGAGGACGACCGGCGCCCGCTCGGGGTCCCGGAGGTGCGCGGGATCCTGCCCCGTGGGGGGACGATCCTCGGTTCCTCGCGGACCAACCCCTTCAACGAGGATCATGGCCCGGAGCGGATCGCCGCGAGCCTGGAGGGCGCCGGTGTCGACGGCTTGATCGCGATCGGCGGTGAGGACACGCTGGGGGCGGCGAGCCGCCTGCACGATGCCGGCCTGAACGTGGTCGGTGTGCCGAAGACGATCGACAACGACCTCGGGGCGACCGACTACACCTTCGGCTTCGACACCGCGGTCAACATCGCGATGGGCTCGATCGACCGGCTGCACACGACAGCCGAGAGCCACAAGCGCACGCTGATCGTCGAGGTGATGGGCCGTCACGCGGGCTGGATCGCGCTCCACGCCGGGCTCGCCGGCGGCGCCAACGTGATTCTGATCCCCGAGCACCCGTTCGACCTCGAGCGGGTCTGCGACTACATCGAGCAGCGATTCGAGAGCCAGTACGCGCCGATCATCGTCGTCTCTGAGGGGGCCGAGCCCGAGGGTGGACTGCCGGTGCCGGCCGATGCGCCGAAGGATGCGTTCGGCCACGTCCGGCTCGGCGGGATCGGCCAATGGCTGGAGAGCGAGATCGAGGGGCGCACCGGGCACGAGGCGCGGGCGACGGTGCTCGGTCACGTACAGCGGGGAGGCACCCCGACCGCCTTCGACCGGGTGTTGGCGACGCGCTTCGGCCTGCACGCGATCGACGCCGCCCACGAAGGCCGCTGGGGAAAGATGGCAGCGCTGCGCGCGACGGACATCGTGCTCGTCGATCTCGCTGAGGCGACCGCCGAGTTGAAGCTCGTCCCGGACTCGCTATATCGCGAGGCCGAGGTCTTCTTCGGCTGAGACGGATGCGGCCGCTCGCAGCTGCAGCCGTGATCGTCGTCGCGGCGACCCTCGCCGGCGGCTGCTCGGGCGGCGGCTCCGAGGTCACCGAGGACGCCAGCCTGACCGTCTACGTCAGCCTGCCGCTGCGCGGGCCCAGCGGCGCCGAGGGCCGTGATGCGGCCGACGGCGCCCGCCTGGCGCTCACCGACGCCGGCGACGAGGCCGGCGGCACCGCGGTGTCCGCCGAGTTTCTCGACGACACCGAGGGCGCGCCCGGCGAGGCTCGCTGGACGCCCGCGCAGGCGGCCGCGAACGCGCGCGCGGCGACCCAGGACTCGACCGCGATCGCGTACCTCGGAGACTTCGAGTCCGGCGCAACCCGTGCCTCGCTGCCGGTGACCAACGCCGCCCGCATGTTGCAGGTCTCCCCGGCCAGCGCCGCGGGCGACCTGATCGCACCGTCTCCGGGCTCCGACGACGTACCCGAGACCCAGCCCAGCGGCTCGCGCACCTTCGGCCGGGTGATCCCCAGCGACCGGGCGCAGGCGGAGGCCGGGGCCGGCTGGGTCGACGAGCTCGGCTTCGACAGGGTCGGGACCCAGTCCGACGGGACCGAGTTCGGCGACCAGATGGTCGCGGCGTTCGAGCAGGCCCTGCGCGGCGCCGCCGTCGTTCGGGCCGGAGTCGAGCTCCTCTATTACGGTGGCGGGCCCGATCTGCAGCCCGCCTCGCTCTCCGAGACCGTCGACAGGCTGATGGTCAGCGACGCCGAGCTGGCGCCCGGTGTGTTCGAGCCCCGCGGAACCCTGGCCACCTCCGCCGCCCTCGACCCGACCCAGCTGCCGCCGGTGGGCAAGGAGTTCGCCGGCGCCTTCGAGAGCGCCTACGGCCACCGTCCCGGTCGCTATGCGGCCTACGGCCACGAGGCGATGGCCGTGATCCTCGACTCGATCGACCGTGCCTCCGATCCTGCCGACCGCCCCGCGGTCATTGAAGCGTTCTTCGAGACCACCGATCGCGACTCGGTTCTGGGCCGCTACTCGATCACAACCCTGGGGGAGACGACACTCGACCGGATGACCGGCTACGAGCTCGGTCCCGCGCAGCCGAAGCCGATCGCCCGCATCGGCGGCTCCGGCTAGACCAGGTCGCGCAGTGCCGGCTCGACCTCCGCGAAGCGGAAGTTGAAGCCGAGGTCGAGCGCCCGCCGGGGGACCGCGCGGATGCTGCCGAGGATCTGATCGGTGAGCTCCTCGCCGCGCATCGCCGTGAGCGCGAACCGGGGCACGGGCGCGATCGCCGGCCGCCGCAGCGCGGCGCCGAGCGCCTTCGAGAACTCGCGGTTGGTCGCCGGGGTCGGGCCGGTCGCGTTCAGCGACCCGCTCACCTCCGGTGTCTCGAGCGCCCAGAGGATCAGCCCGACCTCGTCGTCACGGTGGATCCATGGCATGTACTGGCGCCCACCGGCCAGCGGCCCGCCGAGGCCGAGCTTGAACACCGGCAGCAACTGCTTCAGCAGGCCGCCGTCGGGGTCGAGCACCGGGGCCGAGCGCAGGACCGCGACCCTGACGTCGCCGCGCTGGGCGGCGAGCGCCTCGGCCTCCCACTCCGCGCACATCCGCCCGACCCAGTCGGTCGCCGGGGGCGTGGACTCGTCGACGATCGCCTCACCGTGGTCGCCGTAGTAGCCGACCGCGCACTGGCTGACCAGCGTCGGCGGCGTCCGCGAGGCGCCGAGCAGGCCGTCGACGAGGTTCTTGGTCGCCCGCACGCGGCTGTCGCCGATCCGCTCCTTGGCCGCCGCCGTCAGCCGCTGGTTGATGTTCTCGCCGACCAGGTTGATGACCGCGTCGACACCCTCGATCGACGCCTCGGGTGGGCGCTCGCGGGCCGGATCCCAGGCGTGCCAGGAGACCGTCGGGTTCGTCCGCCGGGCCTTCTCCGGGTCGCGGGTAAGGGCGGCGACCTCGTCGCCGCGAGCGAGCAGGGCGTCGCAGACGGCGGCGCCGATCAGGCCGCTGGCTCCGGTAACGAGCACTCGCATGGTCAACCCCTTCTACCCGAGCGCTCGCGGGCTACTCGATCGTCGAGAAGGTGCCGGTCTCCTCGGACACGCGCGCGATTCCGTCGCGCCGTGCCTCCTCGACCACGGCCTTGGCGACGGCGGGAGCGACGTCACGGTCGAACACGGAGGGGATGATGTAGTCCTCGGAGAGGTCCTCCTCGGCGACCACGTCGGCGATCCCCTGGGCCGCGGCCAGCTTCATCTGCTCGGTGATCCGCGGAGCGCCGGCGTCGAGCGCGCCGCGGAAGATCCCCGGGAAGGCGAGCACGTTGTTGATCTGGTTCGGGTAGTCGGAGCGGCCGGTGGCCATGATCCGCACGTACGGCTCCGCCTCTTCGGGCATCACCTCGGGCGTCGGGTTGGCCATCGCGAAGACGATCGCGTCGTCGTTCATCCGGTCGAGGTGCGAGGCGTCGAGCACGCCCGGCCCGGAGAGGCCGACGAACAGGTCGGCGCCGTCGATCACCTCGGCGGGCGAGCCGAGTCGGTGTTCGGGATTCGAGTTCTCCGAGTACCAGCGCTTGATCTCGGTCATCTGCTCGTAGTCGTCGCGGGTGGTCGAGAGCGCGCCCTTGCGATCGCAGCCGATGATGTTGGTCACCCCGGAGGCGATCATCATCTTCGTCACCGCGACGCCTGCGGCCCCGAGCCCGGTCATCAGGACGTTCACATCCTCGATTGGCTTGCCGGTGATCTTGAGCGCGTTGAAGAGCGCCGCCATCGTGACCACCGCGGTTCCGTGCTGATCGTCGTGGAAGACCGGGATGTCGAGCTCCTCCTTCAGCCGCTCCTCGATCTCGAAGCAGCGGGGCGCGGAGATGTCCTCGAGGTTGATGCCGCCGAAGGTCGGCGCCATCAGCCGGACGGCCTCGATGATCTTCTCCGGGTCGTTGGTGTCGAGGCAGATCGGGAAGGCGTCGATGCCGGCGAACTCCTTGAACAGCATCGCCTTGCCCTCCATCACCGGCATCGCGGCCTCGGGGCCGATGTCGCCGAGGCCGAGCACCGCCGAGCCGTCGGAGACGACCGCGACCGTGTTCTTCTTGATCGTGAAGTCGAAGGCCTTCGTGCGGTCGGCGTGGATCTCCATGCAGACCCGTGCCACCCCCGGCGTGTAGGCCATCGAGAGATCGTCGCGGGTCTTCAGCGGGTACTTGTTGTGCTGCTCGATCTTGCCTCCGCGATGCATCGCCAGCGTCCGGTCGATGTAATCGATCACCCGCGCGCCCCGGGTCGAGCCGATCGCCCGCAGGATCTCCTCCCAGTGCGGCTGGTCGCGGGCGTCGATCGTGAACTCGCGCACGCGCTTGCCCTCGGCACCGGCGCCGGGGACGAGGTCGACTCCCTGCAACGCCCCGCCGGCCTCGGCGATCGACGCGGTCAGCTTGCCCAGCGGCTCGGAGCGCGCGTCGAGCTCGACGCGCACGGTGACCGAGAACTGGGCGGAGACCGAAGCCACGGGCGCCGGATTCTACGAGCGGGCGAGAAATCCGCCCGGGCGAAGCATTCCGCGGAGGTCAATACGATCGATGGATGGCAAAGAAGGGCGAGAATGGAAAGGGCGAAGAGGTGTTCCTGATCGACGGCAACTCGCTCGCCTATCGGGCGTTCTTCGCCCTGCCGGAATCGATCGCGACCGCCGATGGGAGGCCGACCAATGCGATCTATGGCTTCGCCTCGATGATGGCCAAGATCCTCATCGACCACTCGCCGAAGGCGGTGATCGTGGCCTGGGACAAGGGCTGGTCGGGACGCGAGAAGGTCTACGCCGAGTACAAGTCGCAGCGCAAGTCGCGGCCGGACCTGCTCAAGGAGCAGTGGCCCCATCTGGCGCCGCTGGCCGAGGCGTTCGGGTTCAGGAACGTCGACGTCGAGGGCTATGAGGCCGACGACGTGATCGCCACCCTCGCCCGGCAGGCCTCCGACGCCGGCGTCCCGGTGATGATCGTCTCCGGCGATCGCGACGTCTACCAGCTGGTCCGCGACGGCGTCCGCGTGATGACGACCTCGCGCGGCGTCACCGACACCAAGGTCTATGACCGTGAGGGCGTCGTCGAGCGCTACGGGGTCCCGCCGGAGCTGGTCACCGACTTCATCGGCCTCAAGGGCGACACCTCCGACAACATCCCCGGGGTTCCCGGGATCGGCGACAAGACCGCCGCCCAGCTGCTGCAGCAGTTCGGCACGCTCGAGGGCGTGCTCGGCTCCGTCGACGAGATCTCGGGAGCGAAGCGCAAGCAGAACCTGACCGAGCACGCCGACGACGCCAGGGTCTCGAAGCAGCTGGCGACGATGGTGGAGGACGTCGACGTGCCGCTGGTGATCACCGACCAGCTGCGCTCCTCACCGGACCGTTCGAAGCTCCGCGACGCCGCCAACGAGTTCGAGCTGCGAGCGGTGATCCAGCGCCTCGACGACGAGTGGGACGAGGAGGTGCCCGGCCGCATGGTCGAGGAGACGATCGAGGTCGAGGCCGAGGAGGGGTCTCCGGCCGAGCTCGCCGAGGGCCCGATCTCGATCGCGATCGCGGGTGGCCGCTGGGCCGCGGGCGACGGCACCAGGATGGTGGCCGGGGACGCCGCCGACCTCGGCGCCCTCGCCGGCGAGCTGCGGGGCCACTCGCTGATCGGCCACGACCTCAAGGCGCTCGGCGGGCACGGCCCGCACAGTCTGCTCGCCGCCGCCCGTCCCGAGGGGCTCGACCTGGCCCACGACACGATGGTCGCCGCCTACCTGATCGACCCGGCTCGCCGGACCTACGACCTGCACGAGCTCGCCGCGGACGCCGGGCTCGCCGCCGCGCCGGCGGGCGCCGAGGAGGGCCAGCTCTCGCTCGCCGCCGAGGAGGGCGAGGCCGCCGGCGACCCCGCGGTCGACGCCCGGCTCGCCCACGAGCTCGCCGAGCGCCAGCGCCGGCGCCTGGGCGAGTTCGGGGTCGAGCGCCTCCTCAACGAGGTCGAGATGCCGCTGATCGAGGTGCTCGCGGAGATGGAGCGGATCGGCCTCAAGCTGGACACCGAGCGGCTGGCCGAGATCGGCAGCGGGATGGCGGAGCAGATCGATCAGCTCGAGCGCGAGATCTACGACCTCGCCGGCCACGAGTTCACGATCGGCTCTCCCCAGCAGCTCGCCGCCGTCTTCTTCGACGATCTCGGCCTGACCAAGAAGCGCCGCGGCAAGACCGGGTTCTCGACCGATGCGCGAGTGCTCGGCCAGCTTCGCGACGAGCATCCGATCGTCGAGAAGGTCGAACAATGGCGCGAGCTGACGAAGCTCAAGAACACCTACCTCGACTCGCTTCCGACCCTGGTCGACGAGGACTCCCGCATCCATACGACCTTCAACCAGGTGACCGCCGCCACCGGGCGCCTCTCGAGCACGAATCCGAACCTGCAGAACATCCCGATCCGCTCCGAGGTCGGGCGGCCGGTGCGTTCGTGCTTCGTCGCCGGGGAAGGCAACCGGCTGCTGTCCTGCGACTACAACCAGGTCGAGCTCCGGGTCCTCGCCCATGTCGCCGGCGAGGACGTGCTGCGAGCGATCTTCGCCTCCGGCGAGGACGTCCACAGCGCCACCGCGGCGGGGATCATCGGCGCCGATCCGGAGGCGATCACGCCGGCGGAGCGCTCGAAGGCGAAGATGGTCAACTACGGGATCGCCTACGGCCTCTCGGCCTTCGGGCTCGCCGACCGGCTCAACATCGAGCGCGAGGAGGCGGCGACATACATCGAGCGCTACTTCGAGCGCTTCCCGGCCGTGAAGGCGTTCATCGACGAGACGATCGCGGCGGCGGAGGAGCGCGGCTCGGTGACCACGTTGATGGGCCGGCGACGGAACATCCCCGAGCTCCGCTCAGGCAACCGCCAGCGGCGTCAGCTCGGCGAGCGGCTGGCTGTCAACACGGTGATCCAGGGCACGGCGGCCGACATCATCAAGGTGGCGATGGTCAACGCTCACCGGGCGATCGCCGAGGCCGGGCTCGAGACCGAGCTGGTGCTGCAGATCCACGACGAGCTCCTGTTCGAGGGCCCGGCCGCGGAGATGGACGAGGCTGCCGAGATCGCCCGCCGGGAGATGGTCGGTGCGTTCGAGCTCGATCCGCCGCTTGCGGTCGACGTCGGCGTGGGTGAGGACTGGCTGGCGGCGAAGTAGGCGACGCTCAGTCGAGCTCCGGCGGCTCCGGGAGGTCATCGGACCCGCCGCCGCCGGGCCCGCTGCTGTCGATCTCGGGCGTGGTTGCGTCGCCGCTCCCGGGACCGCTGCTGTCGCTGCCCGGCCCACTGCTGTCGCTACCCGGCCCGCTGCTGTCGCTGTCCGGCGGTTTGGGTGGCTCGGCCTCGGGGCCGTCGCCGCCGGGGCCGGAGGAGTCACCGTGTGAGTCGCCGGATCCGGACCCGGGTGAACCCGACCCCGGCCCGCTGGAGTCGTCACTCGAGCCGCCCGGGCCGGGGCCGGACTGCGAGCTCGGGCCGCTGGAGTCGTCGCCGGCGGAGGAGCCGGGGCCGGGCCCGCTCGAATCCGACCCCTCGTCGCCCTGCCCGAGATCGCCGGAGCCGTCCTCGCCCCGGGACCCGGAGTCGTCGCCGACCTCCGTGGTGGTCGTCGCCGGGCTCGACGCCGTCGCTCGACCCTGATCGGAGCCGGGCCCCCGGCCTCGGTCGGCATCGGCGACGGTCGCCTGGTTGCCCGCGGCCTGCTTCGAGTCGTGTGAGCGCTGGATCACCGCGCCCGACCCGGCGGCGACGACGCCGATTGCGGCGACTACGGCAGCCTTGGTCGCCAACGACGCTCCTCCCGCCGTGCCGGCCGCCGCCGCTCCACCGGCGACCGCACCGGCGCCCCCGCCGCCGGCCTCGGCCAGCGCCGCGACCAGCGGCAGCGGGATCACCAAGCCGACGCCGTGGCGCACGGTCATCCGCGCCCGGTAGATGAGCTGGCGGACCGCTCCGGGCGTCGAGCCGATTGCGGCCGCGATCTGATCGTGGGTGTGACCCTCGAGCGCGCTGCGCACGAGCGCCTCGCGCTGCTGGTCCGGGAGCGCGCCGACCGCGGCAACGGTGCGGCGGAGCTCCTCGTTCGTGAGCACGATCTCCGCCGGCTGCCGAACGCCATCGATGTCCTCGGCGAGAGGCTCGTGGGGGCGGGCGTCTCGGCGGGCGTTCAGCGCCCGGTTGCGGACGATCGTGTAGAGCCAGGCTTTCAAGTGCATCTCTCCGGTCGAGTCACGCAGCGCCTCCCATGAGCGCACCAGGCTCTCCTGGACCACATCCTCCGGGTCGGGAGGGCCGTAGGCGGCGGCAAAGGCGACCAGGCCCACGCGGTAGCGGCGAACGATCTCCTCGAACGCGGCTTCCTTGCCGTCGCGCGCCAGGGTGACCAGGCGGTCATCCGTCTGCGTGCGCAGGACCGCTCTTGCGAGCGGCTGCAGTCTCGATTTTCTCGGCATTCGCTCCTTCGTCACTAACGGTGATACGGGCCGGCGCGCCCCGTGGCCTGAATCGGCTCACGGGGCGCCCTGCCTGCCCGCCGCGCGAACTTGTTTCTACAGCTCGATCTCCTCGAAGACCAGACCGGAGGCCGTGAGCTCGAGCTCGGCCTCGCGGACGACCGTGCCCTGCGTCAGGTCCGCGGTGGTGCAGCTGTCCGCGTCGCCCTCATCGTCACCGTCGTGGCCGCGGCTTGTGCGCTTGTCCTCGACGTCGCCGTCGTCCACATCGTCGACATCGCCGTCGTCAACGTCGTCCACGTCGCCGTCGTCCACGTCGCCGTCATCGGGCTGGACGTCGTCGTCGTTGTCGCACTCGATCTCGGTGTCGGCCGTGACCGTGCCCTTGATCGTGTCCCCGGAGAAGGCGTTGATCACCAGCTCGCCGCTGGCCGCGTCGAACGACTCGATCGTCCCGGCGCCCTCGTCACCGTCCTCGACCCCGTCATCGTCGGAGTCCTCGTCGCGGGGGTCGAACTTGGCGCGGAACTCGCCGCGGTTGCGGAGCCCGTCGCGGTCCTGGTCCTTGCGCGCCTGGTTCTTGTCCAGCGAGAGCCCGTGGTGGCTCTCCCAGCGGTCGGGGATGCTGTCGTGGTTGCGGTCCTTGGACGCCGCCGAGGCCGGTGCCGCGGCGACGGCGGCCGCCGCCAGGATCCCGGCGCCGACCGCGAGCGCCCGCTTGATCAGGGTTGAAGCTTGCACTTGTTGTCCTCCTTGAAGGGTTCGGTAACCAATCGGTTGTTCAGGGCTTGAACACGAAGGCGGGACGACAATCACGGACGGATTTCGTGCGAATAGAGTCCGCGCGCGTGGATCGAAGCGTCGCGGTGACCCTGATGGCGGTGGTAGGCGGGCTGATCGCCCTGCAGCCGGCGATCAACGCCGGCCTCGGCCGCGCGACCGGCAACATCGCCGCGGCGCTGGTCTCGTTCGCCGTCGGAACCCTGGTCCTGGCGGCGATCGTCGTCATCGCCGGTCAGGCCGGGGGCCTGAGCTCGACCTTCGACGTCCGCTGGTACTACCTGCTCGGGGGTGTGCTCGGGGCCGCCTACGTGTTCACGGCGCTGGTCACGGTGAGCACGATCGGCGCCGGCGGCGTGGCCGCGGCGACGATCACCGGCCAGCTCACCCTCTCGGTGGTCATCGACCGGCTCGGGATCCTCGGCCTCGACCAGCAGCCGATCACGATCGAGCGGGTGATCGGCATAGCGCTGCTGCTCGCGGGCACGTTCCTGATCGTCCGCTAGGCGGCGATCGGGGTCGCCGCAGGCGCCGCCGCAGAGTGCGCCGGCGCCTGTGCGAAGGAGGGGTGGGCGATCCGCAGGTAGTGCTCGAACGCCCAGCGCACGAACGCGTCGCGTTCGATCCCCTTGAGCGCCGTCGCCAGCAGCCTCGGCGGCACCCGCGGCACGAGCCTCTGCGTGCGCAGCATCCACTCGAACTGCCACTCGTGGCGGGCGGAGAAGTCGCCGTAGCGCCGCAGCGCGGTCGCCCGGGTCGCCCGGCCTTCGACCACGCGTCGCAGCTCCCGCCCGCAGGCGATGCCGAAGTAGAACGCCGTCCGGATCCCCTCCGCGGTCAGCGGCAGGCAGTGGCCGGCCGAATCGCCGACGAAGAAGACCCCGTCCGCGGTCGCATCGCGGAGCTTGTGGGGAATCCAGTTGCCCTGGTAGCGGACCGCCTCGCTGTCGAGGTCCTCGGCCAGCCGCACGGTCGGCTCCTTGACGTGGAAGCGCGGGTCGAATGAGCCGACGCCGATCCTGATCTCGTCCGCGGCGGGAAAGCTCCAGCCGTATCCGGCGGGGACGTAGTCGCGGTCGATCCAGATCTCGAGCCGTTCCGACGTCCCGCCCGGGTGAACCTCGAGCCCCCGCGACAATGGCGCCTCCGGAGGCTGGTATCCGCTGCCGGCCGCGAGCACGCGCTTCCAGCCGAGCGCGTCGACGATCAGCGGCGCCGAGAGCCGGCCGCGGTCCGTGAGCACGACGTCCCCGCTGCGAGCTTCCACCTTCGCCGTCTCGAACCCGGCGTCACACTGGTCGTAGAGCAACCCGCACAGCTTCCGGTAGTCGAAGGTCGAGAACGTCCACGGGAGCCGGAAGTCGACGGTCGTGTGGGGCGTATGCACGACCAGGGTGTCGAAGGTCTGGCGGATCGAGTCGGCGACGCCCATCGCCTCGAGCCAATCGGTCGGCGCGGCGCAGGCGGAGGTCTGCCGCTCGCCGATCTCGTAGCGGTCGACGAGCAGCGTCCTCGCGCCCGAGCCGGCGAGCTCGCGAGCGACGGCGAGGCCGGCGAAGCTGGCGCCGCAGACGAGCACGTCATAGTCGCCGCCCAGTGGGGTGCGCTCGTCTCCCCGCTTGGTCGCCCGTCGTGGCATCGGTTCGCGAGGGTACCGTTCCGCCCCATGGAGTACGCCGCGAGCGCGCCCCCGATCGCGACCACCGACACGCAGGGATTCCTGGCCAAGGTCTTCGGCTGGATGTTCATCGGCCTGCTGATCACCGGCCTCGCGGCGGCGGCGATCGGGTCCAGCGACACGCTGCTCACCGACATCACCGAGAACCCGCTGATCCTGATCGGCCTCCTCGTCGCCCAGATCGCGCTCGTGATCACGATCTCGGCCGCGATCGACCGGCTCTCGCCCGCGGTCGCCCTGGTGCTCTTCTTCCTCTACGCGGCGAGCGTCGGCGTGATCTTCGCCTTTGTCTTCGAGCTCTACACGACGCAGTCGATCTTCACCACCTTCCTGGTCACGGCGGCGATGTTCGGCGCCGTCGGCGCCTGGGGCTACGTGACCAAGCGCGACCTCTCGACCATGGGCACGGTGCTGCTGATGGCGCTGGTCGGCCTGATCCTGGCGACGATCGTCAACATCTTCGTCGCCAGCGAGGCGCTCTACTGGGTCACCACCTACGCGGGCGTGGCGATCTTCGCCGGGCTCACCGCCTACGACATGCAGAAGATCAAGGGCTTCGCCAAGGCCGGGCTCGAGGGCGACGCCGAGCAGCGGGCGTCGATCCTCGGCGCGCTCGCGCTGTACCTCGATTTCATCAACCTGTTCCTGTTCCTGCTGCGGATCTTCGGCCAGCAGCGGTAGGCAGGCCCGAAACGCCGAAGCCCCGCCAAAGGGCGGGGCTTCGGATGCTTGCCGGGGTGCGGGCCCTTGACGGCTCGCCGGCAGCTAGTGAACGACCTCGCAGTTGGCCGCGACGTCGTCGTTGCGGCTGCTGTGCACGACATCGTGCTTGCCGGCACCGCAGTTGATGTCATCGGCGCCATCACCGGTGGCGAAGATCTCGTCGTTGCCGCCGTTTCCGCTGACATCGTCGCTGCCACCGCCACCGTCGATGTCGTCGTCACCCGCGCCGCCGCTGATCTCGTCGGCACCGTCGTCACCGCAGATGTCGTCGTCGCCCTCATTGCCGTCGAGTTGATCGTCGCCGTCATCTCCGTCGATCTCGTCATCGGCGTCGGTGCCCTCGATATCGTCGTCGCGGCCACTGCCCTTGACGGCGTCGTCGTCGCCGTGGTCACCGTCGGGCTCATCCGTGCCGACCTGGCAGTTCTGCACCTCGCCCTGCTCGTCGGTACCGCCCTGCTCGTCGCCGGAGCTGGCCTGGGCGATCGTCAGGCCCGCAAAGAAGACCCCAACGGCCACCAGCATGGTCGCCAGGACCAGATGTCGCTTGAGATTCACAAAACTTCCCTTCGTCGGCGCCCGAGGGCGGCTGAATTTCATACTTACACGGCTGGAACACGCTGGCGGCGAGAGAATCACGGTCGTCAGCCGGTATCCGCGAGCCACGGTTGCGAACGCCGCCTCCCTATAGTTATCCGCCGTGTCCGCGACCGACACAACGACCGAGGCTGCCACCGAAGCGCCCGCGAGCCCCCCGCCCGCGGCCACCAACGGTGCGCCCGCCGACCTCCTGATCGAGGTCGACGGCAAGCTCGTCCCCAACTACGAGGCGACGATCAAGCCCTTCGAGGAGGGCGATGTGGTCGCCGGTGAGGTCGTCCGCATCGACAAGGACGAGGTCCTGGTCGATATCGGCTACAAGTCCGAGGGCGTCATCCCGGCCAATGAGCTCTCGATCCGGCGCTCGGTCGATCCGGCCGAGGAGGTTTCGCTCGGCGAGCACGTCGACGCCCTGGTGCTGACCAAGGAGGACCAGGAGGGCCGCCTGGTGCTCTCGAAGAAGCGGGCACGCTTCGAGAAGGCCTGGCGCAAGATCGAGGTCGCCGCCGAGACCGGCGAGCCGGTCGAGGGCAGCGTGATCGAGGTGGTCAAGGGCGGGCTGATCCTCGACCTCGGCGTCCGCGGCTTCCTGCCCGCGTCGCTGGTCGACATCCGCCGCGTCC
>DATBPT010000156.1:0-4618 GCA_036561205.1 Solirubrobacterales bacterium
CGTCCTGGTCGAGGAAGCGGACCAGGTTCTTGAGGAACTTGTTCTGCTTCGGCGCCGCCGTCAACGGGTCGAGGTGGCTCTGCTGCGGGTCGCCGTTGACCAGCAGCGCCTCCCGCTTGGTCGTCTTCGCCCGCTTGACCAGCGCCTTGGCGCCATGCAGCACGCCACCCTCGGTGAGGTCGGTCTGGAAGGCGTAGATCGGCACGTCGATCTGATCGGTGTGCATCAGCCGCAGGCCGAGGAAGGTGGCGACGTCGTTCATCTTCATCTGGTCGGCGCCGTTGGTGTCGATCGTCAGCCGTTTCGGGAAGTACCACTCGGTCGCGTTCACGGGCTCCTGGCCGAAGGTCTCGGCGAGGCGGGCGACCGGCGTCACCCCGCCGTCCTCCCAGTCGCGCGGGTCGCCCGTCGCGGCCAGCCGGCCGGCATTGATGTGCAACAGGCCGAGCGCGGCCGGTGAGGTGTCGCGGTCGAAGGCGTAGCCGAAGAGGCCGCGGTTGGTGACCGGGAAGGCCGGCTTGAACTCCGCCGGCAACAGCGGGTAGTTCTGGATCGTCGTCGCCGCTGCGGCCGGTTCGAGCCGCGCGTAGGCGCCGCCGACCTCGGCGAATAGACCAGCGGCCTCGGGGATCCCGAGCCCGAGCAGGTCGAGGAACGGGTTCGACGTCTGCAGGTCGGTGATCTGCTGCTGGGCCTGGCCCAGGTCGTAGGCGTCGAAGCTGCCCAGCAGCCCACCGTCGATCAGCACCAGGCCGTCGACGTCCTTGTAGCCGGGCTTGCCGTTGAAGTCCCAGGCCGCGTAGGCCGCGGTCAACGAGGCGCCGAGCGAATGCCCACCGAGGATCACCTCGCGGCCCCCCTTGCCCGCCGCGAGGACCACCTTGCGGGCGTCGTCGAGCGCCGTCGCCATGCCCCACTCGCGAGCGAAGGGGACGGTATTGGCGTCGAGGAAGTTGAAGTGCGCCGCCGGCGTGCCGCCGTTGGTGATCCAGCCGAGGTAGTAGTCGAACATCTCCTGCAGGCTCTTTTCGCCGGCCAGCGCCTGGGCGAACACGGGGGTGTCCTCGAGCGCCTGCGTGCGGCGGTCGATCGACCACACCTGCAGCCCATCGACCTGCTTCGTCAGGTCGCGGGCGAGCAGGGTGAAGTCGCCGGCTCCGCCCTGGGTCCCGGGCATCAGCACGAGCACCCGATCCGCCTTCTTCGGCCCCATCTGGTGCACGTAGACCTGGTCGTACGCCTCCGGGCCGGGGCCGTCGGAGCCGATCGTCACGACCTTGTCGATCGCCGCCGCGGGGGCGGCGACGACAAGCGCCGCGGCACACACGGCCAGCATCCCTGCGATCGAGCGCTTCACGTGACTCCTTATATAGCTTGCGGGGCCATGACCGCTCCCCTGCTCGTCGTCGACCTGCCGTCGATGCTCTACCGCGCCTTCTACGCCCTCCCCGACTCGATCAAGGGCGCCGACGGCACGCCGGTCAACGCCCTGCTCGGTTCGGCGAACCTGATCCTGCAGGCGGTCGGCGATCACAAGCCGCGCGCGGTCGTCCTCTGCATGGGACCGGACGCCGCCGCCTACCGGGTCGAGCTCTACTCCGGCTATCACGCCGAGCGCCCCGAGATGCCCGAGGGGCTCGTCGGGCAGTGGGCCGACGCGCCCGCCTTCTTCGAGGCCTTCGGCTGGAAGGTCGCCGGCCACGACTCGCTCGAGGCCGACGATCTGCTCGGCTCCTTCGCCCGGCTCGAGGCCGAGGCCGGCGGCCGGGCGCTGCTGATGACCGGCGACCGCGACATGTTCCAGTGCGCCTCCGATGCCGTCACCGTGCTCTATGTCAGCACCGGCAAGGGCATGCAGGAGGTGACCCCGGAGGAGGTCGGCAGACGCTACGGCGTCGCCCCCGAGCTGGTCCCGGACTTCATCGCCCTGCGCGGCGATCCCTCCGACGGGCTCCCCGGCGCCAAGGGCGTCGGCGAGAAGACCGCGGCCGAGCTGCTCGGCCGCCATGGCTCGCTCGAGGGCGTGCTCGAGGCGGCGATCGGCGAGACGCGCCCGAAGCTGCGCGCCTCACTGCTCGACTCCCGCGACGACCTGCTCGCCTTCAAGCGGATCGCGACCCTGCAGGATGCGAAGGTGAAGCGTCCCCGCGACAAGCGCACCGACACGAAGGGAGCCGCCGCGGCGGCTCGCGAGCGGGGCATGAACCGGCTCGCCGACCGACTCGACCCGCCGGACCGAACCTAAAGAGGGTCAGACCCCCTTTAGGTTCGTAGCGAGGCGACCGCGTCCGGGACGCCCTCGCGGGCGCTCGGATAGCGCGGGGCCCAGCCGAGCTCGGCCTTGATCCGCGCATTCGAGCTGCGGGCCGAGCGCACAACCGCCCTGATCGGGTCGGCGCCGGCGGCCAGGCGGGCGATCCAGGCCGGGATCCGGCGCGGCGGCCCGACCCCGGCGGCCTCGGCGGTCATCGCGACGAAGTCGTAGTAGCGCACGGGCTGATCGTCGACGACGTGGTACAGGGAACCCGCCGGGGCGCGCTCGGCGGCGTCCACACAGGCCACGGCGACGTCCTCGACCCGGACCACGTCCCACCAGTTCTCGCCCGAGCCGATCACGGCGAAGCGCCCGGGCCCGCGAACCCGGCCGACGATCTCCTCGGCGTACCAGCCGCCCGGCCCGTAGACATGGCTCGGCCGGATGATCACGGCGTCGAGGCCGGACTCGCCGACCAACCGCTCGCCCTCCTGCTTGGAGCGCCCATAGGCGGTCTCGACCGGAAGCTCGGAGTCCTCGTCGAGCAGCGCGCCATGCGCATCGCCGGTGACCACGGTCGAGGTGAAGACGAAACGCGGGCGCCCGGCGCTCACGCACGCGTCGAGCAGCCGCCGCGTTCCCTCGACGTTGATCTCGTCGATCCGAGCGGGGTCGCGCTGGGTCGCGATCTCCGCGGCGAGGTGAACCACGCACTCCGGCTCCGCCGCCGCCACCGCCGCCGTGAGCGTGTCGGCGTCGGCCAGGTCGGCGGCCACGGGCTCGGTGCCCGCCGGCGCGGATCCCGGCCGGCGAACCAGCGAGGCGACGCGGTGGTCTCGGGCCAGCAGCTCCGAGCAGACGGCAGCGCCGAGGAAGCCGCTGGCGCCGGTGACGAGGAACTTCACCGCCCGATCCTACGTCGGCGAACCATTAGGCTGGCGCGATGGCGATCGAAGGACGAGCGAGCGTCGAGATCGAGGCCCCGATAGAAGAGGTGTTCGCGGTTGCCGCGGACGTCGAGGGCTCGCCGCGCTGGCAGCCCGAGATCAAGCTCGCGGAGTGCCTGGAGCGAAACGCCGACGGCCACCAGGTGCTGGTTCGCACCGAGACCGACGGCAAGGTGCGGACGCTGAACTCGACCCTTCGATTCGGCTACGACGACCCCACCGGCCTCAGCTGGGAGCAGGCCGAGGGGGACCTGAAGTCGGTCAGGGGAAGCTGGGAGTTCGAGGATCTCGGCGACGACCGCACCCGGGCCACCTACTGGATGGAGGTCGACCTCGGGCGGATGCTGGGGATGGTGATCCGCGGCCCCCTGGTCGGCGTGCTCAGGGGCCAGTTGGTCGAGAGCATGCCCGGCAAGCTGAAGCGTTTCGTCGAGGGCTGAACAACCGACGCGACCGGGCAGGCGCGCCGACGCCTGACCAGGGCTCATGTAACTGGCGTCATCGGCCGATATTCGGAGGGTGGAACGTCCCCTCCAATCGCTGTTCCCGCTGATCACCCGCCGCTTCCAGAGTTTTGCCGAGGCCTCCGACGCGGCTCTCGACGTACTCGCGACGCAGGTGCCCGGCGAAATCGTGCTCGGACAGATCGAGCCCGGCGATGACCGTCTGCGAGTGCTCGACGTCCGCGGCGCCTCGATCGTCGGGGTCGAGCGCGGCAACATGCTTCCGCTGGCGAAGGTCCAGCAGTCGAACGGCCTCGGGCCCGAGGTGAGCGCGCTCGAGGGCACGGCCGGAATCGACGACCTCGATGCCGCCCACCTTCAGTCGCTCGGGCTCGGCGAATGGATCGCTCTGCCGCTCGAGATGAGCGATGGTGCGATCGTCGGTATCGTCGCGGCGCTCTCGCGCCGCCAGGGCGATTACCGCGCCGAGCACGTGGTCCTGCTCGGGCTCACCGCCCGCATGCTCGCCTACGAGTGGGAGCGTGTTCATACCCGCACCGAGCTGCGAGAGCTGCGGCAGCGAATCGGCGCCGCCAACAACGCCGATCCCGACACCGGCCTTCCCGCGCGCCTCGCGTTCATCGACCTGCTCAAGCGGGAGTGGAAGCTGGCCCGCCGCGGCACCGTCGACTCGATGGCCGTCTGCTTCCGGGTCCAGGCGGGCGACGAGAAGCCCGGATCGCCGGTCGCCGTGCTCGCGCTCAAGGATGCGGCGGAGGCGCTCGCCGGCGCCGTCCGCAGCACCGACCAGATCGGTCGCGTCGGCGACATGGATCTCGGCGTGGCGATGATCGGCTGCGAGGACGAAGCGGGCGTCGAGGCGCTCGCGCAACGCTTTGGCCACGCCCTGCGGCGCGTCACCCACAGTCGCCCGGTCGGGGTCAGCGTCACCCGCGGCGCAATCTCGCTTGCGG
>DATBPT010000157.1:0-7813 GCA_036561205.1 Solirubrobacterales bacterium
AACGGCTCTCGGCAGAGCTGCGCTTCAACCTGCTGTTCTCGCAGCAGGGCCACCTTACGCTCGCCCACACCGACCGGGCGATGTTCGTAATGACCGAGCGAGCGGAGGTCAACCGGCTGGCGGGGGTCGACTCGCGGGTGATCGACCCCGACGAGATCGGCCGCCTGGCACCGGCGATGTCGCTGTCGCGTGACGCGGTCTACCCGGTCATGGGAGCGCTCTATCACCCGCCCGGCGGGATCATCCGCCACGACGCGGTCGTCTGGGGGCTCGCTCGCGGGGCCGACGCGGCCGGCGCCGAGATCCACCCCTACAGCGAGGTCACTCAGATCGAGCGCTCCAACGGTCGCGCGACCGGGGTCGTCCTGCGCGACGGTCGCAAGATCGGTGCCGGGCAGGTGATCAGCGCGACCGCGGGCTGGAGCTCGACGATTGCCGCGATGGCCGGGATCGAGCTGCCGATCACCACCCACATCCTGCAGGCGTTCGTGACCGAGCCCTTGAAGCCGCTTCTCGACGTGGTCGTCGTCTCCTCGCAGATGCACATCTACATCTCGCAGACCGATCGCGGCGAGTTCCTGATCGGAGCTGAGATCGAGCCCTGGACGACCTACCGCCAGCAGGGCACGCTCAACTTCCTCCAGGAATCCTCACGTCACACGCTCGAGCTCTTCCCGCAGCTCGAGCGGTCGCGGATCCTGCGCAGCTGGGCGGGCCTTTGCGACATCAGCCCGGACTTCAGCCCGATCCTCGGCGTGACCGAGGTCGACGGCTTCCTGCTCAGCGCAGGTTGGGGCACCTACGGCTTCAAGGCGGCGCCGATCGTCGGCACGACCCTGGCCGAGCTGATCGCCACCGGGACGACCCCGGAGCTGATCGAGCCGTTCACGCTCGAGCGCTTCTACCGCGACCGCCTTGTCTCCGAGCTCGGCGCGGCCGCAGTTTCACACTGACCGAGCACGGAGGGAAAGCCGAAAGATGAAGAACAGCCTCGAGATCGCGCAGGATGCGCAGTTGCGGCCGATCGAGGAGATCGGGCGCGAGCTCGGCCTCGAGCCGGAGGAGGTCGAGCCCTATGGCCATTACAAGGGCAAGATCTCGCTCGCGGCGATCGACCGGCTGGCCGATCGGCCCGACGGCAAGCTGGTCTGCGTCACCGGGATGACCCCGACGAAGGCCGGCGAAGGCAAGACGACGACCTCGGTCGCGCTCACCGAAGGCATGGGCTACATCGGCCGAAGCCCGGTCCTCTGCCTCAGAGAACCGTCGGTGGGCCCGGTGTTCGGGATGAAGGGCGGCGCCGCCGGAGGCGGGTTCGCCCAGGTCGTGCCGATGGAGGATCTCAACCTTCACTTCACCGGCGACATCCACGCGATCGGCGCCGCCAACAACCTGCTCGCGGCAATCCTCGACGCCTCGATCCTGCACGGCAACCCGCACAAGATCGACGCCCTGAGGGTGACCTGGAAGCGGGCAGTCGACATGAACGACCGGGCGCTGCGCCAGGTCGTGGTCGGCCTCGGCGGAGCCGCCAACGGCTACCCGCGCGAGAGCGGCTTCGACATCACCGCCGCCTCGGAGGTGATGGCGATCCTCGCCGTCGCCCGCGACCTCCAGGACATGCGCCGGCGCCTGGGCCGGATCACCGCGGCATACACGCGCGCGGGCGAGCCCGTGACCGCGGAGGACCTCGGTGCGGCCGGGGCGATGACCGTACTGCTCAAGGACGCGATCAAGCCGAACCTGATCCAGACGCTCGAGGGCCAGCCCTGCCTCATGCACGCCGGGCCGTTCGCGAACATCGCCCACGGCAACTCGTCGCTGATCGCCGACCTGCTGGGGCTGAAGCTGGGCGAGTACGTGATCACCGAGTCGGGCTTCGGCTCCGACATGGGGATGGAGAAGTTCATCGACATCGTCTGCCGAAACGGCGGCATCGCCCCCGACGCGGTCGTGCTGGTGGCGACCGTGCGCGCGCTCAAGCACCACGGCGACGGCAAGCTCGAGGCCGGAATCGCAAACCTCGTCCGCCACCTCGAGATCGTCGGTGAGTTCGGCCTCCCGGCCGTGGTCGCGGTCAACCGCCGTCCCGAGGACTCTGACGACGAGGTCGAACTCGTCAGCCGGCTCGCCGGCGAGGGCGGCGCCTTTGCCGCCGCGGTCAGTGACGGCTTCGCCCAGGGCGGCAAGGGGGTAGCCGCGCTGGCCGAGGCGGTCGTCGCCGCCTGCGATCAGCCCCGCGAGTTCCGCTTCCTGTACGAGAACGAGGCGGCGATCAAGAGCAAGATCGAGACGATCGCCAAGCGGGTCTACGGCGCTTCGGAAGTCGTCTACTACCTCGAGGCGGAGCAGAAGATCCGGCAGTTCACCGAACAGGGGCTCGCCGGGCTTCCGGTCTGCATGGCGAAGACCCCGCTCTCGCTTTCGGCCGATCCGAAGCTGCTCGGCGCGCCGAGCGGCTTCCAGCTCCCGGTCCGCGACCTGCGCGCCTACACGGGCGCCGGCTGGCTGGTGCCGCTGTGTGGCGACATCCAGCAGATGCCGGGGCTGGGCAAGACGGCCGCGGCCTTCGAGGTCGACATCGACGCCGAGGGGCGCACGGTCGGGCTGTTCTAGATTGGTCGGGTGACCGAGTTTGCCGACCAGCCGGTGCGAGCGGCGCTGGCGGCGATCGCCGCGCGGGACGAAGCGCCGGCCGGCGGCGTCGCCTCGGCGCTGACCTGCGCGGCGGCAGCGGCACTGGTGGAGTTGAGCGCAGAGCTGGCCGCCGATCGGCTCGCCGCCGGCGGCGGCGGCGAACCCCGGATGCGCGCGCACGCCGCCCGCGCCCGCGAGCTGCGCGGGCTGCTGATCGCGACGGCCGATGACGATCTCCGCGCCTATGCCGCGGTCGGCGCCGCGGAGGACGCGCGGCAACGTGCGCAGGCCCTGGCGCTCGCGAGCGATCCGCCGCTGGCGATCGCGGAATGGGCCGCCGAGCTATCCGAGGCGGCGGCCGAGATCGCGACCGCCGGCGACTGGGCGTTCAGCGCCGACGCGGTCGCCGGCGGGCTGCTCGCCGCGGGTGCCGCCCGGGCCGCAGAGCAGCTGGTCGCCGCCAACCTCGCAGACAGCGGTGAGGACCCCCGTCTGGCGCGGGCCGGAGCCGCAGCCGACCGAGCTCGCCGCGCGGCCACGGACCACGCGTAGATAGTCTGGCCGCACCTTGTCCCGGCGAGAACGGCTAACCGAGGAGATCCTGGCCGCGAAGCGGTCGAAGGGGCTCACCTGGGCGGCGCTCGCCGAGATCGTGGGCGCTCCGGTCGAGTGGTCCACGGCTGCCCTCCTCGGTCAGTTTCCGCTCGATCAGACGCAGGCGCAGGCGGCCACGCGGGCGCTCGGCTTGGGCGAGGACGCGATCGCGGAGCTGATCGCGCCGCCGATGCGGGGGGCGCTCGAGGACGCCGTCCCGACCGATCCGACCATCTACCGGCTCTACGAGATCGTCCAGGTCTACGGGCCGGCGTTCAAGGAGCTGATCCACGAGGAGTTCGGAGACGGGATCATGAGCGCGATCAACTTCGGATTCACGGTCCGCCGCGAACCCGATCCCAACGGCGACCGGGTCGAGATCGTCCTCAACGGGAAGTTCCTGCCGTACGAGTGGCGCGGGGAGCGCCAATAGCGGCCAGGCAGGCCTCGGCGGCGCGCTCGCCCGAGCGAACCGCCCCCTCCATGTGGATGTGTCCGACACCCGCGATGTCGGTGCAGGCCCAATGGATCGGGCCGATCGGCCGCCGCAGATCCTCGCCGAAGCGGGTCAATCCGCCGACGCCGAAGCTCGTCCCGTAGGCACCCCGCGTCCACTCCTGCGCCGACCAATCCGTCTCGATGAAGTCGACCGGGCGCAGGGCCCCGGGCCCGACGTACTTCGCCATCCCCTCGAGCACGACGGCGCGGCGATCGGCAGCGCTCAGCCGCCCTGCGCGCTCGGCGTTCTCGCCTGCCAGGAAGGTGGTCAGGACGCCTGCGGTCGCCGACGGCGGCGAGTTGTCGTAGAGCTCGCGGACGAGCTCGTACGGCGCGAAGCCCTGGCCCGAGAGCCCGTCCTCGCGCCAGAAGGGCTGCTCGTAGACGGCGAGGATCTTGTTGATGCTGCCCTGGGAGAGAGCCTGGGCCAGCCGCTGGCGCCAGGCGGGGAGGGCGGGACGGAAGCGAATCGCCTCGGTCAGGTTCGGCGGCACGGCGACGATCACCGCCCGCGCGGTCACCGTGGCGGCTTCCGTGCCCACCTCCACGCCGCCGTCCGACCAGCGAATGTCGCGCGCCGGGGCGTCGAGGACGACGCGGTCGCCGAGCCGCTCGGCGAGCCGGATCGCGATCAGCTGCGAGCCACCGACGACCCGATGGGCGAGGCACTGATCGGGCTCGAAGAGCTCGTACGTACCGCCGGCGCCGGCGATCATCCAGAGGCCCTGGAGCAGCGAGAAGGTGTGGGCCGGCTTCGCCAGGAAGCCGCCCGCAAGCCAGGAGCGCAGCAGGTCCTGCGCCATCTCGTCGGCAACCTCGCGCCGCAGCCACGCCTCGAAGGTGATCGCGTCGAGCTCGGCCGCGTCGGGGTGCGCCCAGGGTGCCTCCGGGTCGAGCTCGTTCGCGAGCGCGTCGAGCTTCGACTCCGCAGCGGCGAAGGCGCGCTCGGATGCCGCGCCGAGTGGCGCGTCGTGGCCGTCGTAGCGGTGCGTCCGCTCGGAGCGGTCGATGTAGACGTGCTCGCCCTCGCGGAAGCTAGGGAAGAGCTCGATCCCGAGCTCCTCGAGCAGCGCTCGAAGGGCGGACTGGTACGGGGCCACCCACTGGCCGCCGAGCTCGTTTGCCTCACCGCCGATCTCGGTGTTCCAAACGCGGCCGCCGACCCGATCGCGTGCCTCGAGCACGACCACGTCCAGTCCCCGGCCGGCGAGCGTCGACGCGGCCGTGAGCCCGGCGATGCCGGCCCCGACGACGGCTACCTCGGTTTCCATGGTGGGGTCAGGCATCAGCGATTGCGGGCGACCTCGGTGGCGAACCAGGCCGAGAGACCGGCGGCGAGGCCCTGAAGCGAGCGGGCGAGGCGGGGGTCCACCCGCTCGGAGCTGCTGGCCTCGGCCGCAGCGACCCAGGTCAATCCGGCGCCGAGCCCCAGCGCCACCATGCGTCCGGCTCCGATCACCTTGCGTTCGAGCCGCGCCGAGCTGAACCGGACCTCGAGCCTGCGGCCCGGCCGGCTGCCGCTTACGGTCGCGACTCCCTCACCGAATTGTCCCAGCCGGTAACGCAGGCGCTCCACCTCGTAGACGAGCTGCCCCGGGTCGAGCCGGCCGGCGAGCCGGTGCATGATGCTGCGCAGGAAGAACCTCCGAGCCTCCTCCATCGGGTCGAGGTCGGGCGCCAGCTCGGATACCGTCAGCTCCACCTGACCGAGAGCCTTGGCGACCATCACGAACTCGGATGGGACCGCGACGCCGTGGCGAACCGAGATCGTGGTCAGCCGGTTGAGCAGCTCGACCAGCCGGATCTCCTCCAGCGAGCGGCCCTGGACACTCTCGATCACCGCTGCGAGATCCGCGCGATAGGCGTCCATCTCGATGTCGGCGACGTCGTCCGTCCCGCTGACGTCGAGCGAGACATCGGCGAGCAGCTCGACGTCGCCCTGAGCGAAGGCGAGCAGCACGAGCATGAACCGGCGACGGGTCTCGGCGTCCAGCCGACCGACCATGCCGAGGTCGAGCAACCAGATCTTGCCACCCGCCCAGAGCATGTTTCCGGGGTGCGGGTCGGCGTGGAAGAAGCCCTCGTCCAGTACCTGGCGGTAGTAGACCTGGAGCAGCTCGCGTGTGGCCTCCGTTCGCCCGGGTCCACGAGGAGCCTCAGAGAGGGGGACGCCGTCGACGACCTCGTCCATCACCAGCAGCCTCGGAGTCGAGAGCTCGTGATGGCAGGCCGGCACCCCCACGCCCGTGGAGCGGGCGAGGATCTCGGCCATGCGGTCGAGGTTGCGGGCCTCCTCGCCGAAGTCCAGCTCCCTGCGCAGGGACTCCGAGACCTGCTCGACGAGTGAGGGGACGTCGATGATCCGACGGACGAGCGTCGAGCGGGAGATCGGTCGGACCACGGTCCCGAGCAGGGCGAGGTCACGCTCGACCACCGAGGCGGCAGAGGGGCGCTGCACTTTGATCACGACCCGGTGGCCGTCGGCGAGCCGCGCGCGGTGGACCTGGCCGATCGTGCCGGCGGCCAGCGGCGAGGGCTCGATCGAGGAGAAAACGTCCTCCCATGGCACCCGCAGTTCTTGCTCCATAACCGCGACGACCTCGGCCTCGGACATAGACGGGACGTCGGATTGCAACAACGCGAGCTCAGCCAGGTAATCCTCGGGGAGCAGGTCCGGCCGGGTGGAGAGGATCTGGCCCAGCTTGCTGAAGGTCGGGCCGAGCTGCTCCAGTGCGAGGCGCAGGCGGCGAGGACCTTCCGGGTCACCATCCGAGCGCAGCAGGCGGCCCGAAAGCTGACGGACCAACTCCGGCCCGAGCACGCGA
This sequence comes from Solirubrobacterales bacterium, assembly GCA_036561205.1. GTDB lineage: Bacteria > Actinomycetota > Thermoleophilia > Solirubrobacterales > 70-9 > WHSW01. The sequence continues at coordinate 6,555 of DATBPT010000157.1, forward strand.
GCGATCTCGGCCGCCCGGGTGCCGCCGGTGTCGGATTCGGCGTCGGCCTCGGCCGCCTCGCCCGTGGTCGTGTTGACGACGACCACGGTGCAGCGCGCGAGGTGCGTGACTCGGTTGGCGACGTTGCCGAGCAAAAACTGCTTGCGCCCGCGCATCCCCGAGCTCCCGACCACGAGCACCGTCGCCCCCGCCCGCTTCGCCTCCTCGGTGATCGTCGCGGCGACGTCCTCGCCCCGGGCGACGATCGCCCGCGCAGGGAACCCATCCGCCGGCAGCGATCGCTCGAGCTCCTGGCGCAGCACGTCGGCTCCGGCTCCCGTATCGCCGGCCTGGTCGGCCGGCAGCGGCGCGAGGACCTGGATCGCGACCAGCTCCACCCGCAGCGATCCGGCGAGGTCCGCGGCCCAGGCGACGGCGAGATCGGATCCCTCGTTGCGGTCGGTGGCGACCGCGACGGGTCCGCCATTCCTGCTTGCGTCCATGCCCGTCTTCCCTCTGGGGTGGTCTCGTCGCCGCCGATCGGGCGACTACGGAGAACTCTCCCACTTTCGTTGATCGGGCATAGGCTCTTCGGCGTGACAGCAGCCACGAACGCCGATCTCACCCGCCGTGGATTCGAGGCCTGGAACGAGCGTCGCTTCGACCGCGTGTTGGAGTTCTTCCACGAGGACGCCGTCTGGGACATGACCCCGTTCGGGGCACCCGACATGAGCGTTTTCCGCGGCCACGACGGTCTGCGGCGCTTTTTCGCCGAATGGCTTCAGGCCTTCCCCGATTCGACGATCGAGATCGAGGAGGTCGAGCAGCAGGGTGACTGGACGCTGTCGGCGGTTCTGCAGCTCGTCAGCGGCGGGGCAAGTGGAACGCCGGTCCCGTTCCGCTACGGCGGGATCGGGCACTGGAGGGACGGCCGCCTCGACCTGGTCGAGAATCACCCGGACATCGAGCGGGCCAGGACCGCTTTCGCGCGCTACGTCTCCGCGGAACGCTAGCTCCACGGATAGGGGCTGTGCGAGACGGGGTGCAGGTCGCCGGTGGCGAAGCGCTCGAAGCGGAACGGGTGCAGCAGCGACGAGTGCTCGCCCTGGAGCACGCGGGCGATCTCGCGGCCGACGGCTATCATCTTGTAGCCGTGGTTCGAGTCGGCGGCGACGTAGACGTTCGGCCGCAGGTGGTCGAAGATCGGGAAGTTGTCGGCGCTGAAGGCGCCGGCGCCGCCCGAGCGGGTCTGGTGGTAGAGCGGCCGGCAGCCCTCGAAA
>DATBPT010000158.1:0-8506 GCA_036561205.1 Solirubrobacterales bacterium
CCGGCTACCACCAGATCGACCTGCAGACCTTCCACACCCGCGGCAAGCCGATCGAGAACGCAAACTTCCAGACCCCCGGCGACTTCGAGTACAACGGCCTCGCGGCGCTGCTCTCGGTGCCGCTCGGCCCGGATGGCCGCCCCAAGCAATGCGTGATCGTGACCACCGCATCGGCGCGCAACGTGCGCGGCGTCGACTTCGCGACCTTCCAGGCCCGCACCCCGCACGGGGTCGCCGGTGCGACCGCCCGCGGCAAGCCCGGGCTGCCGGGGGCGATCTACTTCAACGACAGCGTGATCCCCGACCGCTCCCGAACCACTACCTCGGGCGACGGCGGGATCATCTTCACCGAGATCCCAGCCGGGACCTACCGGGTGATCACCGAGAGCCCGACGGCCAGCTTCGCGAGCTTCCTCGCCACCTGCGAGCCGGGCCGGATCGTGAACGCGAACCCGCCCTGGGGCGCCTACGAGCTGGTCGGCAAGGAGAAACCGCTCGGCGCCGGGATCGTCGCGGGCAAGGTTGCCCGGCTCGGGAGGGGGACCAAGGCCGGGCATCGGCTCGTGATCATCGCCTTCCGCACCGCCGAGTCGCTGGGGGCGAAGGTCGCGCTGCGCCAGCACGGCCGCCGCGTCTCCCCGGTGGTCACACGAGCAGGCATGCGGGCGGGCAGCGACAAGATCCCGCTGCGCGTCTCGAACTCCGCCGACGCCGGCCGGGCGAAGCTCTCGGTGAAGCTCACCGATGGCGCGGGAGACTCGGTCACCGAGAAGCTCGAGGTCCGCCTGCCGCCGGAGCCGTGAGCGGCACCGATACCGTCCAGCGGCTGATGGCCGCGCTGCGGGCCCGCGATGCCGAGGCGGTCGCCGCCGAGCTCCACCCCGAGATCATCGCCACCGGCGACAAGGGAACCTTCGAGGGCGTCGACGCGGTCGTCGGCTGGGCGAAGCCGTCGGACGACGGCCACCTCGTCTCCCGGATCGAGGTCGACGAGATCCGCGAGGTCGGGGACCGTCATGTGGCCGTCGACGCGCGCCGCCAGTGGTGGTGGAAGGACGACGACGAGCTAGCCGACGAGCAGAGGTTCGGCGTCCTGCTCGAGCTCCGCGACGGCAAGGTCTACCGCTGGCGCCAGAACTTTCCCTCGATCATCGACGCGATCGAGGCGATCGAGACCAGATGAGCGCGGCGGGGCTCGTCGATGGCGACGACGGACGGCCGCGCTGCTGGTGGGGCGTATCGACCCCGGATTTCGTCGCCTACCACGACCGCGAGTGGGGACGGCCGGTGACGGACGACCGCGGGATCTACGAGCGGCTGACCCTGGAGGCGTTCCAGTCCGGGCTCTCGTGGCTGATGATCCTGCGTAAGCGCGAGAACTTCCGGGCCGCCTTCGACGGCTTCGACTTCGAGCGGGTCGCCGGCTACGGCGATCGCCAGGTCGACCGTCTGCTCGCCGACGCCGGCATCGTCCGCAACCGGGGCAAGATCGAGGCGGCGATCGCCAACGCCGGCGCGACCCTGGCGCTGGCGAAGGCCGGAGAGTCGCTCGCCGCCGTCGCCTGGTCGTTTCGTCCCGAGCGGCGGCGGGCGCCTCGCGGGGACGACCTTCCTGCGGCGACGCCCGAGTCGAAGGCGCTTGCCAAGGAGCTGAAGCGACACGGGTTCCGGTTCGTCGGCCCGACCACCGCCTACGCGCTGATGCAGGCGGTCGGGATCGTCAACGACCACCTCGGCGGTTGCGCGGTGCGCGACGAGGTGGAGGGAGAGCGCATCGCAGCGCTGAAGGCGCTGGGCGGTGGCGGAGGGGCCGCGCAATAAGCTGGGGGCATGGCCGAGGCACCTTCGACGGAGGCTGTGAGTTCGCGGATCGCCGAGATCCGCGAGGGCTTGACCCTGCTTGCGGACTACCTTTGACCCGGCCGCGCTCGAAGCCGAGATAGGCCGGCTGGAGGGAGAGATGGGGGCGCCCGGCTTCTGGGACGACCAGGAGAGGGCGGCGAAGGTATCCGCCGACCACGCGCGCGCCCAGCGCCGGCTCGAGAGCTTTCGCGGACTCGAGTCCGACGCCGGCGACCTCGATGAGCTCGCCGAGATGGCGAGCGAGGACACGGAGATGGCGGCCGAGCTCGACACCCAGCTGGCCTCGATCGAGTCACGGCTCGCCGCGCTCGAGGAGGCTCGCCTGTTCAGCGGCGAGTACGACTCAGGCGACGCCGTGGTCACGGTGCGGGCCGGGGCCGGGGGCACCGACTCGCAGGACTGGGCCGAGATGCTGTTGCGGATGTATCTGCGCTGGGCCGAGCGGCGCGGCTTCGAGGTCGAGATGGCCGAGGCCTCCGAGGGCGAGGAGGCGGGGATCAAGTCGGCGAGCTTCATCGCCAAGGGCGAGAACGCCTACGGCCTCTTCGCCGCCGAGCGCGGCGTTCACCGACTGGTCCGGATCTCGCCCTTCGACGCCCAGTCGCGCCGCCACACTGCCTTCGCCCAGGTCGACGTCGCGCCGCTCACCGACGACGAGGTCTCGGTCGAGATCGACGACGAGGACCTGCGGGTCGACACCTACCGCGCCTCGGGTGCCGGCGGCCAGCACGTCAACAAGACCGATTCCGCGGTCCGGATCACCCACATCCCGTCGGGGATCGTGGTCCAGTGCCAGAACGAGCGCTCGCAGACACAAAACAAGGCGACCGCTATGCGCATGCTGCGCGCGAAGCTGCTCGAGGAGGAGGAGCGCAAGCGCGCCGAGGAGCTGGCGGCGGAGCGGGGCGAGCAGAAGGCCGCCGAATGGGGCTCTCAGATTCGCAGCTACACCCTGCATCCGACGACCCGGGTCAAGGACCACCGCACCGGCTACGAGGTCGGCGATGCCAACCGCGTCCTCGACGGCGATCTCGACGGCTTCATCCGCGAGTACCTGCTGCAGCACGCGAGCAGCGGGTAGGTCGAACGCGATGGCGGTCAGCGTTGCGGTGGGCGTATCGGATCAGCTCGACCCGGTCGAGGCGTTCGGCCTCGCGGCCGCCGAGGCCGCCGCGGGATTGACGGGACGCTGTGACCTGGCGATCGTGTTCGCAGGAGCGCCGCACCTGACCCACGTGAAGCCGATCCTCTCGACCGTGCACGAGCGGCTCGAGCCCCGGTCGCTGATCGGCTGCGGTGCCGGCGGTGTGCTCGGCGCAGGGCGGGAGCTCGAGAGCGGTCCCGGTGCCGTCGTCTGGGGGCTCTCCGCCCCGGAGGCCCGGATCGTCACCCACCACCTGGAGGCGGAGCCCGCCGACGACGGGATCGCGATCAGCGGCCTGCCCGAGCCCGGCGAGCTGGGCGACGGCGTGATCCTGCTCGCCGACCCCTACACCTTCAGCGCCGAGGCGCTGCTTCGATCGCTGAATTCCGCGCGGCCGGGGATGCCGGTGCTCGGCGGCCTCGCCAGCGCCGCTGCGGCCGGCTCGGCGGCCCTGTTTCGCGACGGCGAGGTGCTCGACGGGGGCGCGGTCGCCGCCAGCCTCGAGGGCGTCGGGATGATCCCCTGCGTCTCGCAGGGCGCGACCCCCGTCGGACCGGAGATGACGATCACGGCCGCCCGCGACAACCTGATCGAGGAGCTGGCCTCGAAGCCGGCGATCGAGCGCCTGCGCGAGGCGATCGGTGAGCTCGAGCCGCGCGAGCAGGTGCTCGCCGCCCAGGGACTGATGCTCGGCATCGTCATCGACGAGAACCAGCCCGCCTACGAGCGTGGCGACTTCCTCGTCCGGCCGATCCTCGGCGCCGAACCGGAGAGCGGCACGCTGGCGCTCGGCGAGCGCGTCCGCGTCGGCCAGACCGTGCGCATGCACGTCCGCGACGGGGCGACGGCGGACGCCGACCTGCGCGAGGCCCTGCGGATCCAGGCCCAGGCGCTTGGCGACGACGGCGCGGCCGGAGCGCTGCTGTTCACCTGCAACGGCCGCGGCTCGCACATGTTCGACACACCCGACCACGACGCCCTCGCGCTCGAGGACGCGTTCGGCGCGCCCGCCGGCGGCTTCTTCTGCGCCGGCGAGATCGGCCCGGTCGGCGGGCGCAACTTCCTGCACGGCTTCACCGCGACTATCGCGGTGTTCCCCAATTCCTGATGGTCAACGAGAGCCTCGCCGGCCTGGTCGCCCGGGCGCTCGCCGAGGACCTCGGCGCGGGTGACCTGACCTCGCAGGCGACGGTGCCCGCGGACGCCAGGGCCCGCGCCCGGATCGTCCAGAAGCAGGCCGGCGTGCTCTTCGGCCTCGAGGCGGCGGCCGAGACCTTCGCTCAGGCGGGCGCCGGGGACTTCGAGCGGCTCGCCGCGGAGGGCGAATGGCGCGACGCGGTCCCGGACGATGTGGCGCTGGTCGCGGGGCCGGCGCGGGCGCTGCTCGCGGGTGAGCGCACGGCGCTCAACCTGCTCGCCCACCTCTCCGGGATCGCCACCCTGACCGCGCGTTTCGTCGAGGCCGTGGGCGGCAGCGGAGCGGCGATCCTCGACACCCGCAAGACCACCCCGGGCCTGCGGGCGCTGGAGAAGGCGGCCGTGGCGGCGGGCGGCGGGCGCAACCACCGCCTCGGCCTGGACGACGCGATCCTGATCAAGGAGAACCACATCGCGATCGCCGGAGGCCTGCGGCGCGCGGTCGAACTCGCCGCCGCCGCCCATCCGGCGCTCGAGATCGAGGTCGAGTGCCGCAACGCCGCCGAGGTTTCCGAGGCGCTCGCCGCCGGCGCCGGCCGGCTGCTGCTCGACAACATGAGCGCGGACGAGCTGCGCGCCGCGGTCGAAGCCCGCGACGCCGCCGGCGCCACCGTTGAGCTCGAGGCGTCGGGCGGGGTCACGCTCGCCAACGTCGGTGAGATCGCCGCGACCGGGGTCGAGATGATCTCGGTCGGCGCGCTCACCCACTCGGCGCCGGCGCTCGACCTCAGCCTGTTGCTCGAGATCGCCTGATCGGTCTGCCCGACCGGGGCGGAGCCAGGTATGTTCGGAGGGGGTTGGGTGAGAACGGAGACATCGCCAGGCGCGGGCTGGACGTGTTCCTGCGCCGAAGCTACGAGGAGGCGCAGCGCCTCTGCTCTGCCGATGTCGAACTCACGACGCTGTTCGACGACCCCGGTGGGGAGCCGGAGTTCAGCGGCCGTGACGGGCTCAAGCAATGGTTCGAGCGACTGGAGGAGCTTTGGGCCTTCGTCGAGGTCCGGGATGTCGAGATCGAGGAGCTTGACGGTGGCTGGGTGCTGATGCGGGTCGCGGCCAGGGTGCGGGGGCGCGGCAGCCGAGACGAGTTCGAGCCCAGGGTCGCGGTCGCGGTCTGCGTCACCGACGGTCTGATCACCAAGTTCGGCCTCTTTCCGCTCGAGTCCGACGCCCTGGCGCTGATCGCCGCCGGGTAGTCTCGCCACCGATGCCGCCGACGAAAGCACTGCGCCAGAAGCGCGAGGCGCTCGTGATCGAGCACATGGAGTCCGAGAACCGGCACGAGTTCGACGTCACCATGGAGACCTTCGAGCACCCGCGCTACGAGCTGATCGCGACCGGCGACGTCTTCGACGGCGAGGTCGAGGTTGACCGCTACTTCGAGGAGACCCGGACCGCCTTTCCCGACCAGCGCAACGAGCTGATCGCGCTGCACCACTCGGACGACGCCGTGATCGTCGAGGCGATGCTCTACGGCACCCACCTGGGCTCGTTCAGGGGCCTGCCGGCGACCGGGCGCGAGTTCGAGATGCGCTTTTGCGCCATGTTCCTGTTCGAGGGGGAGAACCTGGTCTGCGAGCGCGTCTACTTCGACGCCGGCACGATCCTGCGCCAGCTCGGCATCGCCCATGATCCGCTGACCCTCAAGGGCCGTCTGGCGACGGTGCTCAACCACCCCTTGACCATCGGCCGGGCCGTCGTCGGCGGGCTCTTGAAGCGGTGAGCTCGCCGCTGCGCGCAGCGGCCGCGGCTCTCGCCCTGCTCGGCGCCGCAGCCGCCCTCTGGCTCGCGGCCCATCCCGCCGGCGCCTGCGCCTGCGGGATCGCGATCGAGGCGACTGTGAGCGAGGAGAGCGGGCTGGTGATCGAGCGGCCGGGGCGCGAGCAGATCGTGCTCAGCCTCGACCTCAGCAGCGACAGCAGCGAGCGGGCCGCCGTCGTGCTCCCGGTTCCGGGCCTGCCGACCGTTGACGCGATCGAGGATGGCGACCCGCTCGCGTATCTCGACCTGGCGACGGCGACGGCGCCGGCGCCGGCCGTCGGCTCCTCGGCCGGCGGTGGCGAGGCCGCCGCGGCGCCGCCGGTCGAAGTTATCGGGCGCGAGAACGTCGGCGGCTACGACGTCGCCCGGCTCGGGGCCGGCGACGCGCTGGCGCTCGACCATTGGTTGAGCGAGAACGGCTACACGCTGCCGGCCGGCGCCGAGCCGATCCTCTCGGACTACATCGACGCGGGCTGGAGCTTCGTCGCCATCCGGCTCGCTCCCGAGGCGGAGGGCAGGTTGAAGCCGCTGCGGGTCTCGTTCGCGACCGACGAGGCCGTCTACCCGATGCGGCTCGAGCAGCTCGCGACCTCCCCGGTGAACCTGACCCTGTACACGCTCGCCGACGGTGAACGCAAGGTCGACGGCCTCGAGACCGTCTTCGCGGCCCCGGTCGACGAGCTCGACCCGGCGCCGCCCCCTCAGCTCGCCGACCTGCTCGCCGAGGGCACGGAGGTGACTCGGATGGAGGCGCTCGACGTAGACCCCGCGAGCTTCACCACCGATCTGCTGATCGACCCGGTCGAGCCCGAGCTCGAGCCCGCGGCGGCCGCCACCGTCGACGCGGCCGTCTCCGATGACGGCGGCGTCTCCACCGCCGGAGTGCTGGCGCTGATCGCGGCCGGGCTTGCGTTCGCCGTCGGCCTGATCCTGATCACGCGCCCCCGCGGCGGCTGAGCTATAGCATCCGGACGCGCGTTCGGAGATGATTTGACCGCGAGCCTCAGCGCCGCATTCTTGCCAAAGGAGACCCGATGCTGATAGGCGCTCGCCTAGGGCGAATAGCGGTCGCCCCGGGGTCGAGGCTTGGCTAGGTTCATCCCGGCCCTCAACTGGATCCCGCGCTATGAGGGGCGTTGGTTTCGAGGAGACCTTGCGGCGGGCATTGCGGTCACCGCACTCGTGGTGCCGAAGAACCTCGGCTATGCGGACATCGCCGGCGTGCCGCTTCAAAACGGCCTCTACGCGGCGGCGGTCGGCGGGATCGTCTACGCGCTCTTCTGCACCTCGCGGCACATCTCGACCGGCCCGAGCTCATCGCTGGCGGCGGTCGCCGGGGCGGCCGTGCTCGCGACCAGCCTCGGCGGCGACCAGGCCGCCCAACTCGTCGCGCTGATCGCGCTTGCGACCGGGCTGCTCTTTCTTCTCTTCGCCGTCCTTCGGCTCGGCTGGATCGCTCAGTTTCTCTCGAAAGCGGTGATCACGGGGTTCTTGGCCGGCGCAGCGGTCGACGTCGTGATCGGCGAGCTGCCAAAGCTCACGGGCACATCCTCGGAAGGCGACAACGCCTGGCGTGAGCTCTCGACCTGGATCGGATCACTCGGCGATACGCACTCCACGACCCTGCTCGTGGGCGTGTGCGCGCTCGCCTTGATCCTTGCTCTGCGTTTCAGGGCTCCGTCGATCCCAGGTGCGTTGGTGCTGGTCGTCGCGGGATTGGTCGGCTCCTCGCTGCTGAATCTCGGCTCCCATGGTGTGGAGCCGGTGGGCAATGTGCCGAGCGGGCTGCCGACGCCCGAGATTCCGGACCTCTCACTCGTCTCGGACCACTACGCGACGATTGGGATCGCGGCGACCGCCCTGCTGTTGATCGGCCTCTCCCAGACCGCCGGTGACGCGAGGGCCTTCGCGGCGCGACACCGTTATCGAATCGACGTCAACCAGGAGGCCGTCGCTCAGGGGATGGCGAACGTAGGCGTCGGGATGTTGCAGGGGATGCCGGTCACGACCAGCCTCTCCGCCAGCTCGCTGAACGAGTCGTCGGGCGCGCGAACCCAGATGTCGTCGCTGGTGACCGGCGGACTCGTGGTCGCGACCCTGCTGGTCCTCGCACCGCTGTTCTCCGACCTGCCGAAGGCGGTTCTCGGTGCGGTGATCATCGACGCGGTCGTGTTCGGGATGATCGACCTCGCCGCGCTCCGTCGCTTCTACCGGGTGACGAGGTTCGACTTCTGGGTGGCGGTGGCGGCGATCATCGGCGTACTCTCGGCCGGGGTGCTCGCCGGTGTGGTAATCGGCGTCGTCCTTTCCCTCGGCTGGCTCGTCTACGTCGCCACGCGGCCACCGATGCCGCTGCTCGGTCGCGAGCCCGGCACGCAGGTGTTCCGCGAGCTCGACGAGAACCCGGGCGACGAGACGTTCCCCGGCCTCGTGGTGCTCCGACTCGACAGCGGCCTGTTCTTCGCCACCAGCCAGGCGCTCGAGGACCGCGTTCGCGCGCTGGCGGAGGAAGGATCGGTCAGCGCCGTGGTCCTCGACCTG
>DATBPT010000159.1:0-16220 GCA_036561205.1 Solirubrobacterales bacterium
CGCGCACCCGGGCGTCGATCTCGGCCGGCGCCAGGCCCTCGGGAATCACGCTCGAGGTCAGCTTCGGCCGGCCCCGCACCTCGGCCGGGTAGTCGCACTCGTGGGTGACCGCGACCACCGAGTCGCCGAGACCGAGCGCGAACAGCGCCTCGGTTGCCGAGGGGACGAGGCTCGCGATCCTCATGTGGTCGAGGATACGATGGCGTCATGGCGGATCTACTTTCTGACCAGGAGATCGAGGCGAGGCTCGGCGAGCTCGAGGGCTGGAGCCGCGAGGGAGACGTGATCGCGAAGACGTTCGACCACGGCGACTTCCTCGGCTCGGTCGAGTTCGTCCGCCGGCTCACCGGCCCGGCCGAGGAGATGAACCACCACCCGGACCTGGAGATCTCCTGGAGCAAGGTCAAGGTCTCGATCACCAACCACTCGGCGGGCGGTCTCACCGAGGCCGACTTCAAGCTCGCGGCGCGGATCGACGAGCTCGGCTGAAGCCGGTGCGCGAGGTCGTCCGCTTCCGCTCCGCCGACGCCGACTGCGCCGGCTGGCTCTACCGACCCGAGGGCGCCGACGGCGAGGTCCCTTGCGTGGTCCTCGCCCACGGCTTCGGCGGCGTCAAGGAGGCGCGCCTGGACGCCTTCGCCGAGCGCTTCGCCGCGGCCGGGTACGCGGCCCTGGTCTTCGACTATCGCCACTTCGGCGACTCGGGCGGCGAGCCCCGCCAGCTGCTCGCGATCCGCCGCCAGCACGCCGATTGGCGGGCCGCACTCAGGCACGCGCGGGGCCTCGACGGGATCGATGCGAACCGAATCGTCGCCTGGGGCACCTCGTTCTCCGGCGGCCACGTGGTCGAGCTGGCGGCCGACGGCGAGCGGCTCGCGGCCGTGATCGCACAGGCGCCCTACATGAGCGGGGTCGCGACCCTGAGGTCGGCGGGCTTCGCCCACGCCAACCGGCTCACCGTCGCCGGTTTGCGCGACGCGATCGCCGGCCTCCGCGGCCGCGAGCCGCGCCCGATCGCGGTCGTCGGCCCGCCCGGATCGCTGGCGGCGATGGCGAGCCCGGATGCCGAGCCCGGCTACAAGGCGCTGTTCCCGCCCGGCTACCCGTGGCCGAACACCTTCCTCCCGCGCGGCTCGACGACGCTGCCGCTCTACCGCCCGGTCGCCAAGGCGAAGCGGGTGACCACCCCGCTGCTCGTCCAGGTGATGACCGAGGATGTGGTGACGCCGCCGGCGCCGGCGCGTAAGGCCGCGGCGGCGGCGCCGCGCGGGGAGCTGGCCGAGTACCCCGGCGGCCATTTCGACATCTACCTCGGCGAGCCGTTCGAGCGCGCGATCGCCGACCAGCTCGCCTTCCTCGAGCGCAACCTGTAGATCGGCGACGAGGCTCGATGCGGATCGTCCACATCCTCGGCACGCGGCCGAACCTCGTCAAGATGGCGCCGGTGATCGCCGCGGCGCGGGAGCGCTTCGGGGTCGAATCCTCGGTGATCGTGCACACCGGCCAGCACTACGACCGGGCGATGTCGGAGATCTTCTTCACCGAGCTCGGGGTGCCCGAGCCCGACCACATGCTCGGCGTCGGCTCCGGCCTCCACGGCGAGCAGACCGCGCGCGTGCTCGAGCGGCTCGAGCCCGTCCTGCGCGCCGAGCGCCCCGACCTGATCCTGGTCCCCGGCGACGTCAACTCGACCCTCGGCGCCGCGCTCTGCGCCGCGCGGCTCGAGATCCCGATCGGCCACATCGAGTCGGGCCTGCGCAGCTTCGATCGCACGATGCCCGAGGAGATCAACCGGATCGTCACCGACCACCTCTCCGAGCTGCTGTTCCTGCACTCGCCGGAGGCCGAGGACAACCTGCGCGCCGAGGGTGTCGCCGAGGAGCGCTTCCAGTTCGTCGGCAACACGATGATCGACACCATGGTCGCGCTCGAGGACCGGATCCGCGAGCAGGGTGCGGCGCGGGCCGCCGGGCTCGAGCCGGGCTCGTTCCTGCTCGTGACCCTGCACCGCCCGGCGCTGGTCGATGGGCCGCTGCTCGCCGAGGCAGTGGCGGCGCTCGAACGGGTTGCGACGCAGATGCCGGTGGTGTTCCCGGTCCATCCGCGGACCCGGAAGATGCTCGGCGAGCGGGGGGCGGGGGCGGTGACGCTGACCGACCCGGTCGGCTATCTGGACTTTCTCTCGCTCGAGGCCGACGCGGCGGCCGTGCTCACCGACTCCGGCGGGATCCAGGAGGAGACGACCTACCTCGGGGTGCCCTGCTTCACCCTGCGCGACAACACCGAACGCCCCGTGACCGTGCGGGCGGGCACCAACACCCTGCTCGGCCTCGCCCCGGAGCGGATCGCCGAGATCCCGCAGCTGCTCTCCGAGGCGCCGTCGGAGCGCCCGCAACCTCCGCAGAAATGGGACGGGAGAGCCGCTCAGCGGGTGACCGCCGTCCTTGCGGATCGGTAGATTCGCGCCCGTGCCGTTCCCATCCCTCGTCCCGCGAGACAGGGTCTTCTTCGACCTCTTCAATCGCGCCGGACAGAACACCCTCCACGCCGCCCAGTTGCTCAAGCAGATGCTCGAGGGCTGGCCCGACGAGAGCGGCCTCGCGCGCGAGATCCTGCTCGCCGAGCAGGAGGGCGACAAGATCACCCACGAGATCGTGCAGCGGGTCAACACGACCTTCGTCACGCCGATCGACGGCGGCGACATCTACGGGCTGGCGACGCAGATGGACGACATCGTCGACTACATCGAGGAGACCGCGGACTTCATGGGCCTCTACCGGATCGAGGCGCCGATGGAGCAGTCGCTGGCGATGGCCGACGTGCTGGTCAAGTCGTGCGAGCAGCTCGCCGAGGCGCTCGAGCACCTGCGCGGGTTCAAGGACCTCGAGAAGTACTGGATCGAGATCCACCGGCTCGAGAACGAGGGCGACCGGCTCTACCGCGACGCGGTCGCCTCGCTGTTCGCGAACGGGATCGACCCGATGTTCGTGATCCGCTGGCGGGACATCTTCCTCAGGCTCGAGCGGGCCGTCGACGCCACCGAGACCGCGGCGCACATCCTCGAAGGCATCGTGATCAAGAACGCCTAGCGGGGGCGCGCCCGGTTGAGCGAATCCGATCTGATCCTCGTCATCGTGATCGCGACAGCGCTCGCGTTCGACTTCACCAACGGCTTCCACGACACCGCCAACGTGGTTGCGACCTCGATCTCGACCAGGGCGATGTCGCCGCGGATCGCGGTCACCTATGCGGCGGTCCTCAACTTCGCCGGCGCCTTCATCTCGCTCGCGGTCGCGGCCACGGTGGCCGAGGACATCGTCGACGCCGGCGCGATCACGACCACGGTGATCTTCGCCGGCCTGATCGGCGCGATCGCCTGGAACCTGATCACCTGGTACCTCGGCCTGCCGTCCTCGAGCTCGCACGCGCTGATCGGCGGCGTCGTCGGCGCGACCTTCGTCGCCGCCGGCGCCAGCGCGATCTTCGGCGAGGGCATCCTCGGCGAGGTCCTGATCCCGGCCCTGATCGCGCCGGTGCTCGCCTTCGTCGTCGGTGCGATCGGGATCGTCGCCTGCTACCGGATCGTCGGCCGCCAGCGGCCGGGCCCGGTGACCCGCGGCTTTCGCTTCGGCCAGGTGCTTTCGGGCGGGCTGCTGGCGCTCGCGCACGGCACCAACGACGCCCAGAAGACGATGGGCGTGATCACCCTGGCGCGGGTCGCGAACGGCAATCTCTCCTCCGAGGGCTTCGAGGTCCCGACCTGGGTCGTGATCTCCTCGGCGTCGGCGATCGCGCTAGGCACCTACACGGGCGGCTGGCGGATCATCAGAACGATGGGGATGAGGATCATCAAGATGGATGCGGCCCAGGGCTTTTCGGCGCAGGGCGCCGGCGCCGCCACGATCCTCGTCTCGTCCTACTTCGGCTACCCGCTCTCGACCACGCAGGTGATCGCCGGCGGCGTCATCGGGGCGGGCGGCGGCAAGCGGCTCTCGGCGGTGCGCTGGGGCGTGGCCGGCAACATCGTCACCGCCTGGCTGCTGACCCTGCCTGCCGCGGCCGCGATCGGCGGGCTCACCTACGCCTTCGTCGACCTGTTCCCGGGCGCGGTCGGGCCACTGCTCGTCTCGGCCATCGGAGTGGCGCTCGTCGTCCTCGCCTTCGCGCGGCGGATCCGCTACGGAGAGCCGGTGGCGGCGGCATGATCGCAACCATTGTCGACACGGAGGCTCTGTGGCAGACGGTGGCCGGAGCCTTCGTCGCCGGGGTCGGGACGACGATCGTGTTCTCGCTCGCGATCCTCGGCGCGACCCGCTTCGGCGCGGCGAACCGCGACGGCTACCGCTTCCAGGCGGCGATCTTCGGTGCACTGACCGTGATCGGCCTGCTCGCGACCGCCGGCGCGATCACCGCCGGCGTGATCGTCATGACGACGAAGTGAGCGCCGTCGACGCGGCGGCGCGGGGCCGCGCCTGGCTTGCGGTCCTGGTCGGCGCGGCGCTGACCGCGGCGGCGATGCTGGTCCTCGGCGAGCCGCTCGGCGAGCTGACCGCCCCCGACCCGCTGCACTTCCTGCCCGACCCGGTGCTCTCGGACTCGTTGATCCGGCCCGAGCCGACCGAGCTCGCCCGCTTCGGCATCGCCGTGCTCGGCGGGATCGCGGTTGCCGCCTGGGTGGCATACGGGCCGTCGACGCGCTTCGACCGCGCCGGCACCGTCGCCGCGGCGGTCGGGCCATACGCGGTTCTCGCCTTCGTCGCGGTCGCCTGGGCGACCCGCTCGGAGCCTTCATACGGCGTCGATCGCGACAACTACTTCAGCGCGCTCGCGGGAATCGCCGCCGTCCTGCTCGCGGCCGCCGCGGTCTGGCTCGCGCGCCGTGCCGCGCCGCCGCCGGGCTCCGGCCTCGGCCGGGTGGTCGCGGCGTTGCGGCGGCGACCGATCGCGGCGGCGATCGCCCTGCTGCTCACGGCCTGCTTCCTGGCCCCGAGCGTGTTCACCGGCTCGAGCCTGCCGAACGCGCTGCCGTTCATCGTCATCGGCCACCTGCCGGCGCTGCTCTCGGACTTCACGGCGGTCGGTAACGGCGCCACTCCGGGGGTCGACTTCGCCTCCCAGTACTCGAGCCTGCTGCCCTACGCCCTGGCGCCGTTCCTCGCTCTGACCGACTACTCCCCGGCCTCGTTCACGTTCTTCGCCACGGTGCTCTCGGCGGTCGCCCTGATCGCCGTCTGGCGCGCGCTCGTCCTGCTCGCCCGCGACGAGCTCGCCGGGCTCGCCCTCTACCTGCCGATGCTCGCGATCAGCGTCGTCCCGCTGACGGTCACCGGCGCGCAGCGGCTCGCCAACAACTCGCAGTACCAGATCCTCCCGGAGCGCTACCTGATGCCGTGCCTGCTCGCCTGGGTTCTCGTCCGGCACCTGCGCGGCCTCGGGCCGCGCCGCCAGGAGCTGATCTTCTTCCTCTGCGGCCTCGCCGCGATCAACAACCCGGAGTTCGGGATCGCGAGCTCGGCCGCGGTCTTCGTCGCCCTCGCCCTCGGGGCGGGCGAGGGTCCGTCGTTGCGGGCGCTGCCGCGACTGATCGGCCGCGCCGCGATCGGGGTCGCGGCGGCGCTCGTGCTCGTCGCCCTGCTCGACCTGATCCGCAGCGGCTCGCTGCCCTCGATCGAGTTCCTCACCTACTACGCGCGCCTCTTCGGCGCCCAGGGCTTCGGCATGGTCCCGATGCCGACCCTGGGCCTGCACCTCGCCCTCTATGCGACCTTCGCCGGATCGCTCGTGACCGCGGCATTGATCGCCCGCGACCGCGACAGCGATCGGACCCTGGTCGGGCTGCTCGCCTACGCCGGCCTCTTCGGCCTGATCGCGGGTGGGTATTACGCGGGCCGCTCGAATCCCTACTCGCTGATCGGGCTCTTCCCCGCCTGGGGCCTGACGATCGCGGTGCTCTCGTGGTGGGTGTGGCGGCGGATCCGCTCCGCCCCCGACATCGGTGCCGCGATCCGCCGTGCCGGTCCGCTCGGGCTCGCGGTCCTCGTCGGCTTCGGCCTGATCGCGACCACGCTGATCAGGATCCCCGCGCCCTGGGATCAGGTCCGGCGGCTCTCCGCCGAGAGCAGCAAGGCATCCGGCTTCGAGCTCGCGCCGGTCGAGGAGTTCGTCGCCGCGAACACCGAGGACAACCAGCCCGTCGCCTGGATCGGCGAGAACGGGAGCCTCGTCGCCCGCGCCGCCGGAATCCGCAATGTCGACCCGATCGGCGACGCCTTCCACATCATCTCGACCGAGCAGCTCGACGACATCGTCGAAGCGCTCGGCGATCAGGGCGGCAACACGGTGATCACCTACGACCCCGTGAACACCGCCCTGCGGTTGCACGACGGGATCATCGATTACCTGCAGACCCGCGGCTTCGTGCCCGTCGCCGAGGACGAGGACTTCAACCTGGTGATCTGGCGACCGGCGGCCTCGACTTAGGCACCTCAACGGCGGCGGCTAATTAGGCACCCCAACAGCGGCGTGATCGGGGCTCTACCCTTGGCGGCGTGCGAGCCGCCCGCAACATCGCGATCATCGCGCTGCTGGCGCTGGTCGTCGCCGTCGCCCCCGCCGGCGGAAACGTCGCGGACGGCATCCTCGCCGTGATCTCGCTCACCTTCTACGCGATGATCGTCGCCGCCGCTTACCAGCTCTTTCGTCAGAACCGGCTCGCCTATCTGGGGCTCACCGACGGCCAGCGCGCGATGCTGGTCGGTTCCCTGGGGGCGATCGTGCTGATGATCGCGGGCGCCACGAAGCTGACCGCGACCGGCGCCGGGCTGCTCGTCTGGCTCGCCGTGATCGCCGCTTCGGTGATCACGCTGATCAAGCTCTGGGGCGACGTTCGGGCGAGCTACTGAGCCCGTGTTCTTGACTTAGCTCGGCCCGGTCACGCTTCCGGCACGAACGCGCGGCGACCCGTCGGCCGCCCCGGCCTAGGTTCGGCCTATGTCCCGGAAGCCGGAGCAGAGCGGGCAGGCCGCGGTCGAGCTGGTCGTCGTCGTGCCGCTCTTGCTCATCCTCTTGGCCCTGGTCGCGCAGCTCGCGGTCGCCGGCTACGCGCTCTGGAGCGCCGGCGATGCGGCCCGCGCCGGCGCCCGTGCGGCGCATGTCGGCGGCGATCCCGAAGCGGCCGCGCTGAGCGCTTTGCCGGGGTGGCTGGAGCGTGACGCCGTCGTCGACGACACGGGGCCGATCGCGGTCCGGGTCGAGGCTCCGGCATTGGTTCCCGGGGTGCCGGCGATCTCGCTGAGCGCGTCGACGGAGCTCGATCCGGTGGGCGGGTGATGGGCGAGCGGGGGCAGGCGTCGCTCGAGCTGCTCGCGGCGTTGCCGTTCGTGCTCGTCGCTGGGATCGTTTGCCTGCAGCTGCTCGCGGCGGGGTACTCGCTGACGCTCGCCGACGGAGCCGCCGAGGCCGGAGCGCTCGCCCTCGCCGGCGACCTCCCACCGGCGCCCGCCGTCGAGGCGGCGCTGCCCGGTTGGGCGCGCGACCGGGTCGAGGTCGAGCACGCCGGCGGCCGCCTGATCGTGCGGCTGCGCCCACCCTCGCCCCTGGCGGCGATCGGCCGCGGGCTCGAGGTCAGCTCCTCGGCCTGGATTCGCCGGCCGGCGGGCTGATGGCCTCCCTCGCGCTCGCCGGTGAGCTGCCCGGTGCCGGCGACGGGCTCGCCTGCGCCGCTGCGGTTGGCGTGGCCTTGGCCGCCGGCGCCGCGGCGGGCCAGGAGCGGCGATCGGGTCCGGCCGTGCTCCTGGTCGAGATCGGAGCCGGCCGCGGACGCGGCCCGACGATGCTCGCGAGCGAGGCGGCGCGAGAGCTCGAACGCGAGCTGCGCCAGGCCGGCTTCGAGTGCGCGGCGCGAGGCAGGCTCGCATGGCTTCGGATCCCCGAGCAGGAGGGCTGGCTCGGAGCCCTCCGCGACGCCCTCCGGCTCGCACGGAGCGCCGGGGTCGCGGTTGTCACCCTCCCCGCCCGGCTGATCGGCGAGGTCCTCGCCTGCGAGGAGCTGGCCGTCGAGGGCGTCCTCCTGCGCGCCGAGCTGCCGCGCCAGCGCTCGCTGGCGGCGCTTGCGGTCAACGAGCTGCGAGGCGCCGGTATCCGGGCGCGAATCGCCAGCCGGGCGCCCGGGCGGGTCGCGGCGCGCCGGGCATTGGCAGGGATCGACCCCGGCGGCGAGGCGTCGCGGCGGGCGGCGCGGCTTGCCCGCGGCCTGCTCGGCTGCTCACCGGCGCCGCGCCCGGCCGGCGCGGGGGCGATCAGACAGGCGGCGGAGGCGGGCCAGGCGCTGCCACTCGTGCTCGGGGGCGTGCTGGCGCTGTTCCTCGCCACTCTCCTGCTCGCCGCCTTCGGCGGCGCCGTGACCGGCAAGTCGCGCACGCAGAGGGCGGCGGACCTGGCGGCGCTCTCGGCGGCTCGATCGATGCGCGACGACTTCGACCGCCTGTTCGTCCCGGCGACGAGATCGGACGGCTCTCCGAACCCCGGCCATCTGGCGAAGCGCGAGTACCTCGAGCGGGCCGCGGCAGCGGGCGCCGAGGCGGCCCGCCGCAACGGGGTCGGGGCGGGCCGGCTGCGGATCGAGTTCCCCGATGCCTCCTCGTTCGCGCCGTTGCGGGCGCGCGCCGAGGTCGCGGCCGAACTCGACGCGCCGCCAGGCCTCCCGAATCTGCCGGTCGCCGCGCACGCGGAGGCCGAGGCGGTGCCGACGCGCCCGCCGGCCGGGGCGACCGGTGGCACGCCGGAGCTCGCTGCCGGCGGCGGCTATTCCGGGCCGCTCGAGTACCGCCAGGGCGAGGGCATGCGCCCCGACGTCGCCGCCGCCTTCGACCGCATGGCCGCCGCGGCGAGCGCCGACGGCCTCGCGTTGCTGATCAACGACGGCTTTCGTTCCGACGCCGAGCAGGCGGTGCTCTGGGCCGAGAACCCCGATCCCCGCTGGGTGGCACCGCCGGGAACCTCGCTGCACCGCTGCGCGACCGAGCTCGACCTGGGGCCACCGTCCGCGTACGCCTGGCTGGCCGCCAACGCCGGCCGCTTCGGCTTTCTCCAGCGCTACCCCTGGGAGCCCTGGCACTACGGCTTCACCGAGGGCCCGGAGCCCTGCTCGGCCGCGGGCGACGGCGTCGCAGGGGCCGGCGCGGCGGCGGAGCGCGGCTCCGGATCGAGCCTGCCCGCCTTCGTGCCGGCGCGCTTTCGCGACGCGATCGCCGCCGCGGCGCAGCGCTGGAACGTCTCGGCCGCCCTGCTCGCGGCGCAGCTGATGGCGGAGTCGAACTTCAACCCGTTCGCGGTCTCGCCCGCCGGCGCCGCCGGGATCGCCCAGTTCATGCCCGGCACGGCGGCGCTCTACGGGCTCGACGACCGATTCGACGCCGCGGCCGCGATCGACGCCCAGGCGCACCTGATGTCCGACCTGCTCGGCCAGTTCGGCGACCCGTCGCTGGCGCTCGCCGCCTACAACGCCGGCCCGGGCGCCGTCGAGGCCTGCGGCTGCGTGCCGGCGATCCCGGAGACCCAGGCCTACGTCGCCCGCATCCTCGGGCTCCTTGACGGCGCTGGTGCGACCTTGACCGCCGGACCGCCCGCGCTCGAGGTGCGGCTGGTGGACTGAAGCGCATACGCTTTCGCGATGCCACCGCTGACGATCTCCGGGATCGACGAGCTGCGCGAGCTGATCGGCAAGCCGATCGGGCCCTCGGACTGGGTCGAGGTGACGCAGGAGGACATCAACAAGTTCGCCGAGGTCTCACGCGACGACCAGTGGATCCACGTCGACGTCGAGCGGGCGAAGCGCGAGAGCCCGTTCGGGACCACGATCGCCCACGGAAACCTGACCCTGTCGCTGATCGACGGTTTGCGCGGGCAGCTGATCAGCCAGCAGGGGGTGAAGCTGGGGATCAACTACGGCTGGGACAAGGTCCGCTTCCCGGCGCCGGTGCCGGCCGGGTCGAAGGTCCGCGGAACCGCCGAGGTGCAGACGGTCGAGGAGCTCGGCGACGGCTGGTACCACGTGACGACCAAGTTCGTGCTCGAGCGCGAGGGCGGCGACAAACCGGTCTGCGTCGCCATCTCGGTTGGTCGCGCCCTGCGCGAGTAGTGACCGGCTCGACCAGCCTGGCCGGATGACGACGCTGCTGGTTGGGATCGGCGGTGTCGCCGGCGTGCTCGCTCGCTACGGGATCACCCGCGCGACGCTGCACACCGACGCGCTGCTCTGGTCGACGGCGGCGATCAACATCGCCGGCTCGTTCGTGCTCGGCCTGATCGTCGCCGGCGGCTGGCTCTCGCGGGACCTCGGCGACGCTGTCGGGGTCGGGTTTCTCGGCGGCTTCACCACCTTCTCGACGTTCACCGTCCAGATCGTGCTCGAAGCCGACGGCGGGCGGACGGGCACCGCTGCCGTATACCTGCTCGTCTCCGTCCTCGGCGGCCTCGCCGCCGCGGTCGCCGGCTACGCCCTCGGCCGTTCGCTCAGTTGACGGTCAGCGTGCCCTCCATGCCGGCGTCGCGGTGCCCGTCGACCGAGCAGAAGAATGTGTAGGTGCCGGCCTTGAGGTCGACCGTGGCGCTGGCCGTGCCGCCGCTGACCGTGTCGGTGCCGCCGATGTCGTTGCCGTCCGCGTCCTCGATCCTGACGTCGTGCTCGATGCCCGCCGGGTTGTCGAACTCGATCGTGTCGCTGCCCGCCGCGGCGGTGAGCTCGGTCTCCGTGAAGGCGAGCGCGCCGTCCGGATCGGCGGAGATCGCGATCGTCGCGCCGCCGCCGCCGCCGCCGGTGCCGGCGGAGGAGGTCGTCGATGCGGCAGGGGTCGACGAGGTCTCGTCGTCGCTGCCGCAGGCAGCGAGGCCGACGGCGGCCAGGGTCAGGGCGGTGATCAGCAGTGCAAGCTTTCGCATCGTCGAGCCTTTCGTGATCGGGTTCGTTAACTCTATGCCCGACCTACCGCCCGGTGAACTTCGCCTCGCGGCCCTCGAAGAACGCGGTCACGCCCTCCCGCAGATCATCGGTGCCCATCGAGTCGGCGATCCCGTGGCGCTCGACCTGAAGGTGCTCGGTGAGCGAGTTGTCGAGGCTCTGGCCGATCAGCAGCTTCGCCATGCGCACGTAGTGGGGCGCCCTCGCGGCCAGCTTCTCCGCCTTCGCCCTCGCCTCTGCGAGCAGCTCGTCCGGGGCCACGACCTTCGACACGATCCCCATCTCGAGCGCCTGATCGGCGCTCAGCAGCGGATCGTTGAGGAGCAGCTCGAGCGCCTTCGCCGGCCCGACGACCCGGGGCAGGAAGTAAGTCATGCCGCCGTCCGGCGAGGCACCGATGCGCCCGTAAGCGCAGACGAAGGCGGCGTTGGAGGAGGCGATGCGGATGTCGCACATCAGCGCCAGCGAGAAGCCCGCCCCGGCGGCGACGCCGTTGACGGCGCCGATCACCGGGTAGGGGATGCGGCGGAAGTCGACGATCGCCTGGTGCAGGACCTCGGCCCCGCGACGGACGTTGGCGGGCAGGTCGAGGTCCGGGTCGTCAACGCCGCCCTTGAACCAGTTCACGTCGCCGCCCGATGAGAATGCGCGTTCGCCCGCGCCGGTGACGATCAGGCCGCGCAGCGGCGCCTGATCGGCGAGCCATCCCGAGGCCACGGTGAGCTCGAAGATCAGCTCGGGGCTCATCGCGTTGAGCGAATCGGGGCGGTCGAGGGTCAGGGTGCCGATCTCGCCGTCGATCTCGATCGACAGCGTCTCGAGCTCGGGCGGGGACGGGATCGTGGCGGTGCTCATCGGCTGACTCCTCGTGCGTGATTGGCGGCGGGTGCGAACCGTACCCTTGCAGCGTGGATTCCGTTGCCGAACAGCGCGAACGCCTGCCCGACCAACCGGGCGTCTACGTGTTCAAGGACGAGGCCGGCAAGGTCATGTACGTGGGCAAGGCGCGCTCGATCCGCAAGCGCGTCGGCGGCCACTTCTCGCGCACCTCGTCGCGCGGGGGCGCCGAGATGATCGAGCGGATCGCGACGATCGACTTCCTGGTCACCGAGACCGAGGCCGAGGCCCTGCTCGCCGAGCAGCAGTTCATCAAGCGCCACCGGCCGCAGTTCAACATCCGCCTGCGCGACGACAAGTCCTATCCCTACATCGGGATCAGCCTCGATGAGGAGTTCCCGCGCGTCTACTTCACCCGCGAGCGCCACCGCTCGTCGCGGATCTACTTCGGCCCCTATTCCTCCGCGAAGCGCGTGCGCGAGACCCTCGATCTGCTCGGGAGGCTGTTCCAGTACCGCACCTGTGAGGGCCCGGAGCCCGGTCGCCGCTCCGGCGTCCCCTGCCTCGACTACTACATCAAGCGCTGCGCAGCACCGTGCGTCGGCTACGTCGATCGCGAGGACTACCGCCGCGGGATCGACGCGATCGTCGACTTCCTCTCCGGCCGCTACCGCGACGTCGAGCGCGACCTCGAGCGCAAGATGTCCGAGGCCGCGGCGGCGGAGGAGTACGAGCGCGCCGCCGTCTTCCGCGACCGGCTCGAGGCCGTGCGCTCGCTGATGGAGCGCCGCTCGGTCGCCGGCGAGTCGCTTGAATCCGCCGATGTGATCGCCGTGGCGCTCGAGGGCACCGAGGCCAACGCGCAGGTGTTCCAGGTCCGCGACCGGGTGCTCGCCGAGCGCCACGGCTTCTATCTCGCCAACGAGGCCGAGCGCGACGAGGCCGAGGTGACCGAGGAGTTCCTCGCCCAGTACTACTCGGCGGCGCCCGCGATCCCGCGCCTGGTCGTGGTCGGGCCGGCGCTCAGCGGCCGCGCGACGCTGCTCGCCGAGGCACTCTCGGCCCGCCGCGGGGGGCCGGTCGAGATCCGGGTCGCCGAGCGCGGTTCGAAGCGGCGCCTGCGCGAGCTCGCCGAGCGCAATGCCGTCCTCTCACTGGCCCAGGACAAGCTGCGCCAGGAGCGCCGCCGGGCCCAGCGCGTGGACGCGCTCTCGGCGCTGCAGGACTCACTCGGGCTCGAGGCGCTGCCGGTGCGGATCGAGGGCTTCGACATCTCCAACATCGGCGGCGAGCACACGGTCGCGTCGATGGTCGTCTTCCAGGGCGGGGCGCCGCGGAAGGCGGACTACCGGCGCTTTCGGGTCCGCGGCGACCGGAGCACGGGTCCGGACGACTTCGCATCGATGGAGGAGGTGCTCTCGCGCCGCGTCTCGCAGCTGCTCGAGCAGTCGGATCGCTCGCCGCACGACGCGGAACGCGACGAGAGCTTCGCCTCGGTTCCCGACCTGATCGTGATCGACGGCGGCAAGGGCCAGCTCTCGGCCGGGATGAAGGTGCTGGCGCCGCTGGTCGAGCGCGGCACCGCGGTGATCGGGCTCGCGAAGCGGCTCGAGGAGGTCTATCTCCCCGGCCGCTCGCAGCCGGTCGAGATTCCCTCCGACTCCGAGGGCCTGCGGCTTTTGCAGCGGGTCCGCGACGAGGCCCACAGGTTCGCCCTCGACCACCACCGCAGCCGCCGGGGCAAGGCGATGACGACCTCGTTGCTCGACGAGCTGCGCGGCGTCGGCCCGAAACGCAAGCGCGCCCTGCTCGAGCACTTCGGCTCCCCGGAGCGCCTCGTCGCCGCCTCGCGTGAGGAGCTCGAGGCGGTTCCCGGAATCCCCGGCAAGCTCGCTCGCGACATCCACCGGCAGCTCAACAAGGCGGGCTGACGGTGGCGGAGTCGCCCGCGATCAGCGTCGTCGTCGCCACCCACAACCGGCGCCGGCGCCTGGCGGCGCTGCTGACCTCGCTTCGCGAGCAGACCCTGGAGCCGGCCGAGTTCGAGGTGATCGTCGTCGACGACGGTTCCGGGGACGGCACCGCCGAGCTGCTGGCGGGCGACGCCGAGTCCTCACCGTTCGAGCTCACCGTGATCGCCCGCGACCTGGCCGGCGGGCCTGCGCGGGCGCGAAACGAGGGCTGGCGGCGGGCGCGGGCCGGGCTGGTCGCGTTCACCGATGACGACTGCGAGGCGTCGCCGGGCTGGCTCGAGGCACTGCTGCAGGCGGCTCGGCGAAGCCCGGCGGCGATCGTCCAGGGACGAACCCAGCCCAACCCCGACGAGCTCGATGCGGTCGGTCCGTTCAGCGTCACGCGCGATGTCGACGGCTCGGGCCCGCTCTGGTTCGAGACCTGCAACATCGCCTACCCGCGAGAGCTCCTCGAGCGGATGCAGGGATTCGACGAGGCCTTCCCCGAACCGCTCGGAGAGGACACCGACCTCGGCTGGCGCGCGATCGAGGACGGCGCCGTTCGCGAGTTCGCGCCGGAGGCGGTCGTCTACCACGCGATCGAGGATCTCGGTCCCGCTCGCCACCTCCGCGGTGCGCTGGTCGGAGCCGACGGGGTACTGATCTTCCGCCGCCATCCAGCGCTGCGCGCGGACGCCCTCGGCGCCGGACTGGTCCGCAACCATGCCCATCTTCGCCTGCTGCTGGCCTTCGCCGGGATCGTGATCGCGCGACGCTGGCGGCCTGCCGCGCTGCTCGCGATCCCCTACCTGAGGTTGCTGATCTGGCGAGCCGGCCGGGCCGGCGCGAGCCCGGCGGTGGCGCCCTACTTCCTCCTCTACGACCTGCTGACGCTCTACACGACCGCTCGCGGTGATCTGCGCCATCGCGTGCTCGTGCTCTGATCCACGCCGGTCAGTCGGCCTTCCGGGCCCGCGCTCCCCGGCTCAGCCAGCCCCACCACTCGAGCGTCGTCCAGAACCCGTCGACGAGCTTGAACCGCGCCTGCTCGAAGCGGCCTCTGAACGTCCAGACGGCGGCCCCGCCGAGCGAGCGTGCCAGCGGGGCGAGTGGCCTCGGGCTCGGCACGCCGGGGCCATGCAGGTCGCGCAGGTGCCGCTGGTGGCCGCCGTAGGCGATCGCCTGGTCCGCCAGCTCGGCGAGCCGCTCGCGGTCTCGGTGGCGGACCACGACCTCGGGCCGGTAGGCGAACTCCCAGCCCTGCTCCTGGGCTCGCCAGCAGAGGTCGAGATCGCCGCCGCCGCCGATCCGGAAGCCGTCCAGCGCCTCAAACGCCGAACGCCGGACGAGCAGGTTCGCGGTCACCCCCGCCGGATGAGGCCCCCAGGACAGATGGTGGGCGACCCAGTGCCCGCGTCGCGAGCGTGCCCAGCGGGCGAGGAAGGCGCTCTGCTCGGGGGCACCCTCGATCTCTCCCGCGACGATCCCGCAACGGTCGCCGACCGGGTCGCGGAAGTACGCCTCGATCAGGTCCGGCGGCGGTTCGCAGTCCGCATCGATGAACAGCAGCCACTCGCCGCTCGCCCGGCCGGCGCCGGCGTTGCGCGCGTGTGACGCGGAGCGGGCGTCGGCGACCTCGACGATGTTTGCCCGGCCTGCCGCCAGGGGCGCGACTATCCCCGCCGGGGTGTTGTCGGCGACGATCAGCTCGTCGCCGGGCGCGGTCTCGAGCGACGCCAGGCGCGCGAGCAGCGCCTCGGCCTCGACGGCGTCGCCGAGGAAGGGCACCACCACGCTGACCGCCGGCCTGCTCACGCGCCGGTTCGTAGCACAGCCATCGCTGTGGGTAAGCTCGCGATCGAGATCCAGGCAGGAGAAGACAGCCTCTTCGGCAGCGAGGTCGAGCTCTACGTGATCACCGGCTACTCGGGGGCGGGGAAGTCGGAGGCGATTGCGGCGTTCGAGGACTCGGGCTTCTTCTGCGTCGACAACCTTCCGCCACGCCTGATCGCCTCGCTCGGCGAGCTCTTTCTGCTCGGCAGCAGCCGCGTCCGGCGGGCGGCTGTGGTCACCGACGTGCGCGGCGGTGAGTACTTCGGCGAGCTGCTCGCCGTCCTCGACGAGCTGCGCACGGAGGGCCTCAATCCCACCGTGCTGTTCCTGGAGGCCGACGAGGCGACGCTGCTCAACCGCTTCAAGGAAACGAGGCGCAGGCACCCGCTGGCACCGCAGGGACGGATTCTCGACGGCATCCGCGCCGAGGCCGAGGTTCTCGGTCCGCTGCGCGAGCGCGCCGACGTGGTCATGGACACCTCGGGCCTCACCGGGGCGATGTTGCGCCGCCGGGTGACCACGGACCTGCTCGAGCCCCGTTCGACGACCCGCCTGGCGCTGACGCTGCTCACCTTCGGCTTCAAGAACGGGCCGCCGCGCGACGCCGACCTCACCCTCGACGTGCGCTTCCTGCCCAACCC
>DATBPT010000160.1:0-11859 GCA_036561205.1 Solirubrobacterales bacterium
GACCTCTTCATGGTCGGCGTGCTCAAGGGCGCCGTCCTCTTCATCGCTGACCTGATGCGAGAGCTGACGGTTCCGTGCGAGATCGACTTCATGGCGGTCTCGAGCTACGGATCCGCGACCGATTCCTCGGGGGTGGTTCGCATCCTCAAGGACCTCGACGCCTCGATCGCCGGCCGCGACGTGCTCCTGGTCGAGGACATTGTCGATTCCGGCCTCACGCTGCACTATCTGCTCAAAAACCTGCGCGCCCGCGACCCGCGCTCGCTGGAGGTCTGCGCCCTGCTCACGAAGCCCGAGCGGAGGCGTGTCGACCTGCCGATTCGCTACGTCGGTTTCGAGATCCCGAATCGGTTCGCGATCGGGTACGGCCTCGATCACGGCCAGCGCTACCGCAACCTGCGGTATGTGGCTGCGTTGCAGCAGTAAGAGGCTCGTAAAACCGCCTATTTACGCCTGGTACGCTGATCTGAGTCCGAGCTGCGGCCGAACTAATTCCTAGACCATGAGACGGTTTTTCAGAAGCGCTGCGTTCCCGATCCTGATCGTGATCGTGCTCGCCTTCTTCGCCCAGCGGCTGATCAGCCCGCCGAGCACCGAGAAGACGCCCACTTTCAACGAGTTTCGCGAGCAGATCGAGACCCGCCCGACCTCGATCGAGTCGGTCAC
Source organism: Solirubrobacterales bacterium (assembly GCA_036561205.1). GTDB lineage: Bacteria > Actinomycetota > Thermoleophilia > Solirubrobacterales > 70-9 > WHSW01. The sequence continues at coordinate 667 of DATBPT010000160.1, forward strand.
CTTCGAGCAGAAGACCGAGACGGTCAAGGTGGTGGAGGCAAACGGCGACGAATACTCGACCGGTTACCCGCCCGACCTGCAGGCGCCGGTCGTCAACCAGCTCGCCCGCCATCCCGAGATCGAGACGACGGTCGAGGGCACCGGGGGCTCGAGCTTCCTCTCGATCCTCACCTACATCCTCCCGTTCGTCCTCTTCTTCGGTTTCTGGCTCTTCCTGATGAATCAGATGCAGGGCGGCGGATCGCGGGTGATGAGCTTCGGCAAGTCCCGCGCCAAGCGGATGTCGGTCGACGCGCCGAAGATCACCTTCCGCGACGTCGCCGGCGCCGACGAGGCGGTCCAGGAGCTGCACGAGATCAAGGAGTTCCTCGAGAACCCGAAGAAGTTCCAGGCGCTCGGCGCCCGGATCCCGAAGGGCGTGCTCCTCTACGGCCCCCCGGGCACCGGTAAGACGCTGCTGGCGCGCGCGGTTGCCGGCGAGGCCGGGGTCCCGTTCTTCTCGATCTCGGGCTCCGACTTCGTCGAGATGTTCGTCGGCGTCGGCGCCAGCCGCGTCCGCGACCTGTTCGAGCAGGCGAAGCAGAACTCGCCCTGCATCATCTTCATGGACGAGATCGACGCCGTCGGCCGCCATCGCGGCGCCGGCATGGGCGGCGGTCACGACGAGCGCGAGCAGACCCTGAACCAGCTCCTGGTGGAGATGGACGGGTTCACGATGACCGACAACATCATCCTGATCGCGGCCACCAACAGGCCCGACATCCTCGACCCGGCGCTGCTGCGTCCGGGCCGCTTCGATCGTCAGATCGTCGTCGACCGTCCCGACCGCCGCGGCCGCAAGAAGATCCTCGAGGTGCACACGCGGGGCAAGCCGCTGGCGAAGCAGATCGACCTCGACGCGCTCGCCGGCCAGACCCCGGGCTTCACGGGTGCCGACCTCGCCAACCTGATCAACGAGTCGGCGCTGCTGACCGCGCGCTCGGGCAAGCGCGAGATCACCCAGGACGAGCTCGAGGAAGGGATCATGCGCGTGATCGCCGGCCCCGAGAAGAAGACCCGGGTGATGTCGGAGAAGGAGCGCCTGGTGACCGCATTCCACGAGATGGGCCACGCGATCGTCGGCCATGTGCTGCCCAACTGCGACCCGGTGCACAAGGTTTCGATCATCGGCCGCGGCCAGGCGCTCGGCTACACGATCTCGCTCCCGGGCGAGGACAAGTTCCTGACCACGCGCGCCGAGCTCGGCGACACGATGGCGATGACGCTCGGCGGCCGCGCCGCCGAGGAGATCGTCTTCGGCGAGATCACCACGGGCGCCTCCAACGACCTCGAGAAGGTGACCGAGACGGCGAAGCAGATGGTGATGCGCTACGGCATGTCGGAGCGGCTCGGCCCGCGCGTCTTCGGCCACGATCGCTCGATGCCGTTCCTGGGCCGCGAGTTCTCCTCCGAGCCCGACTACTCGGACGAGATCGCGCGCGAGATCGACGACGAGATCCGCCGGATCGTCGAAGAGGCGCACCAGTCCGCCAAGGACATCCTGGTCGAGCGCCGCGAGGACCTCGACCGGATCTCCAATCTGCTGCTCGAGCGCGAGACGATCGACGCCGAGCAGTTCGCGAAGCTGCTCGACGGCGTCCCCGCCGAGGAGGTCTTCCCGGTCGAGGACTCCGAGCCCGAGCCCCCCGAGGCGGAGCCCTCGGAGCCCGAGCGGAGCGCCGGCCGCGAGGGACCGCGCCCGATCTCGCAGCCGCGCCCCGGCTTCGCCGGCGGCTCGGCCGAGATGCGCGCCGACGACCGCCCGTAACGCCGGCCGTCAAAACCCTTGCTAATCCGCCCCTGATCGCGATAGATTCGCGCAGTAAGAACCACTCTCCGTACCGAAAGGAATCAGATGAAGAAGCGAGCAGGGGGGACTCGGGGCGCCCGCGTCTGGCTGGTTGCTGCGGTTGCAGCGACCCTTTGCCTTGGCGTCGCCGGGATTGCCGTCGCCAACAACCTCGACCGCAACACGGCGCAGAATGCCGCCAGGTTTGCGGCGAAGAAGCAGTGTCAGAGGACCCAGGGTTGTCCTCCGGGGCAGTACGGCACCACCAACGTGAACCTGATCACGCACCACAAGGCGGTCGCGAAGATCTTCTACAGGGTCGTTCGGGGCCCCAACACGTACGTGTGCCGCCAGCAGGTCGTGATCACCCTGAACCACGAGAACGGAGCCATCAGGTTCAACTTCTCGCGCCGTCGCTGCTCACTGGTCTGAATCCTCGAGTTTCGAGGTTGAAGGGCGGGCTTCGGCCCGCCCTTCGTCGTTCTGGGGGGATACTGGCGCTGTGACCGGCCGCCGGCCCCAGCTGATGGGGGTCGTCAACGTGACCCCGGACTCGTTCTCCGACGGCGGCCTCTTCCTGGCGCCGGAGCCGGCGATCGCGCACGGTCGCGGGCTCGCCGCGCAGGGAGCCGACATCCTCGACGTCGGCGGCGAGTCGACCCGCCCCGGCGCCGAGGCGGTCAGCGCCGAGGTCGAGCTGCAGCGGGTCGGGCCGGTGGTCGAGGCGCTCGCCGGCGCCGGCCTGGTGGTCTCGATCGACACCTCGAAGGCGGCGGTGGCCGCCGCGGCCCTCGACGCCGGGGCCGAGATCGTCAACGACGTGACCGCCCTGCGCGCCGACCCCGAGCTCGCCGGACTCTGCGCGGAGCGTGGCTGCACCGTTGTCCTCATGCACATGCAGGGCAGCCCGCGGACGATGCAGGACGAGCCCAGCTACGGCGATGTGGTCGACGACGTGCGCGCCTTTCTCGCCGCCCGGATCGAGGCGGCCGTCGCCGCCGGGATCGACGAGGAGCGGATCTGGCTCGACCCGGGGATCGGCTTCGGCAAGACGCTCGAGCACAACCTCGAGCTGCTGCGGCGGCTGGGGAGGATCGCCGAGCTGGGGCGGCCGTTGGTGATCGGCACCTCCCGCAAGCGCTTCCTCGGGGCGATCACCGGGCGCGAGGTCGGCGACCGGATCGGAGGGACGGTGGCTTCGAACGTGCTCGCGCTGGCCGCCGGCGCCGACGTCTTCCGCGTCCATGACGTCGCCGAGGCGCGCCAGGCCCTCGATGCCGCGGCCGCGATCCTCGGGCGCTCCGAGTGGCGCCGACCGCGCCTCGCGCGTTAGGGTCAGCGGCGCATGGATGCCCACCGCGAGGGAGCCGAGTCGTCTGTCCAGGTCGAGCTGCGAGGCCTCTCGATCTACACCCACCATGGGGTCACCGACGCCGAGCAGGAGATCGGCCAGCGGCTGGTGATCGACGTCTCCTTCGACGTCCCCGACTGCGACGCGGTGCTCACCGACCGGCTCGAGGACACGATCGACTACGCGGAGGTGGCCGACATCGTCGCCCTGGCCGCGACCGAGCGCAGCTACCGGACCCTGGAGCGGCTCGCCGGCGTGATCGGCGAGCGGCTGATGGAGCGCTTCGGCTCCGATCTGGTCCGCGTGCGCGCCGCCAAGCCCGAGCCGCCGATCCCGCTGGCGATCGAGGAGGTCGGGGTCGAGGTGGCGCGCGAGCGGTCGCTGCCCGACCACGAGGAGGAGGAAGAGTCAGAGGAAGCGGGGTAGAAGCCCGGTGACCGTCGGCTATCTCGGGCTGGGCTCGAACGTCGGCGATCGGCTCGGCCACCTGCGGGCAGCGCTCGACCGCCTCACCGAACGCGGGGTGGAGGTCGAAGCCGTCTCTTCGGTCTACGAGACCGAGCCGGTCGGCGAGATCCTCGACCAGCCCGACTTCCTCAACGCGGCGGTGCGGATCTCCACCGAGCTCGGCCCGGACGAGCTGCTCGACGTCTGCAAGGCGATCGAGGTCGAGCAGGGCCGGATGTTCGGCGGCCCCAGGCACGGACCGCGCCCCCTCGACGTCGACCTGCTGCTGCTGGATGGGGCGGAGCTCGAGACGGAGCGGTTGACGCTGCCGCATCCGCAGGTGGCGGCCCGGCGGTTCGTGCTCGTCCCGCTGCTCGAGCTCGACGCGTCGTTGGCGCTGCCGGATGGGACGCGGTTGAGCGAGGCGCTTGAAGGACTGGGTGAGGAGGAGCGGGTGGTCCGCATCGGGCCACTCTGAGTGCCGAGTGACCGGTTAGGCGTCATATGCGGCGTCAATTGGACACTCGGCGACCAATCGCCAACGGCTCGAGCCAGGCGGGCGGCAGGATCGGCGGGGTGTCGCCCGGGTAGTCCGGGGCGACCCGCATCGCCAGCTCGCCGGCCGGGCGCGAGGCGATCGACGGGCGCAGGTCCTGGAGCGCCATCAGCAGGCGCACGCTGGTGCCGATCTGCAGGTCGGCGGCGTTCAGCTCCGGACCGCCGAGGACGCCGGCGGCGATCCAGTCGTCGATCCGCTGGAGCATCCCCGGCAGCGCCGCGATGTCGGCGCGCACGTTCTCGTCCGTGGCCTCATTGATCCACACCTCGAGCGCGACGATCGGGGCTGCGGTCTTGACGGCAAGGCCGATCGGAACGCCCAGCCGCGCTCCCTCGGAGAAGCTCGCCAGCGGCATCCGGTCGCGCTTCAGCGCATTCCAGAGCGCCCGGCGGGCGGCGCCCTGCAACACGTCCTCCCCCCAGGCCTCGGCCTGCTCGACCGCCGCCCGCGCACCGGGGTCGGCTGGGAAGAGAGGCGGGTCGGGCTGCACGCGGTCGAGCTCTCTCGCGATCTCGCGCGAGCCGGTGACCTTGCGGTCCCCGATCCTCAATGCCGGGATCGTGACCCCGGGGAAGCGCATAGCCCGCAGAACGCCCCGTGAGATCACCGGCATCAGGTCGACGCGCTTGTAGGCGATCCCCTTGCGGTCGAGCATCATCATCGCCGTGCGCGACGCGTGCGAGCCGGGGATCACGTAGAGCTTGGCCTCCACGACCGCGATGCTATCCGGGCGATAATCAAGGCCATGCTGCTCGCGATCGACGTCGGCAACACCCAGACCCACCTCGGAGCCTTCCGCGGCACCGCGCTGGCCGAGCACTGGCGCTTTCGGACCGTCTCCGGGGCGACCGGCGATGAGATCGCCGAGCGGGTCGCAGGGCTGCTCAACCTGAGCGGGGTCGACCCGGGTGAGGTGGATGCGCTCTCCGTCTCCTCGGTCGTGCCGCCGCTGGGCAGCCAGTACGAGGCGATGGCGGGGCGCTATTTCGACGCCCCCTGCCTGTCGATCGCACCAGGGGTAAAGACCGGGATGCCGATCCTGATCGACAACCCGTACGAGGTCGGCGCCGACCGGCTCGTCAACGCGGTCGCCGCGTACGACCGTTTCGGTGACGCCTGCCTGATCGTGGACTTCGGGACCGGGATCAATTGCGACGCGGTGTCGGCGGACGGCGAGTACCTGGGCGGCGCGATCGCGCCGGGAGTCGAGATCTCGCTCACGGCTCTGACCGAGCGCGGCGCTCGGATCGGGCGGATCGAGCTCGACCAGCCCGAGGATGCGATCGGCAAGTCGACCCGCGCGGCGATCCAGTCCGGGGTGATCTTCGGCTACGCCGGGATGATCGACGGGCTCACCCGCAGGATGGTGGGCGAGCTCGGCGGCGAACCCGCGGTGATCGCGACCGGCGGTCTCGCGAACACGATCGTCCCCTACTGCGAGACCATCGACGAGGTCGACGACCTGCTGACGCTGACCGGGCTGCGACTGATCTGGGAGCTGAATCAATGACCGGGCCGCCGCTCGAATCACCGTTCGAGATCGGACCGGTCCGGATTCCGAACCGGGTCCTGCTCGCGCCCCTGGCCGGGATCGGCAACTGGTTCGTGCGCCTGCAGGCCCATCGCCACGGGGCCGGCCTCGCGGTCTCGGAGATGGTCTCGAGCTTCGCGATCGCGCACCGGAACCGGCGCACGGTCGAGGAGATGCTGCGGCTGCATCCCGACGAGGGGCCGGTCTCGATCCAGCTCTTCGGCTCCGATCCCGATGTGATGGGCGAGGCGGCCGCGGTCGCCGCGGCGGCGGGTCCGGCGCTGATCGACCTGAACATGGGCTGCCCGGTACCGAAGGTGCTGAAGACGGGAGCCGGGGCCGCGCTGATCCGCGAGCCGCAGCTCGCGGTCGAGATCGCCCGCGCCGCGATCGAGGGTTCGGGACTGCCGGTGACGGTCAAGGTGCGTTCGGGGATCGAGCCCGGGGACCGGTCCGGGATCGGGCTCGCCGAGCGCCTCGTCGCCGAGGCCGGTGTCGCCGCGGTCGCCCTGCACCCGCGGCCGGCGAGCCAGTTTCACCGCGGCCGGCCCGAATACACGCTCGTCGGCGAGCTCTCGGAAAGGCTCGAACGCGCCGGCCACCCGGTGCCGGTGATCGTCTCGGGAGGACTGCGCAGCGTCGAGGAGGTTCGTGATGCCTACGAGCGCTCGGGCGCCGACGCCGTGATGATCGCCCGCGGCTCGCTCGGCAACCCGTGGATCTTCGACCAGCTCACCGGCGGCCGCGAGGCGCCGCCGAGCGCAGCCGAGATCGAGGCCGAGCTGCATTGGATCCTCGATCGCGCCGCCGAGCACTGGGGCGCCGAGCGGGCGGCGCGCAACCTGCGCAAGTTCTATCCCTGGTACGTGGAGCGGCTCGGCTACGAGGGGCCCGACGCCGACCGCTTCCAACGCACGAACAGCCTCGACGAGGTTCGTGAGCTGCTCGCCGAACGGGCCCCTGCAGGCACTTTGGCGGCGATTTCGAGCCGCCCAGGCACGGCGCTATAATCTCGCGCCGCTGCCCGGTCCGCGTGCGGGAATCCGCGTCGCGTTTCGGGTCTTTTCATGCCGGGAACCCGCCCTCAGGCGGGAACAAGACGGGAATAAGAGGAAGAGGGCACGAAGTGGCTCGTGAAGCGCTGATCACCAAAGAGGGGCTCGACAAGCTGAAGTCGGAGATCGACCATCTCTCGACCGTCAAGCGCCGTGAGGTCGCCGTGCGGATCAAGGAAGCGCGCGAGTTCGGCGACATCGCCGAGAACTCCGAGTACGACGACGCCAAGAACGAGCAGGCCCTGCTCGAACAGCGGATCGCCCAGCTCGAGGAACGGCTGCGCCGGGCCAACGTCGTCGACGAGAAGAAGATCGACCTCGAGAAGGTCGGGGTAGGCGTCTTCGTCCATGTCAAGGACCAGAAGTCGGGCGACTCGCGCAAGTTCCAGATCGTCGGCCCGACCGAGGCGGACCCCGCCGAGCACAAGCTCTCCCACGAGTCGCCGATCGGCAAGGCCCTGGTCGGCCACAAGCGCGGCGAGATCGTCAGCGTCGACGTTCCCCGCGGGCCGAAGAAGAAGCTCAAGATCACCAAGATCGAAGCCGCTTAGCTTCGCTCGCGGTCAGCGACTAGGCTCGCCGCGATGGCAGAGCCGGACGAGAGCAACCCAGAACCCTCCGAGTCCCACCTGCTCGCCGAGCGGCGGGCGAAGCTCGAGCGCCTGCGCGAAGCGGGGATCGAGCCGTTCCCGCACGACTACGACGGCCGCGTCGCGATCGCCGGCGTCCGCAAGGCCCACGAGAGCCTCGAGGACGGCGAGGAGACCGAGGACTCCTATCGGGTGGCCGGCCGGATCGCCGCCCGCCGCGGCCAGGGCAAGGCGGCTTTCATCGACCTCGTCGACGCCGGCGGCCGGATCCAGATCCACGCGCGCCGCGACATCCTCGGCGAGGACGAGTTCGACCGCCTGCTGAGCCTCGACCTGGGCGACATGCTCGGCGTCGACGGGACCGCGTTCAAGACCCGCCGCGGCGAGCTCTCACTGCGGGCGACCGGCTGGACCCTGCTCGCCAAGAGCCTGCGCCCGCCGCCGGACAAGTTCCACGGCGTCAAGGACACCGAGCTGCGGTTCCGCCACCGCGAGCTCGACCTGATCGCGAACCCGGAGACGCGGGAGCTGTTCAGGCGGCGGGGGCAGGCGATCGCAGCGACCCGCGAGTGGCTCGATTCGCAGGGCTTCGTCGAGGTCGAGACACCGGTTCTGCAACCGCTGTACGGCGGCGCCCTGGCGCGGCCCTTCGTCACCCACCACAACGCCCTCGACCGCGACCTCTACCTGCGGATCGCAACCGAGCTCTACCTGAAGCGCTGCGTCGTCGGCGGCATCGAGCGGGTCTACGAGCTCGGCAAGGACTTCCGCAACGAGGGGGTCTCGTTCAAGCACAACCCCGAGTTCACGATGCTCGAGTGGTACGAGGCCTACGCCGACTACGAGGACGCCGCGGCGCGGCTCGAGAACCTGGTCGCGCACGTCGCCGAGCAGGTCCTGGGAACGACCAAGGTCGAGCGCGAGGGGGTCGAGATCGAGCTCGCACCGCCGTGGCGGCGGGTGACGCTGCGCGATGCGATCCGCGAGCGCACCGGGATCGACGTGCTCGAGCATCCGACCCGCGAGGCGCTGGCGGCGGCGATGGACTCCGAGGCGAGCGACGACGAGGGCTGGGGCAAGCTGGTCGACGGACTGCTCTCGAAGGAGGTCGAGCCGACCCTGATCCAGCCGACCCTGGTCATGGACTACCCGGTGGAGATGTCGCCGTTCGCGAAGCGCCACCGCTCCGAGGACGGATTGGTCGAACGCTGGGAGGCCTACGTCGGCGGGTTCGAGATCGCGAACGCGTTCACCGAGCTCAACGACCCCGACGAGCAGCGCCGGCGCTTCGAGCAGCAGGCCGAGGAGCTGCGCCGCGGCGACGACGAGGCGCAGCCCTTCGACGAGGACTACATCGAGGCGCTCGAATACGGGATGCCGCCGACCGGCGGGGTCGGGCTCGGCATCGACCGCCTGGTGATGCTGCTCACCGGCGCCGGCAGCCTGCGCGAGGTCGTCCTCTTCCCGGCGATGCGCACCTGAGCCGATGTCCGACGCCGACCTTGCTGCCGCCGAGCGCCAGGGAGACCCGTACCTCGTCTACACGGACGGCCGCGGGGATCAGCGCGTGCTCTCGCTGCCCGATGCCTGGGAGCGGGTGACGATCGGCCGCGGGATGTCGGCCGACGTCGCCCTGACCTGGGACGCGGACGCCTCGCGGGTGCACGCCGAGCTGGTCCGGCTCGCCGATGCATGGGTCGTCGTCGACGACGGGCTCTCGCGTAACGGCACCTTCGTCAACGGCGAGCGCGTCACCAGCCGCCGGCGCCTTCTCGACGGCGACGAGCTGCGTGTCGGCCGGACCGGGATCCGCTTCCGGGCGCCGTTTCAGGTCGGCGACCACACCCGGGTCGACACGCCGCGGCCCGGACCTGCTTGAGCGCGCTCGCGGCCCTCGCCGGCAGCCTCGCGGCCGCCGTCGCCCTGGGCTCGAGCCCGCCGATGTGCGAGCCGCAAGCGGCCAACTGCGCCACCGCCTCCGGGACGATCGTCTACGTCGAACGCCTCGACCCCGACGGCGACGGCGACGCCCATTTCGTGCTCCTCAGCCGCGAGGCGGTCACCGCACCGGGAATCTCGGTCATCGACGTCGCCCGCAACCTGCGCCCGCACCCGCTCCCCGGCCCCGGCGATCTGCTCGCCGCCGCCGGGCCGGTCTACCCGGGTTCCTACGGCCAGCACCAGATCCAGGCGACCGAGGTTCGGGTCGCCCGTCGCTGAGCACCGGCGACGGCGATCAGCGGGGCTGCTTCAGCTCTGCGGCCAGCCGCTGCGCATAGGAGTCGAGCGCCTCCGCGGAGGCACCCGGCGCCGAGACGTCGAAGTCGGCGGTCGCGATCGGCCCGTCCGGGCCGGCGACCAGGGCGATCGAATCGCCGCGCTTGAGTCCGTCGCCGGTGATCATCAGCGAGCCGCCGACGCCCTCGAAGGCTCCGGTCATCACCCTGACCGGCGTCCCCGGGAGCCCCGCCTTCGCATGGCTCGCCGCGAAGCCGATCGGGTCCTCGAAGGTGAGCGCTCGCGTGCGCGCGTACTCGCGCCAGAAGCCCTCGCCGGCGAGCTTCGAGCTGATCCCGTTGATCTGGCTGCGCAGGCAGAGGTAGCCGATGATCACGAACAGGCAGAGCTCGAAGATCAGCACCGCCCGCCCGGGGTCGGGGAGGTTGAGCAGGAGGCCGAAGATGCCGCCGCCGATGATGTTCACGCCGAGCATCCAGGCGAAGGTCATCAGCAGGGCGATGAAGTAGGTCGAGGGATGGCGGACCGCGAGCCGGCGGAACTTCGGCCGCGCCTCGGCGACGTCCTTCGGCGGCTTGTCGAAGGTCGTCCGGTCGAGGATCATCGCCGCCAGCCGTGCCGTGCCGTCGGGCGCCTTGGCCTTCGCCGCCGTTCGCGGCGCCTCGCCGGCCTCGACCTCCTCGACGCACTCCTCGCGGATCGTCGCCGCGATGTGGGCGGCGTCCTCACAGAGCCGCGTCAGCTCCGGCTGCTCGGTCACGAACCCGTCCCGAGAGGCGCAGAGGACGCCGTCGGACAGCTCCCAGGCGAAGCCCTCGGGGCTGCGTGCCAGCCACTCGGTGAACGCCGGCGAGAGCAGCTCCGCGAGCCAGCCGTCGTTGATGCCCTCGTCGGCGAGCAGCTTGCCGCCGCCGTCGAGGTCGACCGCCTTCGCCGAGTGGCCCCCGCTTCCACGGCCGCCGCCGCTGCCGAGGTAGGGGGCGAAGCCGATCGACTCCGGCACCTTGAGCACGACCGCCGTGCGCTCGACGGTATGCGTGCTGTCGTTGGAGCGGTAGGTGTAGGTGAGATCGCAGACCGTGCCCGGCTCGCCGCCGGGGAGCGCGCCGCTCGCCGCACCCTTCTGCTTCAGCCCCTCGGCGCCGAGCAGGCCGCCGCTTGTGGGCAGCTCGGCCCGCGCCGCGAACCGGAGCCGGTTGCCGTCGGCGAACTCCATCAGCGCCGCACTCCTCACGTCCCCCGGGCTCACGCGCGCAAAATTTAGATCACCCGCGTCCTCGGCCGGAGCCGCAACTTGCGGCCGCCGGGCCGGTTTCGTGCCTGAGGCCAGCGGGCTGGGCGGGTCGCCCCGATATACTGGCCTCTGGCCGTCGTCGAGAAAACCGGAGGTTCTAATCCCGCGGCAGCGATACGCCGAGTAAGAGGATTGAACTTCCGGCGCTGTCGCGTCCCCCGGCGCGGCTAGAACTTAGGCACTGAGGTAAACGGAACTAGGGAAGCAAGGCGGAAAGTTGTTCGAGCGATTCACAGAACGGGCCCGGCAGGTGGTAGTCCTGGCGCAGGAAGAAGCCCGCACGCTGAAGCACAACTACAT